>PSPR01000036.1 GCA_004195515.1 Methanobacteriota archaeon | reverse complement strand
CGCATACGCCGGTACCCTCTGATTCAAAACTAAAGATGATGATATTATTAGGCCAAGTATACTTGATAAACTAGAAAACCCAAAACAATAAGCAATATTCCGAAGACAATCCCTACTTCCCATCCCGTTTCCCAATCAAAAGATTTGACTTTTTCACCTTCTATTTTGTTAAGCCGAGACTCTAGTTCTGAGACTCGTTCTTCAAGGCTTTTGTCTGACATGACATCACTCGTAGTGACTTATGCAAGACTGATGGTGATAGTTTTTCCCCTTAGTCACACCGACTACTCTCTGTATTTCGATAATTTGTAATTAAACCGCCTCCATCCGGATATTATGACCGCCCTGATATTATTCTGATGAATGATGGAGAGCCACCACAGGAGCCTTCAAAACCTCAACCCCCCCATTATCCACTATGAACTTAGCAAATAAGACCGCCATCATCATCGCGATCTTCCTCGGCTTTTTCGCTTCACTCAAGGACAACCCCTTGCAACCATTAGACAATTTTGTCCGCGACGTTTTCTACTACCATGATTCAACCCAAGTCGCTTGGTTCGGCAAATGGATTCTCTCTAGTCCAGGCCACCTTGAAACCGCGATTATCGGCCTGGTCATCGGCTCTGCCATTCTGATTAAAAACAAGAGACACACCACAACTTTAATTTATATTTCTTCAATTATTTCGATGGGCGCAATTTCATATTTTTTGAAAGAATTCATCGGTCGGGCTCGACCCGAAACCGGCTCCGACATGACCTCATTAGCATGGCCAAGTGGCCATACAATGCTTGCCACCGTAATGTGGGGTTCGCTATTGCTAATCGTGTTTAAAGAACAAGTAAATAAAAAATTAGCCATGAAGATTTGGTTGATAATAATTACGATTACAGCTTGCGGAAGAATGCTTGGCGGAGTCCATTGGTTCACCGATGTAGTCGGCGGGTTTTTGATCGGATTCTTGATAGTTCAAGCCGCTATCTACTTTGATGATAAGAAGTCTATTCCTGTTCAGCAATGAACACTATTTTCTGATTCAAGGCTGCTTTTGCAGAAGCATTCATCAATGGCAAACCAGCCAACGCTAAACATAACACCATACACACTCCACAGACATAAGTCAATATTTCATTGGCTAAGACCATGGCTTCGGGTAATGCGGACTCCGAGAGAGTCTTTATGGTCCACGAACCGTAAGTTCCGCCGATAAAGCCAATTCCTGCTCCACACATCGCCATTTTTGGACCTTGTAAATTCAACTTGAACAATAACACCCCGGCCAGTCCAACAACTATCCCTCCAATCATTAATGACCAGCCTCTAATCGAATAAGCGCCGCTCTCTCGAATATTGTCATGGAATTGTTGATATTGTTCATCGGTAATATTGTCGCCTTGATTGCGAACATTGGTTAACAAGGTGTCCAAATCTTCTTGACTTAGATCGTTCGAATTTGCATTCTGAAGGTCGCCAAAGCCGACAAATATCATCAACATTGCACCAGCAATCAATAGAATCGCTACGGTTTTTGGCCCTTTTTCATCGGGGCGGGTTGCAAAGATTTCTGCGGGGGGGGCTAGTCCATCATCTCCACTCATTCTAATTGAAAACGAATCACTCATGATTACATGCC
This sequence comes from Methanobacteriota archaeon, assembly GCA_004195515.1. Lineage (GTDB taxonomy): Archaea > Thermoplasmatota > Poseidoniia > Poseidoniales > Poseidoniaceae > MGIIa-K1. The sequence continues at coordinate 18,932 of PSPR01000036.1, read as the reverse complement.
TCCATCCCGGTGCGTAGACTCGTCGGTATTTCGAGCGATTCCATCGTATCCATACTTACGCAAACCGTGACTTGTTCGCTCGACCACAAGAGGTCTTCATTTTGATTGTAAAACCGATATTGCCAAACACAAGATTTGGTGCCGATTCTCGAAATCCAAATCTTGGCTTCGATCACATCACCATAAACCATCGGCTGATGAAATTGACTCTTGATGTCTACGACAGGGAAGCCTAATTTCATCTCATTTATCATAGTTGGATAATCGATATCGCACATCTCAAGCCAAGTTTCCTCGAAAAATCTGTGAGCGAGATCATAGATGCGCGGATAAAATGCAATTCCCGCCATATCGAGCATTGGGAAGTCGACCCTGCGCTGCAATATTACCGCCATGAAACCGCTAAGAACAACTCTCTAATCATCCTTCGGCCTTGGCCATTTTTTCGCTAATGCCTTTGCCAAATCGTCATCGAGTTTAGCATTCCACCAATCGCTACCTTGCCAGATAGCATATCTGCCTCTTATACCGCGGATATCTGCGCCTTTGAATTGACAATTGTTGAAATTTGATAGGTTCAACCTCGCCTTTCTCAAGTCTGCTCCTCGAAAATCACTTCCGTCGAAAGCCGACTTCATCAAGTCGATACCGACCATGCTTGCTCGGTTGAAATTAGACTCGACAAAATTACCTTCAGTTAGGTCAGCATCATCAAGAATCGCTCGTTTAAAGTTGCTGCGAGGATGGTTCCCTCGGCGCAATAATACGCCTTTCTTATTCTGATATGAATAATCCAAAGGGGTTTCTTCCTCGTCGGTAGCACTTCCCGACAAGACCATCAGAAATCACCATCAAAAGCGAGATCGCTTATCCAAATGGGCTCTTCCTTCAAGGGTGAGAATCGCATAGCGATTCTTTTCCATCGCCGAAGGAGGGATGGTAAGGTAACCGCGCTCTCGCAATCGGTTCAAGTAAAGAGATAGGTTACCTGGGGGTTCTAGTCCTGCATCGATAAATATTTGGTTGAGAACACGAGGCGGGCTATCGTTGATTCCTTCCACGTCTCTCAGATATTGTATTGCACCTAAAACTTGGTCAGGCTTGCGGATCAGGTTGCAATTTTCGATCAATGCTTTGAACGCCGAACCACGTTCAGGCAAACCCGATTCTTTCGCTGCTTCGATAGCAGCTTGAATAGCGATTTCTCTGGCGTTTCGAATTCTTGATAATGCGATCGACCAAGTATCATCTTCGCGGATCTTTACCAGACGCTCTTCGACCGAGGTTTGAGCCCCCGAGATGTCTATTTCTATATCGCCTGCTCTGATTAAAACTCGCCCCTCGTCTTCCATCTTTCAAATCCCTCGTTTTTTGCCGACTGGCCGAGCATACATAATGCTTTCAATCGTTCATTTTCCAGAGGGTTTTTCGACACACTACTATTAAAATCAATCTACTGCGAAGAGATTTTTGATTATTACAATGATATTCTTTATAACTAGTAATTAACACCTCGGCTGATAACATAATCTCTGAAATACCATTCTACTTGCGCCCATACGTAGCAAGACACATGAAGGAGCGATTTATTCCCCGTTATCCCCGGTGGTACCATGAGACGCGTTTTCCCCTTGGCCGTCATCTTCTTGATGTTGACATCTACCCTCCCTATTTTGATGATTTCAGCTAGTGCCGAGACCACTACTTTGTCGTCTTTTTCCGCTTCGATGGCAACTATTGAAATCGATTTAGCCGGTGGTGTGAGCAATAATTCTTCGACCATCGATGTCCCTAGAAATGTCACCTTTACCAGTGTATCATTCGATGTCGAAATCGATGCACTCGATGAATCACCAGGTAGTGTTTGGCTCGATATCGATGAGGACGGAGATCATGAATGGTCCTTCACCGGGACTGGATATGGTTCGATAGGCCATCAAGATCAATTCTGGAACGGAGCGGCTTATGGCGCATATTCGAGTTCGGGTGGAACCGTACAAGCGCCGGGATTTTTGCTACCGCCTTCGGCTAACCTTCAATCGAGTACGGTCGACATGAGTTTCACTCCAGACGTTGGGGGTGGCTTCTTTGCCGTCGGGCCATTGGAAGATCTCGTCGATGCAGAATTTGACGGCGATGGCCTTAGCGAAGTTGTGATATTATCGAATGATTCTTCTGTTACCAATTTGACTACAGCGATTTCTTGGATGGACTTTGATTCCGCAACTGGCTTGAGCCATTCCAGTTGGCAAGCAACATGTGATAATGCGAGCGCCCTCGCCGTTGGAGACATCAATAACGATAGCATTGATGATGTGATGTCTATTGCGCCCAGCAACGATATGGTTTGTATGCACACGTGGAATTCAACAACCTCTTCGTTCGATTCAACCATGAATATTTCATTGAGCCAATATTTGAATTCCGCGGTTCTATCCGATGTCAATGGAGATGGTTTTGATGATATAGTTTCCATTCATCCTAACGGTGATATCTCGGTCAGAGTTTGGGTTAGTTCAACCTCTTCTTTTAGTGTGAATGCGACTCAAACAATTTATCCCTACGGTCAAGTCGGCATGCCAGCAGATTTGGCTAGTCTATATTCTGGAGATTTTGCATCACCCGGATATCCATTAATTCTAATCAAAGAACAGAATGGCGCTTGGCAGAGTCTGAACTATACCGGTGGAGCATGGTCGGTGAGTAGTGCGTTCTCAAACCTTACTCAGAACGAAATTTTAACCGATCTCGACGGTGATGGCGATTTAGACATCATCGGTTCCAATGACCAAGGTTATGTCATCATCAAGAATGAAGCTGGCACCTTTAACGAATCTGGCAATCAAAATGTAATCGAGATGTCCTCGGCATCGGTTTGTGATTTCGACGGTGACGGGGTATTGGAATTATTGATTCCCCAGACCGGTATCAGCGATGGTTCTAGTTTGACAGTCGAAGGAAATATCACCTCACATTCAATAAATGCAACTTCCCTTGGTTCATTGAATGCCAGATTATTGGAACCTTGGTCATTACCGACCTCGGTTCTATGTGCTGACCTAGATGGTGATGGATTGGCCGAGCAAATGGTCGAAGCCGGTGAATCCGGCTATGGTTTATTCGTAGGGGCTTGGCACTCCATCAGCCTCGATGTTGATGGAGACGGCACAGCTGAAGCTAATCTCAACGGCTATTCTGGCGATGGTGTGAATGGATTGGACCCAATGACGCTCGTCGATGAAACCAATTCGATAAAGACAGCTATCAGTCCAATTTTAGTCACCTTACCGGCCTTGCCCGATGGTTATGGAATCAGTATGACAAATATCACCATGAATAGTACTAGTTCGGCTTCTGGCACCTTTAATTTGACCAATCTCGATATTGGATATGATGGTTCTTTCAGAGTGGATATAAACCCTTACGCCACATCCAATATCTCCAATATAATTAATCAAAAGATGACCGGTGGTACTGGAACCTTTGTATTTGACCTTCCGTTTAATTCGACCAATGCTGGTATTATCACCATCACAAATTTGAACGCGATTCATTCACCGGGTGCCCCCCAGGTTACGATGCCGACCACGCCGACATTGGTTCTTGGAAATGTGACATCGTTCGAGGTTAATTTGGCTTGGAACGATTTGATCGACTTTGGCCAGGACTTACAAAAATTCGAAATATTCAGAAGTCAATCGGCAAATGCTACTCTGGATATGACCAATCCCTATATCACAGACATGATTAATTTAACCATCGATACCAACGTGACGGTAGGTATGACCTATTATTATTCAATGAGATCGGTTCACCACTTTGGAATTACTTCAAACCTTTCCAATACCGTCTCGGCAATCATTCCTTACCCAGCGCCGCCATCACAATTGGCGAGTTTCTCGATATCGGACGTCGCTAATGATAGCGGCGGAGCAGTCGAGGTTTCGTGGATCGGATCAAGCGATGATTTCGACCATTACGAAGTATATGTCGAGACTCAATCTTTCACCTCAACCACCGGCCTGATTCCTGTAACTTCGATTGAAAGTGCTAATATCAATACAATTGTGACCGGCTTGGAGAACGGCGTGGGTTACCATGCAGCGGTAATTGCGGTCGACCAATATGGCAATTATACCTCCGATGTAATATCGACCGGCCCAGCATATCCACGAAACGATATCCCAGCCAATACTTCACTCACTATGGAGGTAAGCGCTATCATTGAACTTGGCCAACCATTTGATCTAAATTTAACGATGATGGTCGATTTGGTTGAGATAATTCCAAATGGAACCATAACGGTTCAAATGATAACATCTAGTGAAAGCCATCTGATTACAACCGATTGGAACGGGATTCATCTCGATGATTTCAACGACATCGGCCTATTTGCGAATAATGTGAACGGGGCGGTTAGTTTTAGTGCAAATTATAGTGGCTTTGCTGGCGATGAACTCAACCAACCGGTAGCTGCTGCTGCAACGGTCACAAATAGGGTTGCAACCGTTCAAGCAACGATGAATTCATCGGCTGATTACTATGAATTGGACTGGGATAACGAGACCGATGTTCGGGTCGAATTGGTAGCAAATGTTGCCAGCCAATCCCACTTGGTCGAAGGCGCGACCTTTGATTGGGCTATTAGCAATAACAATTCAACCGCGAGCGGCTCGGATTTGATTTCGAATGGATTTGCCCAATTTTTAGTCAATATTCCCGAAGGAGGGCTCCTCTATGTCAATATGACTGGACCTGCTTGGCTGGTGGTTAACCCGGTCGGCCTCGAGATTGAATTGGTCGTTTATGGCGAGGGAGTCGAGCAAAATCAGACCGAAGAAAATCAAAGCAACAATACGGTCTGGACCCCGACAAATCTCGTTGACATCGTAGTCGATTGTCCTAGTATCGTCATCAATGTTAGTTTGGGCGATCAGACCACAACCTGTAATTTCAGCAATCCTAATAATTTCTCAGTAAACATTGTATTGGATAATAATGATTGGTCGGTTTGGGAAGCCGATACCATCGGCTTCTATCCTGCACCAGGCCAATCCGAATTCACTTTAGCCGAGAATGAATCGAAAAATATCATCATTGATATCGACCTCATACAAGACCCAGCTTTGCTGGGCCTCAGCAGCGATAAAATGACGGTTAAAGGCAGCTTTACCGCAACCAATTATGTAACCAGTCATAAATTCATCTCCCATCAAGTAAATTGGGTCTTAGAGGTCGAAGAGATCATCGATAATCCTGACAAACCAGACGATGGTGATAATGAAACCATAGATAAAACCCAAAGTCAAGACGATAATAGTTTACTATACATCGGCGGTGGAGCAGGAATTGCAACCATCGCTCTATTGGTATTCATTGTAGCTCGGATGAAGAGCGATGAAACCGATTGGGATGAAGACGACCTCGATTTCGATGAAGACCCCTCCTCTGAATTTGAGCAAATCTCCAAGCCACTTCCCGTCGGTTTAGCATTGGATGAGATTGAGGACCGCGGCTATGATGACGAAGTCCCAGATGGTCCAGATAAAGGATTCATGGACAGTCTTGCAAGCGAAGAGGAAGAATCAATCTCACAAGACGATAGCATCACAGTAGATGAACACGGTACCGAGTGGTATGAAGATGAAATTGGAGTATGGTGGTATCGTGATGAAGGTGAGGAAGATTGGTCGGAATTCACAGAATAATCCTTACTGATAATCCGTAATGCCTTTGAGGGTGTGACGCTGGAGGCGATAACATGGCAAGCCAAACTGGGTACGATTTAGTCTTGCACAAAAATGCTGACCCGACTACTGGCGGGGTTGCAATCTGTGGTTTTTCTACCGTTGGAATGGTCGGAGTAATCGCGGCGACCCATATGATTAGCCAACTAAAATTGAATCAACTCGGTACGGTCTTGAATGCTGAATTTCCAGCCATGGCTCTAATTCATCACGAGGTCCCAAAACATCCGGTTCGAGTCTATCAAGGAAATGGAATCGGTGTATTTACCGCCGAGATTAGATTTGGACCAAAGCGCGATATATTATTCGCAAATACAGTATTGGATTGGTTCACCAAAGGCGGCTTTGACCAATTAATTATCATCGATGGCATCGCAAGAGAAAACCTCGATGATCGTGAGGGCACAATGTATGGCGTGAGTGCGTCCAAGGGTGGACGAGCCCGGTTAAAGAGCGCGGGAATAGACCCGGTAACCCAAGGGGTCGTAGCGGGAATTGCAGGATATTTAATTGCCGAAGGCGACCGATTAGGCTTGGATATTACCGCGATTTTAACCGATTGTAATCCGATGTACCCAGATGCCAGAGCAGCGGCATTAGCTATCGAAGCGGTCAGTGAATTGACCGGCCTAGATATTCCGTTATCCTCATTATTAGAAGATGCGCGCAGGATAGAAGATAGTGTAAGAGAAGTATTTGAAAATTCTCAAACTATGTTACCTGCGCCTGAAGACCAAATTGATCCATCATTCGGCTAAATGCCGCACCACACCAAGAACATCTTCCCACGATGCATCGGTCGCAAACATCGGCTCCGGCATCTGACATTGTGCCGCTTTGAATCCAGCCTTTTCAAGTTGCGAAAAAATGAGTTTCATCTTAGGAATTTGACCAACCTTTGCGGCTATACCCAAATCATCGGTTCCGACCAAAAGATGGTCACCACCAAGCAATTGAGCAGATTGAGATATATGGCGAACCGTCCGTTCCAATTCTCGCTTTGAATGTTCAATATCGTGCTCACTCCAATCATCAGGGAGATCTTCCGGCCTTCCCGCGCATAACTCAATCGCCTTTTCGACGGTCATCCGTCCGGCGATTTGGGTATCAAAAATCGGCCCTGTCCACATCGGGCCACTGAAATTTCCTTCTGGTATTTTGGAAAAATGATAAGGTTTTGAGCGGATTCGATATCCGATATTGTCCGACCATTTGCTGGCAATTTCCTTTTTGCGGCTGACCAAGACGCTCAATCTAACATGATGGCCATCGAATAATGCAATTAATGGTCGAATGTATCTATCGTGCATCGCTGCGACCCGTGCAATAGTGCCTAACAGAATTCTCACCGCATCATCGTGACTGGTTTTAGCCGAGCCACACAATGCAGCAGTATCGGTTGCAGTAACATCGAGAACCCCTACTCTAGATAAGGATTGAATCGCCGAATCTAGAAAATCGACCGGAGAACCAAATGGGTCGAGGTCGATCCATTGATAGGGATTTGTCACCATAATTTTTCGGGCATCTCCAACCACCCAATTTATTCCATCCTCGCTAATCCCTTCCGATCTTTGACCGAATCTGCACGGCTCTTCTTGCCAAATGTAACCATCACCTATCGGGTGAGTTCGATGGCTTTTTCGAGCCCATGCAACCGATTCTTCATCTAAGTCATTCGCGGTTATTTTCAAAACTTCTTGACCGGGAACTTCTCGTCTCCAACGCCTCGGCCGAACCGCAGTCGCACATAGAGCATCTAGAATCCGGATTGTTTTACCTTCATCGACCAACCAACCGTGTTCTATTGCATCGGCCAATAACATGACCGAGCGAGTTCTAGCTGGAGCCATCGCTGGATTGAGAAAACCATCACCGGTTTTGGTAGCAGGCCCACGCGGCATATGGGTTGGCCGGGGTTGATGGTCGCGCAGATGGACCTTGGTTCGACCTTCTAGCCAAATATGACCCGGCCACCCCTCTAGATCCAAATTCCGCACCTCAGTAGTGCTCAAAAACGACCTCTTCGAGGGCGTGGGTAACCTTGCGGCCATTATCGACAACTTGGCCGATAATCGCTGCGCCCGGCATTCTTTGAGCCAACCACTTTGAAACCGATTCCGCTTCACTCGAGTCGACCGCGATAATCATTCCACAGCCCATATTGAAAGTTCGATACATTTCGCGGGTTGCAACATTTCCTTGTTGTTGAATCCAATCAAATTCGGCTAAGACTGGCAAAGGCGAATCGATATGCCAGCCTAAAGAATCGTGCAAGCGCAACAGATTCGACAAACCGCCGCCGGTAACGTGGCAAATCGCATGAATTTCAGAGGTTGCACACGGTCCATCCATGATGAGGTCTGCCACCGGGTCACAATAAATTCGAGTAGGATTGAGGAAAATTTCACCCAAGGTGATATCGCCCTCTAAAAAGCGTTCAACCCGACTTTCATCGAGCGGGAAAGGCGCAGCATCGGTCCAGCTAGCACCGCAATGTTCGACCACACTTCGAACCAAGGAATAGCCATTTGAATGAACCCCGGAAGATGGTAAACCGATTAGAACATCACCTTCTTTCAGATTGGCCCCGGTAATTTCATCACCCTTTTTGAGCCAGCCAAGAGCGGTTCCAGACATGTCGAGTTCGGTTACAATTCCAGGCAAACTTGCGGTCTCGCCACCTGCCAATGTAACCCGTGCCCGGCGACAAGCTTCAGCCAGACTCTTACCCAAAGCCGAATGAATTTCAGGATCGGGTTTTGGAACTGCGATATAATCGACAAATGCGATCGGCTCAGCGCCGACACAAAGCAAGTCGTTAACATTCATCGCCATACAATCGATACCGACTCCAGCCCATTGTTTGAGTTTGGTCGCAATCTGTAATTTGCTGCCTACGCCATCGGTAGCCAAAGCAAGATAATTATCGCCAAATTCGACCAGTCCCCCGAACGCCCCCGGTAAATCTACCGCAGCACCCTTGGTTCCCGCCGGCCGCACCGGTTGGCCTAAAGCGCTCAATAGTGCGCTGACCGCGTCGCCTTCGAGGTCGATGTCAACGCCGGCTCCGGCGTAGTCGAGTCCTTCTGCCATGGCTTGCTCGACTCGCCCTTCCTTCATCATGGTTCCGAATTCAATTGCGAATATAGCCATGGCAAAGATAGGTCCAATCTATGGTCAATTCCACTATGAGTCCCAGCGAATTCTTCCCATTCGTGGGCAATGCCGAGCTCGTCCATTCGAAGGTGGAGACGACGTAATCCGTACTGAATATGATATTGATCTGCATCTCCAACATCGAGCCAAACCGCGCAAAGATCTCGATGGTCCTCGATCATGTTTAGAGGATCCCAAGCGCACCATTGAGCCCACTTTCCCTCATCGATCAAACCGAATTTATCGACTGGTAAAGTGCCATCGCTATAGGTCGCTGCCATCGCCAATGTCATCAGGTCGTGGAATTCTTTACCCGATAGCGATTTCTTTTCAGCCATTGCAGCAAGATATGCTTGTTCATCGCCATACTTTTGCATCGCGGTCGCGCAGTTCAAGATATCTGAGGGAAACATCGCCTCAAATCCACAATCGCCAGCATGGCAGGCCACAGCCCCCCAGCAATCATCGAGCATAGCCCTGACCAGAGAACCATAGCCCCCACTCGACTTTCCAACCAGCCCGAAGCCGCTGACCTCGTATCTTTGCTCGATTTCTCGCCGTAAATCTTGGGCGAGCCAAGTACCCCAATCCCCCATAATTTCACAATCGATGAATTGGTTTCCTCCAAGAGAAGTGAAGGTTTCAGGCATAATGAGAATTGAAGGCCCCATCTTTCCCTCTTCGATGAGTCTCTGGTGCCTTTGGGGTAAGGTTTCACTAAAGGCACGCCAATTTGCTCGAGCGAATCCGGTTCCGCCGAATGGAGCAAGGTAAATTATCGCCGGCACCGGTCCATCTATTCCTAGTGGGACATGGACGACGACCTCTCGCTCAATCGGGTCACCTAAGGCATTTTGTAAATTCTCCGAAGAAAATGTAAACCTCTCGAATTTTCCGCGGATGGGCTCGAAGGAATGGGCCGGCATAGTTGGGCCGAACAAGTGATGGGACATTGGTTTGGCGGTGTTCCAATGGAAGTGCAATATAAGTGTGGTAATGCCAAAATCGCTCCAATGGAAATCAAGGGGTTTACATAGACAGCAGATTTGATTAAGAACCCCCGTAGATGGCTAGGATACTCCGGTCGGTGAAATCAATATGTCCATCCAAGAATTCGACCTACCAGCTCGCTGGAGATCTCTGATGACAGAGCACTTCTCAGAAGCGATTCACAATCTCCAAGTTTCATGGCCGGATATTACCAGTTTGGAGGTCTCTTATCGGGTTGTCGAAAGTTTCGACCCCGATTTTGCAGTCGATATCATAGAGCACCCCGACCTAAACGCTCAGGCTTCAAATCAAGCTCTCGCGCTTTTACTGAGAGAGATGGGCGCTTCAAATATCGTCGCATTCGTACGCATCATCGACCTGCCACCAGATTGTAATCGAAGCGTGCGCCAACTGCGTTCGGAAGATTTGGGCCGAATGATTTCGGTCGATGCGATCGCGGTTAAAATTAGTGGCGTTCGTCCTAGAACTTACGAGGGAACATTCGAGTGCATAGCCTGCAGTCATCGAATTATGGTCTCTCAACCAAATGAGCAAGAACTGATAGAACCGGTAGAGTGTTTTGAGATAGACGGCGGCTGTGGCCGCCGAAAAGGCCAGACTAGATTCGTTCAAAGAGTCGAAGAATCAATTTTGATCAATTCACAATTCATCGAATTACAAGAGCCGCCCGAAAACCTTCGGGGCGGGGTACAGCCAGAGCGAATTCTATGCATTGCTGAACATGATCTGGCTGGAAAACTGAATCCCGGCGACCGAGTTACCGCCAACGGGATGTTATTTGTCCGTTCCCAGCGCAAAGCGGGCAAAGAGACACCGATTTTTGATATCTTTTTGCGAATCCATAGCATCGAGCGAGAAAATATCCCCCTGGAGGAAATCCAAATTTCTGAAGAGGAGGAAAGTGAAATTAAGGAACTAGCTCGACGTGGCGATATTTACGATCTATTCGTCCGTTCGATCGCCCCATCAATTCACGGCATGAACGAAGTCAAAGAATCTCTCGTGCTCCAACTCTTTGGTGGGGTTGCTGGAAGAAATAAAGATGGATCGAGAACTAGAGGTGATATTCACATCTTATTGATGGGAGATCCAGGGGTTGCTAAATCTCAACTGCTATCCTATATGGCTTCGATTTCGCCTCGAGGTCGATTCACTTCCGGTATGTCTGCTTCTGCAGCAGGTTTGACTGCGGCTGCCGTTCAAGACCCATCTGCCGATGGTCGGTGGACTTTGGAAGCAGGAGCTTTGGCATTAGCCGATCTTGGATTGGCAGCGATAGACGAATTTGATAAAATGAGTCAGAATGACCGTGCATCGATGCACGAAGCGATGACATTACAGCGCATATCGATTTCAAAAGCCGGGATTAATGCAACCCTATCGACCAGATGTGCAATTCTAGCGGCTGCGAATCCAACAAGTGGTAGATTCCAACCGGTATCAGAGGTCCCATTCACGAATCAGATAAATTTGAAACAACCTTTGCTTTCTAGATTCGATATTATTTGGCTATTGACCGATGCACCGGAGAAAAACTTGGACACTTTGATTGCCAACCACATCATCGATAACAGAATGTCGGCAGTACCCGAGATTTTGGTCGAGCAAGGCAGTAGGCCAGATCCAACAAAAACCGCTGATGAAGCCGGTTTGACCATGTATGGAAAAACCAGCATAATCAGCCGCAGTTTAATCAGAAAATATGTTGCATATACGAAGAGAAATATCCATCCAACTATGAGGGAAGAAGCACGCGATCGCTTGGCTAACTACTATGTCCAGACAAGATTAAAAAGCGGGGAACAAACCGATTCAGTATCGATTACAGCGAGGGCAATCGATGGATTATTCCGTCTTTCTGAAGCTGCGGCAAAAATTAGATTATCTAGTGAGGTTACAGAAGATGATGCTTTGAGAGCGATTCGAATAAACGAACATTGGCGCTTCGCTTTGATGGGTGAAAATTTCGATGAAACGACTTTGGCTTCAGGCAAAAAAGGCAATGCCCGCAACCGCGAAAGAACCATCGTCGAAATCGTTAGCAGAATTCATGCTGAAACCGGCGAAATGGTCAACTTGAACGATGTTTTTACAGAAGCAGGTCGGCTCGATATCAATCGTAATACCGCTGAGGATATAATTGACAGGTTGGTTCTTTATGGTACATTGTTTCGACCTCGACACGATTATCTACAACCGGGTTGAGTCGATGCATCCATCAATGACCTCCTAATCAGGTGAGAAATATGGAACCGGTAGGCGAGGTCTCAGCCCCAGCAAACCTCGACCCAGAAGGTCTAGGTTTCATGTGCGGAATCGAGGTTCACCAGCAATTGGCAACCGGAAAATTGCACTCGCGCCAACCGGGGCAACTCCATGATATCACAATCGATACTTTGCCAGAAAGTTGGCCCCGTTTTGCTCGCAAATTACGTGCAGCTCGTGGCGAAGGTGGCAATATTGACGTCGCAGCTCGCTTCGAGGCCCGCCGCAATCGCTCATTCATCTATTGCCAATCGCCAAATTCGGGGCTCATCGAATTGGACGAACAGCCACCCCTGCCTCATGATGAGGACGCTCTCGACATCGCCCTAACCGTTTCAGCAATGCTCAATGCCCACCCGGTGCCGTTATTGCAAACCATGAGAAAAACAGTTGTCGATGGATCTAATACTAGCGGATTTCAGCGCACAACTCTCATCTCAACCGCCGGCATTCTCCAAACTGAAGGCGGTCCTGTCGGGGTAGATGTTTTGTGCTTAGAAGAAGACAGCGCTCGTAAACTCGCTAACGAATTGACTCCAAACGGAGAGGTTGTAACTTGGAATTTGGATCGCCTGGGCATTCCATTGATCGAGATTGCAACCGCTCCCGATGTCAAGAATCCTGACCATGCAAAGCAAACCTCGAAAGCTTTGGGTCGATGCTTGAGAGATACTCGCCGGGTTAGGCGAGGTTTGGGAAGCATTCGCCAAGACCTCAACGTCTCGTTGATGTGCGGTGATAGAGTCGAGATCAAAGGATGTCAAGATTTGGATTGGATTCCAAAAATCATCCGTTGTGAAATGGCTCGTCAACTCCATTTCTATCGATTGGCGAATATTTTACGTTCAAATTACGGTTTTGAACCATTGGGCCCAGACCGTCGAATCAGTTCACCCTCGGTCGATGTCGAATCCATACTGCCATTAAAATTGGTTGATGTGAGTGAGTCATTTGCAAATTGTCAATCAAAAATGGTTCAAAATGGTCTTGGAGCCGGCTCGAAAATGCTCGCATTACCTCTACCGGGTTTTGCTGAGCTAATCGGAACTAAAACATTGGATGAAGACGGTGCTCAAATGCCTAGGCTTGGGCGAGAATTAGCAGGAGCTGCAAAACTTGCGGGCGTGGCGGGAATTTTCCATTCCGACGAATTACCAGCATACGGAATCGACCAAGAATTCGTCGATGCTACCAGAGCAGAATTGAACGGAGTCGATGCTTTCGTTCTTTGTTTGGCCGCACCTTGGCAAGCCGAATTAGCATTGGAAAGTGTGCTGAACCGGGCTCGCTTAGCCTTTGATAGAATTGCTCAAGAAGTTCGAAACGTCGTGGTAAAAAAAGGCGCACCTGAAGATGGAACAACCTCTCCTATGCGGCCGCTACCTGGCGGGGCTCGTATGTATCCTGAAACCGATATTCCACCATTCATTATCAGTTCGGACCGCTGGAATCAAATTCAATTGCCGATGACTGTGCAAGAGCGAGCCGAGAGAATGGCCAATTTTGCAATTAGTCAAGACCAAGCCAAACAATTGGTTGCTCGTGAATTGGATGACCATTTTGTCAACCATCACCTTGGACTGCCACTCAAAGCCTGGGCTAGCATGTTATTGGAGAACGAAGGCGATATCGGCTTGATGGCATTGGTCTTAGCAGCTAAGGAAGAAGGCCATCTTACCAGAGAGGGCATGGCACCGCTTCTAATTCAATTGAAAAATTCCAATCCTACAATTTCAGAAATTGCAGAACTCGCTGAAAATCTCGGCTTAAAACCTGCAGATGAAGGCGATTTGGCCGCTATCGTCGATAAGGTAATTCAAAGCCGAGCCGATTTCATCAAAGAAAGAGGCATGGCTGCGCTGGGACCGCTGATGGGAGTGGTGATGAAAGAGTGCGGCGGTGCTGCCGATGGCAAGCAGGTTAGCGCATTGTTGAGAGAAGCGATCCTGAGGCTTGGTCAATGAAACGCCTGCTCTTATTCTTAGCATTATTATTACTAATTCCACCGGTAAGTGCTGCTCAAGTAGAGTGGAGCATCAACCTTGAAAATGGCTATATTACCACAGCACCAATAATTGTTGACGACCAAGTAATCGTCCGAACCTCAGGATTCTGGAGCGGAGCCGATCGGCCTCATGTTTACGCTTTCGACCTATACGACGGCGAATTAAATTGGAAATATAGGAGCGAATCCTCGACTCAACACGACATGTCTCCCCTCCTGCATGTCAAGGCAGGCAGCGGGGATTGTGGAGCCTGGCAAGAGATGATTCTAGTAGGCTGGACCGATGGAAAAGTCAGCGCTTTAGATATCGAGGATGGCACATTGGTTTGGCAAGCACAAACCGAGGTCATCACCTGGGGAATAACCGGAGCGATGGCCATCGATAGCGATGAAGTAGTGGTGCCAACCAGAAAAGGTCTCTCGACTTTTTGTCTAGCTGATGGAACACTTTTCCTTCGGGTAGACCTACCTCAATTAGGTTGGAGAAACGGGGTAAGCATAGGCGAAAATTATTATTTATTAGGCAATGAAGAAGGGGTTTTAAACAAGGTTTACAGTAATGGAACTGTCGAAAACCAAAGCATTGGTAATGGCAAAATCCGCCATACTCCCTTACAAACAAATGCTGGGGTTTTGGTTCACCTTCAAACCGATTCAGGCTCAAAAATCTTCGTCGATGGAGAACTGATAACCTCGTCAGGATATTCACCTGCCATTCCGATAATTGCTAACGATATCATTCATGGTGCGACCAGTAGTGAATACCTCATCATCAATTGTAATTCTATTTGTTCAGTTATTAGCAGATCTGAATTCCACAGCAACGGCGAGATAACCCTACTGGGCGAAGAAGCATGGTTAGCCCGAAATACCGCTGAGGGCGGCTGGGGTGTTTTTTCAAATGGTATTTTGATTGATATTCATCAAACCAGTGCCGATACATATACGACAGCAGGCGTGGGTTTTGGTCAAGACAAATCGATCGCTTTAGGAAGCGATGCAGGAATTCTATTCGTATCCTATCACCTCCAGGAGGAAACTTCAACACATTATCCTGCTACTTTCATGATGTCGATCATCTTCTTACTCTCGATAATATCGATGCGATATGCAGCCACATTTGATTTTATAAATCTCAGCAAATTTCTTTTGTTGATCTTGATGATAATTTCGGTTTATGCCTACCCTCAAGTTGCGAATGCTTGGTCAAATTATCTTCAAGAACATAACCAAAGCGAAGATGATTGGCAACGGCCATGGGACGATGAATTTGCCGAAACCTGTGAAGGCAAACAAGCGGTTCACATCGAATTACCTTGGCACGGTTACATGACTTGTGGCTTAGAAGGATTTGAAACAGTCGAGGAAATTACCGATGCAGCCGCAGCATCAAGTGGAATAATAATTGTAAAGGAACAACATAATTTAGGACCATGGATAGTCTCTTTCGATGGTGTAGAACAAGAGGGCTGGGAATTCTATATCGACGGCCAAAGAGCGATGAGCGGAATTTCTCAAACCCCATTAAAATCCGATACAGTAGTCGAATGGCGTATGTCTTGAAGCCCAATCTTCAATACTAAGCCACCTGTGTGAACCAATCATGGTCCTAACCGATGGAGTTCACGGTCCGACTCTCGCACCTATTGAGAGTCTAGTTCTAAACACGGTTTTAATCGGCGCTGCATTCCTATTATTGTGCCGACCAAATACAAGTGCCAAAAAAGAAATTTTTGTTCTGACAACAATTACACTCGCCGCTGCTGCCTCTCGAGTTTTACTCGAACCACTCCCTAATGTTCAGCCCTTAACCATGATGTGTTTGGTAATGGGCGGCGTGCTCGGTGCACGCCGTGGAATGGCATTCGCGCTGATGGCAACCCTGCTCTCAAATGCGATTCTCTCCAATGGTTGGTGGACTTTATTCCAAGCGACCGGCTGGGCCGCAGTAGCATTTGCCGGTTCAAAATTGGCCCTTGTTATCGATGGCAAAATCCAGACCAAGCGCTTATTGATCAGCGCCGCACTAAGCTCGATTCTATTCGATTGGTGGGTTTCACTCTCGGTTTGGCACTCGGGCATGGCAGCACAAGAATTCGGACTTTACCTGCTCAATGGTTTGCCTTTCGATGCACTCCACGTGATTGCAAGTCTGACTTTCACGGTTTGGCTCGCCCAACATCTAGTCGATTTAATTCACCAACAGGTAAGTCTAGATCTAAAAGAAAACCCGGTGGTCGTCCAAGATGTCCGACCGAACTGAAGGCCCAACCATGGTCCTTGTGACCAGGGCTGACCTAAAATTATCCAAAGGGAAACTGGCGGCTCAATGCGCCCATGCAGCAGTCGATTGCGCTCTTGCAGCCAAGCGAAGTGCCGGCAGATTATACGAGCGATGGAAGGCCGGTGGAGCCAGAAAAATCGTCTTGATGTGTGCCGATGAAGATGAATTAAAAGATCTGAATAATAAAGCCAAAAAGGCCAACCTTGTAACCAGTTTAATCCGCGATGCCGGTCATACCGAAATCCCGGCTGGTACCATTACAGTGCTCGGAATTGGGCCTTCGCCGCGTCGAGCGGTCGATGCACTTACCGGAGAACTCAAATTGGTGAAATGAGATGGGTTTGCGCTCATTCATTCACTCTCTAACCGCTCCTGCGCTCGAATCGGTCGCTGCAGGACAATACAAGATGGCGTTAATTGTAAACCATAGTTTAGGGATGAAAAAAGGCAAGATCGCAGCCCAAGTTGCCCATGGCGCGGTAAGTGCAACCCTCAAAGCAAACCCAGAATTATTGGAAGCGTGGTTTGCTGGTGGGCAAGCAAAAGTGACCTTGAAGGGAACCGATGATGAACAATTGTTATATTTGCATGAAAAAGCCAAACTGGCAGGTCTGAATTCTTGCATTATTAGAGACGCCGGTCGAACTCAAATTCCTTCGGGTTCATTGACGGTTGTAGCGATAGGTCCAGCTCTCAAAAATGAGTTAAACCAGATTACCGGCCAGATGAAACTGCTTTGAATGAGCCGCCCCTTCCCACCGATATGCGCGAGCACCCGAGCGGCCGAGTCGACGTCCGCAGCGACACGATTACTCAGCCGGTTCCAGCGATGAGAGCGGTTATGGAACGCGCTGAGGTCGGTGACGACGTTCTCGGTGATGACCCGACCGTTATCGAATTGCAAAACCGAGTCGCAAAATTATTCGGTAAAGAAGCGGGATTATTCGTCGCTTCGGGGACGATGTCCAACGCCATCGCTCTGAGAGCACATACCGTTCCAGGCGATGAAATTATTTGTGATAAATCAGCTCATATCTACCGTTACGAAGGTGGAGGTTATGCTGCTCTGTGCGGTGCATCAATCGCCCTTGTGGATGGTGAAAAGAGCATCATGTCAGCCCAACAAGTTCAAGTTGCGATTCGAAAATCCGCCGGCTCTCAATCACATTACCCAAATGGTAAATTGGTCTGTGTCGAAAATACTGCCAACCTCGGTGGCGGCGGATGTTATCCGCAATCAGTATTAGACGAAATCGCCATCATCGCTCATAATAACGATTGTAAAGCCCATGTCGATGGGGCGAGAATTTTCAATGCGGTAATCGCAACAGGAACCGACCCTGCAAGGATTTGCCGAGATTATGATTCGGTTTCGATCTGCTTTTCAAAAGGTTTGGGCGCACCGGTCGGTTCGGTATTGGTAGGGTCGAATGAATTCATTGCAAATGCTCATCGCTGGCGCAAGATGTTTGGCGGCGGTTGGCGCCAAGCAGGGATGCTTGCCGCAGCTTGTCTTTACGCGTTGGACCACCATATCGACCGTTTGGCAGAGGACCACCGCCGAGCCAAATTTTTAGGCGATGAAATTGACCAAATGGAAAAATTCAAGGTTGATTTGAGTACGGTTCAAACCAATATGGTTTATGTTGATTGTACAATGGATGCAACCAAATTGGTCCAGTCGTTATCAGCTCTTGGAATCGATCTATTTGATACCGGACCAAATACGGTCAGAATAGTAACCCATCTCCATATCACCGATGAGGATGTAAAGCGAATCATTGCGGCTTTTGCAGCTCAATGATGTTCGCCACCAAGGAAATAATCGCCGATTTCAGGATCGTCTAATACCCCTTGAGCCGGGCCGGTATGAACCACTTCTCCCCCAGCAAAAATGTAGGCTCGGTCAGAACGCGATAATGCTAACCTCGCATTTTGTTCAACCAATAGAATGGTAATCCCCTCGCTTCGCAAATTATCGATTCTTTGGATTATTTGTTGTTGATAAAGAGGTGATAGAGCCGCGGTTGGCTCATCGAGGAGCAAGAATTTCGGCTTGGAAATAAGCGCTCTAGAAATCGCTAACATTTGCCTTTCACCACCAGATAATGAAGCTGCTAAATCATTGGCCCTAGCGATTAAATCAGGGAACATCCGGTAGGCTTCCTCTATTCTAACACTCAATAGATCAGAAGATAATTTGAGCCCACCCATCTCTAAATTCTCCAATACTGTCAATCCTGGAAAGACATTATCCCTTTGCGGCACATATGAGATTCCCCGGTTGACAAGACGGTCGGTTCGCCAACCAGATACCGTTTCATTATCGTGGATAACCTCGCCTTCATGATGGGTTGCAAGTCCGAAAATCGCTTTGATAAATGTCGATTTTCCGCAACCATTCGGGCCGATGATGGTGACGAATTCACCCTTCTCGACTTAGAGGTCGATACCGTGAAGA
>PSPR01000035.1:12929-14813 GCA_004195515.1 Methanobacteriota archaeon | reverse complement strand
CGAATCGATCGTCGGAAACGTGATGGTCGACGGTTTAGGCTATGCCCATTTAATCGATAAAAACGGCGAATTAACAAAATTGGACACACAATCTGTATTGTTTGTTTCTATTGGGCCATCGATTGCAATCGCGACCGAAGCCGGTAGTGTAAGTACCTACTCGCTCGACGGGCTTAAGACTTGGACTAGGCCGATGCGCGGTGATGTTGGAGAACGAATTACCGCGATTGGTTGGGCCGAAAACACCCTCCTAATCGCCCGTGAAGGTCATGGATTGGTTCCGGGCGAAGAAGAGGCATTAGAGGTCGAATATTGGCATGAGGGACAACTTCAAAAGCGCTTTGATACCAAACGCCGGGTAATTTCAATCGATGGAATGTGGATGGGATTAGACATGGGAGGTGTAATGTTTGGTGAAGAGGTGATCTGTGAATTACAACATCCGGCAAATATCTTGCTCGACCGAGGCGACCATTGCTTGGTTGGATCTTGGTTTCATCTTCACAAAATCTCAAATCAAGGTATTCAATGGTCGGTTGAGACCACAGGCATGGTCGAATATGTCTCGAGCAATAGCGCAGGTGATGTGGTACTGGTCGCAGGTTCTGACCAAAACGATTACTCGGACCCCGAGCCGGTAGTGGTTTTGGATTCAAATGCTGAGCCCATCGAAAAAGTCGATGAAACCAGTTCGATAGATGACTGGGGTGAAGCCCCGGCAATAGAAATAGACGCCTCCGAACTTTATGGCGTCGAATCATCTTACGAAGATTTAGCAGGTTTCGCTCCTGCTCAACCAACTGTGCGAGGTGATGCATTGATGGACGCATTAAACGATGATCTTGAACCAGTGGTTCAATCAACTCAAGATGAAGAGGATTTGATGCTCTCATTATCCTTGGATAGTACCCAAATAATTGCTCCTTCACCTGATGCTGGTGGCGATCAGCAAGTAAAAGCCGAATCGGACGGCAGCGCAATAATTACATTGGATGGAAGCGGTACAAGAGATCCTCAAGAGAGGATAGAATTGTGGTCGTGGATCGACCAAAGTGGAAAAGAGATCGGTAACTCAGACCGATTGAGGGTCAAATTGATTCGAGGTCACCACCGCTTTGAATTACGAATCCGCGATAACGATGGCCGTTGGTCCTCGGATTCGATCGATGTCAGGGTTGATTGATAACCATGGTTTGCATTGCTCATTTTTTTGTTACCGCTTTGGCGCAACGCTGCTCTGTAGTCACTAATACTAATACGGGGGAGACAATTATCATCGACGGTGGCGGTGATTCTAATCGTATAATCCAGTGGATAGACCAAGGGATTGGTGAACCTGATGCGATCCTCGGTCAATTCGATGGCCAACGCAAGGTAGTAGCCTTGATCAATACTCACGCTCACTTTGACCACAGTGGGCATATTCCTTTTCTCAAATCACATTATAATTTAGAATGGTGGTTGCATTCCGATGATGATTATTTACAATCTCTAGCGCAAGAATCAGGCGCTCGGTGGGGATTCGACCTTCCTCCTCCTGCGATTGCAGAGAATTCTTGGATTCATGGCGAAAAGCATACTTTTGCAGGCCTTGAGTTTGAAATTATCCACACTCCAGGGCATACTTTGGGTGGATGCTGTCTTAATTTAAAGCTAGAAGAGGGTCCGAATCACCTATTTGCGGGTGATACACTATTCCAAGGTTCAATCGGTCGGACCGATCTGCCCGATACCGGAGGAGATCTCGAATTACTTTTGCAGATGATTAGGACTCGGCTTTGGCCATTGGCCGATGATACGGTTGTCCATCCCGGGCATGGGCCTTTGACGACAATAGGTGAAGAAAAGCGCTATAATCCGTTTTTAAACAAATACCATTGAAGT
>PSPR01000035.1:0-12923 GCA_004195515.1 Methanobacteriota archaeon | reverse complement strand
AAGTGCAGATTGGAGAATTGGCAAGGTCTCTTCCCAAGTTGCAACGATACCATAGTCTGCGTGAGCAAAGATTGGTGCGTCAGCATCTTTGTTAATTGCAACGATATACTTGGATGAACGCATGCCGGCAAGGTGCTGGATAGCACCTGAAATCCCGACTGCGATGTACAGGTTTGGGTTTACCGTTTTCCCAGTTTGGCCAACTTGCATGCCATGTGGAATAGCATCCCAAGTATCTACTGCTGCTCTAGAAGCTCCGACCGCAGCACCAAGCACATCAGCGATGGCTTCGAGATGAACAAAATTATCAGGGCTACCCATTCCTCGGCCCCCAGAAATTATAATATTCGCTTCACTAACATCGAGGCGTTTGGATGCTCGGGCGATGATCTCTTTGACTGCGGTTGCAATATCTCCGGATTGGTCGACGACCGAAACCTCTGCGGTTGCAGCGGCCGCTGGTGTGAAAATATTTGCTCGAACCGAAACCGCTGCATCACCGGATAGTGTGACGGTTTGCATTGCTTTGCCAGAATAAATCGGACTTGTCAAATTTTTTCCCGCAATAGCTACTACATCTTGAACGACAGAAATTCCTCGGCTTGCAGCAATTCTTGCAACCAAATCTTTCGATTGTGGAGTCGCTGCTGCGATGATAATTCCCGAAGGTGCGCCTGCAGCGATGCTACTAGCCCAAGAAGATGCATCGTAATTCTCAAAACATGCTCCTTTGACCGCGATAACTCGACTTACACCTTCGAATCCTGCACCATCTGCGATGGCGGAATCGGTACAAGGGACGACGACTATTGGAATAGTTCCCAATGCGATGGCGGCACTAACAAGTTCTGCTGTTACCGGTGCGATTGCACCTTTGTTAATCTCTGCAATAATGATACTTTCTGACATTTTATCGACCTCAAATTACGTTTGCTTCGTCTCTCAATAGCCTTGCAACCTCTTGAGCTGCATTAGCATCTTCGTACTTTTTACCAGCGGCTTTTGCCGGTGGCGATGATTGTGAAACAACTGTGATCGTCGATGCAGGAGCATCGGCTGAAATCACATTTACCGTAGCACGCTTTGCCATCATGATGCCTTTGACATTTGGCTTGCGTACTTTGATCGAACCCTTATCACAAGAGATTACAGCTGAACCTTGGATATTGATAATGGCTGCACCATTTTCGGCTGGAGCGGTGACGGTTAATCCGCCATCAAACGAAACTTCGGTCACATTGGAAACGCTAGCCCAGCCAAGGCGTTGTGCAACACCAGGGCCGGTTGAGCCCGCACCGGTATCGGCTGCGGTCTTACCACAAAATACAAAATCTGCACCCAAACTTTTGATAGCTTGGCTGAGAATTGATTGGGTTGCATTAGAATCGAGGCCAGCCCATGAATCGTCCCATACTCGAACTATTTCATCCACGCCAATCGCCTTTGCGTCCTTCAAGACTTTGTCTGAGGCTGGCGGGCCTAGAGTAAGAGCGGTTACCGTACCACCGTTCGCTTCTCTGTGCTGAAGCGCGGTTTCGATTGCAAATTCGTCGTACGGGCTGATAACCCACTTGACAGCCGAAAGGTCGACCTTATCATCAGCGATTACAATACGGGCATTTGTGTCTGGGACACGTTTGACTAGAACAACGATATATGCCATCAAATCCACTCCAACCCCTATGGGGTTGACTCAGGCGACCTGAATCCCGTTGATGAACCTTGTTCCATTCACTTTGTGAGTTCGTTAACCCGTTCGAGTGTCTCAGGGTTTGATTCAAAGTGTGATGCTACCGCTTCGAGCCCGCGTGCGATGCCAGCAGCAACGCCCATTTTCGCATCGAAGGGATGAAGTGAACCATCAGCGACAGCTGCCTTGAACGATTCGATATCGGTCCAGGTCGAAGGCTCTCCGAACTCAGGTTTGGGTGTTACTACAACTTCACCAAATTCGGGGAGGATGATATTCTCGATCAATTCGTATACCGGTGAATCAGCATTCTCGGGGTCGAGAAAGGCTTTGCGCATTTTCTTTGTCAATTTCTTCTCGGTATCGTGAAGTAAAATCGCCCCGTTAGGATCTGATTTGCTCATTTTGTGATCAAATGATTCCATCCTTGCACCACTTGATTTTAGCCCTGATATTATCGGGGTATGTAAGCAGGTTGCCTTGTACCACTTCCAGCGATCTGCAACATCTCGCATATACATGTGAGCCTTTCTTTGGTCCATTCCACCTATTGCTACGTCTATATTCATCTCAAAAATATCAGCGGCTTGGAGCGCAGGATAGAAAAATCGTGATAGGTCGCCATCTGAAGATTCTTCATCTCTTCCCATAATTGAAAATGTACGCCTAACCCTTGCCAAACTCATGTTTTTTGAACAACGAAGAACCCTTGCCCAATATTCGCCTTCGTCCATGATACTCGAGGCCCAAACAAATCGGAGTTGGCCTGGGCCATCACCTTCGGAAGGGTAGTCTAATAATGACCGAAAGCACTCTTCCATATATCGAGCAGTAGTTTGAATATCTTCCATTACCCCATTGAATTTATCGTTGACCCAAGCGTGCCAATCAGCAAGAAAAATCATGACATTTGTATTTGCTTCAAGCATTCTCTTCAATTGTAAAGATAATACTTTCCAGCCGATATGGGCCTTACCGGATGGCTCGAACCCGACGTAGCAACGAATTACTCCATCACCACCGGCCGAAGTACCGTCAATCATACAATCGACGATGTGGTTGATCCCTACCGCTTCAGCCACATCGTCGACTATCAAATGTAGGCGAGCTAAGTCTTCAGGATTCAACTCTGCAACCCTTGAATATCGTTCGACTAGAGGATCCATCCCAAATTCTCCCTATTCAGTTGAACATTTTGTTCAGTTTTTCAGAAAGTGACATTGCTCGAGTACCGTTGCCTTCTTCGAGTTTTTGCTCGATTTGGGTGATTAAATCCTCAGCGGTTGCCTTTTTCTCTTCGCTAACATTTTTACTGATAGACATGAATTTCTTTGCCATCGAAATCGCAGATTTTGATTTTGAAATCTTTTTCGCACCCTCTTTGGCCTTATCTCCCCTTTGCTTTGGAGTGTATCCGGTAGCCTCGTCTAAGAATGTCGACCATCGAGATCGAGATTCCATAGCCATTTTTCTACCGCCATCTGCCGACAGAAAATCATCTAGGTCTGCGCCCTTCATTTGGACGACATCTACCATTAGTTTGTCATCTTCGGTATATTCACCGTTAACACTAGCTAAAATTGCGAAGGATGCTTTGAAAACACCGTTTGAATCGACTTCGACATTGTCAAAATATTCGGTGGCCAACTTTGCTAATCCAGCATTACCACCGATCGATTTAATCAGTCCCCGCTTAACCTCGAATCTCTCCATGCCCAGCCCAACACAAACCCTGTCATAAGCCCTACCGTCCTCAAGGTAGACCTACCCGCTTGCTTTTTCTGTGACCTGCCCTCGCCCGTCTATGCGCCGCATTGCTCTCGCCTTGGTCCTGATAATGGTTCTACCGAGTGTTTTAGCAGTACCCGAAGCGATAACAGAGTTGACAATGGAACGAAAACTCACCGACTCAGACCTCGGTTTAGATGGTGGGGAACTTTCCCCTGATGCTCAACAAGTCTTGATTTTCGGCGCTGAAGGATATTCCCGTCTCATCGATGCAAATTCCGCAGGGGATGAGAAAACCGATATCGAATTGGAAAAAGAAACCTCTTCAGATCTAAAAGATGCTTCTTGGCATCCTCGAGGTTTGACCGCCTTGATGGTTGGTGATTCTGGCACGGTCTTGAGATATGTTGGAGAAACCAAAGCGATCGAGCCGGTTTCAGGAACTACTGCACTCGAAGGCAAGGATTTGACAACAGTGATGTGGAGACAAGCGGGTGACCAAGCATATGTTGGAGCAGACGATGGCACCTTGTGGAGTTATTCTGAAAGTAACGGCTTCGTCAAATTAGACCAAGATGCATCCTCTCGAATCACCGATATCGCTTGCCATAAGAGCCAAAATATCTGTGTCGTCGCAAGTTTGAACAATGGCCTCGCAGTTGTCGAAAAGAACGACGATGTCACCTGGATTGGGCCTTCTAAGGCCCATACTTGGGTTGGTGTTGCATGTGAAGATGGATCGGCAAATTACTGCAGTGGCTTCGCAAGTGGCAGAAAAACAGTCGAGATCGTATTGAACATGAACGAACCAGCGGCTTCGACCATCGGCGAGCCAATAATTTTAGGTCAACTCGAAGGCGATTTAATAGGGGATTCCTCAGGGGTAGGCTCTGAATCACTTCTGGCATTAGGCCCACTTGGATTGGTGCGTTGGGATCAGTATACCGGTGATGCTTTCTTGATGTTTTCAAATAATGATTCGATCGCCCTCGACGTATTATTTGGAGGCGATTCATTCATTGTCGCATGGGAAAACTCTCGTAACGATGGCTTTATCATCACGGATGAAGGTAGAATCGTTTCATTCATACCTTCTGAAGAAGCAGTAGAATCCGGTATGCTTGAATTAATTATCAGCATAGTAGTAGGTATCTCGGTTCCTGGAGTCTTTCTCGGAATGATTTATTGGAATTCACCTTGGCTACAACGAAAGTACAAGGCTATTTTTTCCAAGAAGAGAAAGTCTTGAAAATACCAAACTTGATGAAGCCCTCTCGCCCGGAGTTAATCCATGGAGCCATTCGAAGGTCTCGACTTCTACGACATCGAATCCCTTTTGACCGAGGATGAGATAATGATTCGCGACATGGTACGTGAATGGGTTGATGAAGAGGTTCTTCCAAAGATTGAACACGCATGTGCAGAGGGTGTATTCCCTGATGAATGGCGGGTCGCATTAGGAGAAATGGGTGTGCTTGGCGCACCTCTCAAAGGCTATGGTTGCCCAGGATTATCTTATACAGCCTACGGTTTGATCTGTCAAGAATTGGAACGTGGTGATTCTGGATTACGCTCATTTGCATCGGTTCAAGGATCATTAGCAATGTACCCGATCTGGGAATTCGGCACCGAGGAACAAAAGGAGAAATATCTTCCAAAAATGGCTACCGGAGAGTGGATAGGATGCTTCGGATTAACCGAGCCAGATTATGGCTCAAACCCCGGCGATATGATTACCAAAGCTGAAGACAAAGGTGATCATTACCTTCTCAATGGCGCAAAAATGTGGATTACCAATGGGACGATTGCCGATGTTGCTGTGGTCTGGGCGAAATTGGACGGTGTTATTCGTGGATTCATAATCGAGAAAAACGACCCAGGTTTCAGCGCACCAGAAATGAAGGGTAAACACTCACTTAAAGCGAGTGTAACCAGTGAATTGGTGTTCCAAGATTGTAAAATTCCAAAAGATCGAATGTTCCCAGAGGTCAAGGGCTTGCGCGGACCTTTTTCTTGCTTGAATAATGCGAGATTCGGAATCTCGTGGGGCGCTCTAGGTGCTGCAATGGCTTGTTTCCACTCTGCCAAGACCTACACTCTGTCGAGAATCCAATTCGGCCACCCAATCGCTTCTTACCAATTAATTCAAAACAAACTAGCTTGGATGTTAAGGGAGATAACCAAAGGACAACTTCTCGCTTACCATCTGGGAAAAAAGAAGGAAGATGGCACTTGGATTCCTGAACATATCTCACTTGCGAAAATGAATAACGTCGATATTGCATTAGAGATTGCTAGAGTCGCTCGTGATATGCACGGTGCCAATGGAATACTCGATGAATACCCGGTTATGCGCCATATGGCCAACCTTGAATCGGTGAAAACCTACGAAGGAACCCACGATATTCACAATTTAATACTCGGCCGGTATATCACCGGAATCCAATCATTTACCCGAAATGCTTGAAATTACAATTATAACCCTCGGTTTGAAAGAATTGTAAAGCATTACATTCTATGGGAATGGCTTGATGTTTAGGGCCCAACCCAAGATTGACAATGTTCAAATTCAGGACTGGTCATCGCCTCGTCCCAAGTTGTAATCTTGTTGACCGGCGTCCCATCAGACCATTGTCCCATGTCTCTGAAATCATCCGAATCTATCAATTTTAAATATGAATCCTCAATCGATTGAGCATCAGAATTAGTTTGAGCCATTATCCACTCGGCTTGGTTGTCAATCCGGCGGTAGAATCCCCAATCTGCTAAGGTATCATGAGTCTCTGCGGCTGGGAGATAATGAGATGCAACCATCCTCGGGAATCCATATCGATCGCTTGGGATTCGCATCAATAAAGCACCATCTCCTAGCGTCTTTTGATGTTCCACTCCAAAGCAATCATTTACGCTCATATCATCTTCACTCAGCGCTATATGAGCGATAAAATTGTCCGGAATGGTTGAGTTAAGTTGCAAATGGTCGTGAACTGGCCGAGCATATGGCTGCTCTAAATCGATGAATAAAGAAGAGTTACCCCAGCCCATTTCAATCGTTTTATCCATCATCAATAATGCATAACCAGCCCCTAAACTATGGCCGCCGATGTACAGGTGGTCGGTATTTACTTTCGAATCTAATAGACTTGGGAGATAATTCAATGCTGCTTCGAGAGCCATGGCCCTTGGGATATGGAATGGATGGTTTGACATACCGTCTTGTTCAACCAAGGAATATGTGTCCCAACCGGGAGGTTGTACGTCGGAAGGATATTGTAAAAATGCAACCATCATTCCCCTAGATGCTAGATGTCCGGCCCAGTCTTCATATGTGCTGAATCCTGGATTAGCAAAGCCATGAATAATAATAGCCAATGGCATTTCTTTATCATAATTCTCTGGTTGTGTCAAATATATAGAGAACTCAATGTCGGCTTCTATTTCCCCTCTAACCGATTCTACTTCATCAGGCATTGGATAGGGGTGAACACTCGTTCGCACTTCGAATTCACCCATCGATACCTCATCGGCTGGGGACGGACTTGGTGCTAATCCGGTAATTGCACTCAGGCCGGGCGATATTAACCAAATTGCAAAAATAACTCCTATCATATTCAAGTTAATTTTGAACTCAGGGATCGAATTCAATATTAATATCAATAACAGAAAGCCGTAAACTGTTGGCAGTAGCAAAAACGCCCCTCTAAAATACGCGAAATCGAGTAGATAGAAAATCGTGATCAAGCCACTCAATGAGCCGATTAAAGTGATTGAAATGGGGATTTTCCACCTTTTTTGTTTTTTCATAAATAAATACGAAAGCGCAGTAGAAAGTAATAGTATTACGAAAACCATTTGTTTGTACTCTCGTAACCAGCTAGTCAAAATCAAAGTGCGATATGCATGAGGCCATAAGGCACCTCCAATATCATCTCCAGCCAAGAGATAGAATATTGGCTCAATGTAAACAAGAAATATTCCAAGCACAAAAAAATGCCATTTTTTGAGGGACCTCACCATCCCAAATCACCACTATGTCATTCAAACATCAGGAAGTAATCCAATTTTTGAAAATCCGGTCCATAAAGGATTCAACCACCTTGGGATGAATCTATGGCGGAGATAAACCGCTGCTGCAAGAGATAATTTCTGTGGTTTAGATAATTTTACTCTCTTTGTAAACACGTCACCTTGTTGGCGTTCGATCTGCTTGAGGATTTTGTCGTAAAATGCAATCATTGCAGCAGGAGAATAGCGAGTTCGACGTGGAAGAAGCGGGAGCAATTGCTTTGCCTCTTCGAGATAGGTGCGAGCCCTTTTAGCGTAATTGTGAATATATGGCTCCCAAGTTTGGTTGAGTACAACATCACCATTTAACTCGGCTTCAGTAATTCCATTCGATTCCAACTCGTCGAGAGGCAAGTATACTCTGTCTCTCCCAATATCTTCACCAACATCTCTCAACACATTGATCAATTGCATGAAAATCCCCCATGATTCAGCAAATTTCTTTGCTCTTGGGTCGTCATAGCCATAGATTTCAATACACATCAGCCCAACAACCGAAGCAACTCTGTAACAGTAGAGATATAATTCGTCGAAGGTTCGATAGCGATTATTATACAGGTCATCTTCCATTCCAGTAATCAAATCATCGAATACCGATCGAGGGATGTTGTAGCGGTTGACGGTATCCTTGAGCGCAAGGAATACGGGATCTGTACTACTGGTTTCACTATAACAAGTCGACAGTTTCTTGCGGAAGAAGAATAATTGGGTAATCTTTTCGAGGTAAAGATCTTCTTGAAGAATGGAATCTTTGTTTTGCAATTTTTCTAAATTTTCCCGGTAAGCAACTGCTTCAGGGTCCATTTCACCGCCCGAGCCAGGGAATCGGTCTTGCCAATCACCATCAGCAATATCATCTGCGCGTCGACAAAATGCATAGACTGCGCACATGGCCGTTCGTTGTTCATCAGGTAAATACTTGAATGAATGGTAGAAGTTTCCAGCCTCTCTCAGGGTCAATTCTTCACAATATGAATAAGCTAGTCGAAGTAATTCAACCGGTGGGTCTCGTGCCCAGATCGGTGCGTCGAGATGGTGGAATGGATCGACTAATTCATTTTGTTCGCCGACGATTCCAATCATCGCAGCCCCTTCTTTCAAAGCTTCCATTGCGGTAATGCTAACCGCTTTTACCGCATCGGCGGTGAGGTTGACAGCAGCTCTCAATCGGTCGAGAGCAGTTACTGGCTGTTCTTGTTGAGCACTACCAGTTTTCGATGCCCCACCCTCGAGAGGGAAGAGAAGGTCCAGCGGTTTGCGGCGTTCCAGCATGTCCCTCAAGTAAATCTGGAAAGTTCATTGGTTATGAGTGTAAGGGTTGGTTGGTCCTTACGCCCTACGGGCGGATTTTGCCGCGCGGGACCAAGCGCGCTTGGCTTTGAAGAATAGAATTGCTTGCTGGATTTTGCTCACCTTAGGTCGTTTGGTCCAAGTATCAAACCTTTGTTTTCTAATACTTTTTAAGATAGCCTCCCCCCCTTTTGTGAACATCATCAAATCAACTGCTAAATGAGGGTTGACCCGTGGCCACAAATCTTTCCCTGCATCGAAAAGACGCTGAGCCCGGTCAACCTCGAAACTCAACATTTCCCTCCATGAGTCAGTAGCAACACACTTATCGTATTGTTCCCAGTTTATGCCGAATTTTTCCAAAGTTTCCTGAGGGATATAAGATCGGTCTTGAGTCCAATCTCTAGATATATCTTGCCAGTGATTTGCAAGTTGAAGAGCGGTGCAAGTATTATCTGAGATTTGTCGTAATTCCTCATCGTCATGACCGTAAACATAGAGGAATAGGTGACCGACAGGGTCTGCAGAAAATGAGCAATATTGTTTTAATTCTTCCCAAGTGGAATATCTAGTTTTGTTCTGATCCATCTTGAAGGCCTGAATTAATTTCCAATATGGCTCAAGTGGAATATTGAATTGTTTGCTGGTGATTTGAATTGCTTTTAGAATCGGATGGGCCGGTGAGCCGGACCAACCATCTTTTGCAGCTTCTTCTAAATCATCTTCCCAAGCCTGGAGCAATGCCATTCTACCAGTTGTATCGAATGGTGCTTCATCACCTAAATCATCACCATATCGGCAGAAAGCATAGATGTTTTCGATATGCTGTTTGATGTCTTTTGGCGTAAATTTGTTGACGATGATGAAGTTTTCATAATGGGCGTTGGCTATCGATGAACAATATGCTTGAGCTTCGGTAGTAGATTGATGTTCACCCCAGCCAGCAAGATGTATTGGCTCCAAACAGTGGTCGCCCCATTCAAACTTTTCAGACATCACCAAACCCTCCAAGCTTTATCGCCACGCTTAGGTGGACTCGGCCAAGTTTTCCAAGCGGAATCATGATGGTAATCTTCACCTAATATATGCGCAGCTGCTTGTAAACCGGACCTAACAGCGCCCTCCATCGTCGAAGGCCAACCTGTCATGGTATGGGCGCCAGCTAAGGCGACATGGTCTCCCATAGCATCGACTTTTGGTCGTTGTTTTGCGCTCCCAACAATTGGTGCAAATGTTGCTTTTGGAGTTTTAATGATCAGATAATCTATTCGTTTGACCGAAGAGTTTTGCGGGAACATTTGGTCCAAGACCCGGTCTAATTCCACCAGCATCTCTTCATCGCTCATCTTCAAGAACTCATCGGCAGCAGAGATGGGGACCGAGATCCATTGTAAATCTTTCAATATCGGTTCATCCAATTCATTGCTTCTATTGAAAATCATCTGGATTAGTGGTTCGTCGACCAATGCTGCGAAGTCGAATTCAGAAGGCACTCTGTTGCCGCTATAGAATGCATGGATGCCAATCAATGAGCGATATTCTAGAGAATTTTCCATGCCGGTTAATCTAGTTGCCAAATGTGGTGGCAGGGCGATGATAATATCGTCAAATTTATCAAGTTCATCGAATGTTTTTATCGATTTATTCAATATTATCGCGACACCTGCTTTCTTTAGAGCTTTGGTAAAAGGACCTTGCATCGCTTTACCCAAATCACTTGTGAAAGCGCTGACGTCAAAAGCATCTGCACTACCGAATAATCCATGTCGAAATAACATAATGCCCTGAGCAGCACTTGCTTCTTTGATATCGATATTCAATGCAGCCAAAGTGAAAAAGCCAAAGAATCTTTCAATCGCTCGTTTGGTTTGGCCTTTTGAGACCAGCCACTGTTCGAATGAGATATCGTCGAAATCCCATTGGCTTTGATCATTTAATTTAGTAAATGCCTTTACCGCTGATCTCATAGCAATTTTATCGCCTAAACTCAAGAAAGGAAATTTGAGCATCGAGCCCAGCATATGATTAGGTGGTGACAATTTTCCAGTAGTAAGAATAGAGACCTTTCCGGCGGTTTTTTTGGGAAAAGCGAATGGAAGTTTTGTTTTGGCCTGTATTTTGATGATATCATGGGCTTCAGCACGTGCAATCAATTGAAAAAACCGTTCGTACACCCTGAATGCAGCATGTTGGCAATTATCGATTTCAATACCTAATCGAGGATGTTTAACGCTGCTTACTCTTCCTCCAAGATGCCCCCTGGCCTCAAATAGGGTTACCTGTTTACCAGCATCGGCTAAAGCAAGAGCCGCGGTGATGCCTGCAAGCCCCCCTCCGACAACAGCACACCGCCTACCTGTCATACCTGCCGGTCATGCTTGGTGGGGATGAACTTATGGCCCAAGAGTGCCGGTTAAATCCTCAAAGTTGGCCCAAGGCTTTATTGTGGACCAAGCCAGCCCCAAGATGAGGGGATGAAGTTGCAGTGCGGTTCGTGTACTGAAGAAATTCCACAGGACAGTATATTCTGTCCGGAATGTGGCTCACGTCAAGAGATTAGCAAAGCGGGTAATCTTCCGGGTGTTTCCCCTGTCGGCCTAGGCGGCCAAGCGGTGAGCGGCGGTCGAAATTTCGGTGTTGTTTCCGGTGAAGCGGTGATGAATCAAAATCTTGCAAATCAAATCCCAGGCCAAGAAATGCAACCTGGTGTAATCCCAGATGTTTTAGGTCAAATGAATCAACAATTCCCACCATTGGTCGATCCGAGTTTACCCCCTCAAGGTTTCCCTATCGATCCGCGTGGAGATAGCCAACCTGGCGGGATGGGGGGAGTGCCAATGCAACAACAACCTCTTCCACCACAGCAGCCATTGCCGCCCCAGCAATTGGGTAATCAACCGACAATGGTTGGTGGGCAGTTAACCGATATGCCACAACAACCACTTGGGTCTTCATTGGCGGCTGGTCAAGGCCTTCAAAATCCAACTCTAAACAATGATCCACAAACCCCTGGTGATATGAGTTATAATCAAAACCCAAATCTATCTCCTACAGATGCTATGGTCAACCGAATAGCTGAAGCCGAAAGGACGGTAAAGAATGAACGCCGAAGCCAATGGCTTCAAATGAACCAAGAATCGGCGGCTAGTGTACTTTCTCAGATCGGTAGTGAATTACCGGCTCACCTCAAAGGAACCGATAATGAAAACTCTGCCGCAGAATTCCTAGCCAGCGCTATCGGGACAGGAAAGGAAAGTTCAGCTGATGAAGCACTTTACCGGCGTATGGCAGAGGTCGCTGTACGCAGGGTAGCCCGCAAGCGTGGTGTTGCGGTCGAAACTCCTCAAACCAAGGAATTGGATGGAATCCTAACCATTAATATCACCTATGTTGATGATGGTAGAGTACTTGATACTCCTGAAGATTTAGCATCTGCTTTCGAACATGCAATCGCAACCGAAGTAGCATTGAAAGGAATGGCAGTCTCGGTTGAGATTGCATTATTCCAGTCAAGAGATGGCGAGATCAAAAAGGTGATCGGTGGTGAAGAAATAACTACTGCTGAACCGGAATCTGAAGAAGAAATGTTTGCTTGTGAGGTATGTGATGGCTTGGTAAAAGAGTCGGATAATGAATGCTCACATTGTGGCGCAGTCTTTGAAGAAGAACAAGACGAAGCAGCAACTGCTCCATCGAGGGGTGGTCCTCCTGGCCCAAGCGGCGGCGGCCCTCCAAAACGAGGCGGCCCACCTGNNNNGCGGTCCTCCAAAGAAAAGTGGCGGTCCTCCAAAGAAAAGTGGCGGTCCTCCAAAGAAAAGTGGCGGTCCTCCAAAGAAAAGTGGCGGTCCTCCTGGTGGTCCAAAACGTGGTCCACCAAGATGAATTTTTGTATTTTAATTCAACGTAATCCTGCCGATTTTAGACTTTCAAGCAGAACTGCTCCTAGTTCACTAGGATCTCTTGCACAAGCAATTCCTGCAGCTTCAAATGCTTCAAATTTTTCTTCTGCTGTGCCTTTTCCGCCGGAAATAATCGCTCCAGCATGACCCATTCTCTTTCCTGGAGGTGCGGTTGCACCTGCAACGAATCCAACGATCGGCTTAGTGCTGTTTTCTTTTGCCCAAGCCGCAGCTTCTTGCTCAGCATTTCC
>PSPR01000001.1 GCA_004195515.1 Methanobacteriota archaeon | reverse complement strand
TAACTCTTCATCGTCTCGGGCTTTATTTTTTATCACCCGTCCTAAAACGCGGTGACAAATTTTTTGCCATGCTGTGAGTTCCATCAATTCTCACCTCTCTAATTATTATCTATTGATTTATTCAGCGAAGACCATCTACACGAGCAAGAATTTCGTGTGGTCGAACATAATATTCAGTAATGATTTGGCTCACTTGATCTGCCTTGCGGATATCGTTTAGAACCATCCATTCCAAAATTCTCTTTCTGGTTCTCAACTCACGTCGCATCTCCTCTTGACTAAAGTTGATTTTAACCATGATTTTCTCAAGCACATAGGATTTGCCGGAAAATATGAAATCATCATTTGCGACATTCCATCGGAATACTTCATTGGTAATGATTTCCATCGAGTTGGGGTCGATTCCAACGATTTCAACAATCTGCTTCGTACGGCGCACTCGTCGGCCATTGATTCTAGTTTGAATCTGAATAACACATGCTTCCAAAGCAGGAAGTAGAACTCGAGGAATATCGATCGGTTTATTTTCAAGCCTGTGGACAAGTGAAGGTACAGAATCTGCGTGAACTGTAGAATATGCACAGTGTCCCGTCGCCATCGCCTGAAATAGAACATAAGCTTCTGCACCACGAATCTCTCCGACAATGATGTATTCAGGTCGTTCTCTCAATGCAGCTTTAAGCAACTCGAATTCTCCGATTTCACCTTCGTTCGATTCGCCACCAAAACCTTGTCTGGTCAAACCCGCAACCCAATTTGGTTGTGGAATGTTAACCTCTCTTGTCGATTCGATCGATACGATTTTCATCTGCCAAGGGATAAAAATACACATTGCATTGAGTGTAGTTGTTTTCCCAGAAGCAGTACCTCCTACGAATAGCATCGGTATCTCGTTCTGGAATCCTATCCAAAGATAGGCTCCCATCAACGAGGACAAGGTTCTAAATGCAATAATATCACAAGGAGAGAATGGATCGTCTTTGAATCTTCGAATACAAAATGCTGAACCTCTAGTCGATACCTCTCGGCCTAACTTCATGACGATTCTCGAACCATCCATCAATGTCGCATCTAAAAGTGGTTCTGCGACCGAAATATGTTTTCCACAACGCTGAGCTAATTTGATTACATAACTTTCCAATTCAGGGTCTGTATCCCATGAACAGGTAGTCGCGACCGATTCAAATTTACGGTGATAAGCAAAGATGGGAACACCAGTGCCATCGCAAGATACATCCTCAACATTAGCATCGCTCATCAATACATCCATTTTACCATAACCAATCAAATCGCGGCGCAAATAATAGAAGAGTTTTGATTTTGCTTTTTTGTTGATTTTCATCCCATAAGACTTGATGACTTTATCCATACCGGTGCGTAAATATGCTCCTGGATCTGCATCTATTTGATCGATATTTGCTGTTAATGAACGAACGAAGATATCGATTAATTCCTCTCTCCATTCTTGTTCCTTCTTGTTTAAAGGAGGTTCAATAATTTGGTAAATAATATTCAGTGTGCGTTTATCGCGCACGATTCGGGCGAATGCGTGAGGTGGTAAAACAGGATATTTGTCAAGTTCCTCATACATTGCTCGCTGTTGGCCTTTTTGACGCTTCTGTCCGCCTTTACCTTTTCTCGCCATGTACTCGCACCCCCCTATCGCATTTGCTCACGAGCAATCAATGGTTAAGACCTTTCGTGTTTCAATAGGGGCCCTATGGGCCCAATCATAGGTCATCGAGCCAAGTCAAAACCAAAACCGAAAGGTCGACCAAATCATTATCGTTAGAGAATATGAAGTTGGACTCCTCTATAATACTCTCTAAACCCCAGCCCTTTTCCCGTTCATCCCTACTCTCGAAGGATTTTCTGTTGCCATCCTCTGCCCTATTGCGAGATAAAACTCTTTGAAAACGAGTTTCTTCAGATGCGGTAACCGCCACACTGAGAAAGTTATCTCCCCAGTGTTCAGCAAAGATTTTTTTCTCAGCAATACCTCTCATCCCTTCGATTAAAACAATGTCGTGTTTTAATAATAATTCATCTACATCCGAAATTAATCGAACGGCTAAAACATCATCACCGAATTTTGCTCGAAGATTAGAAGCGACTTCCCCGAAAATATTGGGGGATTCTGCTAAGCCTAAACGGCTAACTTCGACCCTAACCATATCGCCCATACTGCGTACTGGAATTCCTCTATTTGCAAGAACTGAAGCGAACTCACCTTTACCACTAGCGGGCATACCGCATACAGCAAGGACTAGTCCCATGAATAAGGGGGCAAGGCTCTCAGTTGTTGAAGGCTGCCCTTCCCCATTTGCGGTCGAGCAGTTTCATCAACAGTCCTGCTGCCGCGACTAGTCCGAGGCTCACCCATAGGATTCCTTTGAAACCGGCCTCCATTCTCTCGCTAGTGAATTCGACCGCCTCCGCATCAAGGCCTTTATCCTGAACCTGAGAGGCCCAATTCTCATAAAAGGAGACATCTCCTTGGGTAAATGAAAGTAAAAATAATGAAAGCAATGGAATTACAGTTCCAACCCAAAACCAGGACATTATTTTAGCATCAAAAATCGCTTTATTAGGCGCTAATCCCATCAAGAATGCCGTCAAGGAAACGATATAAATGCTATTTGCAATCATCACGACTAAAGCAACCGGTAAAACCGCCCATTCATCTAATCTCCAAGCCATTAAACAAACAAATATCACCGATATCCATGTGGTTGCCAAAAAGTAAACCACAACTTTTGCTCTGATCAATTGAGGTACCGATAAAGGTAGACAGTTCATATGTTCTGGCGAGTCCAATGCTGTAAGCCAAGAGTAAAAATTAAAGCCAAAGAATCCTAAAAATGGTGCGTAAGAT
Source organism: Methanobacteriota archaeon (assembly GCA_004195515.1). Taxonomy (GTDB): domain Archaea; phylum Thermoplasmatota; class Poseidoniia; order Poseidoniales; family Poseidoniaceae; genus MGIIa-K1. The sequence goes on along the minus strand of PSPR01000001.1, from coordinate 95,907 downwards.
AGTAGGTTTATCGGGATCGGAGCCTCAGCAAAATCGACTAACCAAGCCATCATCAAGAGGACGATTAAGGGCACGGAATAACTGATTGTCATCTTCTTCAAAGATCCGGATCTAATCAGGTCAACCGCTTCTTTGGCCACCAATAATCGCGTGGTCCCATTGCCTAAGAAGCGCAGCCTTTGATAGGCTGGTAGGAATATCTCTTGCTTTGAAACCACCTTTACCTCAAAGTCATCTCTTACCAATTTAGAGGCGAGGTATGCCATGAATATCGATGCTGAAAGTGCGGGGATCGCCCAGATAAATCCACCCGGTTGTTGTACTGCTAATCCCCAAAGAAAAGTCTCCCTCGGAACAAGACTCAACCCAATTATCGTCCCGAGCCCAATCACAGCAATTGGGGTGATTCGACTCATCCAACCGCCCAATAACCAAAGTGAACTTGCGATGAATGAGAAGGCGAGACCTTGGGCTAAGGTAACCACCATAGCCACCCAAGTATTCGGTAAACTAGTCCATTCCAATGGGGTGCGAACATCTGAAAAACTCTCTAGCCCAATCCCGATTGCCATCCCGGATATAACCGGGGTGAGAATCAACATCACATAATAGGATAAATCCTTGGAATAATAAGCAAAATGTGCGATTGAATTGCTCAAGGGCTGTAGAGCTGGCGATGCTAGGAGATAATTCTTGGAACCGGTTCTCGATAAAACTCTTTCACGCCCGATAAAGGCGAAGGAACCCATGCCTAAACTAAACATCAACAGCGGTAAATGGAGAGATAAACGCATCTCTTCCCAGCTGAAAGATTTTGAATCTGAAATCGTATCTGCACCTTGGGCTGCCCCTTCTCCAACCAAAAATTGTAATCCAATTGTTGCGACCATTGTTATCAATGCTATCATCAGAGGAAAAAGCATAATTCGACGCTTTTTTGCAAAATCCAAATTCTCTCGATATTCTTCTATGAACATAGCTTTGAAAGTGGCAAAAAACGCCCCGAATCCAGTAAGTGGAGTCAAAAGATGAGGCCCCCCTCCTGCACTATGTAAATCACCGATTTCGGCCGAGGGAGCCTCGGACCAATCACGGCTGCTTATCGAGGCTGACACACTCATTCCTCCTCGCTTACATCTTCATCACTCAAACGCTCGGCTTCCTCAATAGAGTGGCCAACCAATCTGATGAAAACATCTTCAAGGGTTTCATCTGAACTTTTCTTCAATGATTTTACAGTGCCCGCGGCCAAAACCTTGCCGCGATCGATAATAGCCATCCGATTACACATTCTCTCCGCCATCTCTAAAACGTGAGAGCAAAGAAAAATTGTTGCACCATCAGCTACTAAATCTAGTAAGTACTGGCGGCATTTTCTCTGGTAAATCGGGTCGAGATTGGCGAATGGTTCATCGAGGAATAATAATTTTGGTTTATGAATAAACGCAGAGGCTAACATCACTTTTTGGCGTTGACCTTTGGAGAGGTCTTTGCACATCGTGTCGCGCTTTTCCTCTAATCCAAACCAGTCTAACCAATATTCGACCTTTTTATTCAATTCATCAATATCGCGTAATTTTCCGACGAATTGCAAGAATTCACCGGGGGTAAGATAGGATGGTGGAGATTCTGACTCGGGTACAATCCCGATATTGGCTTTGAGCTTTTGAGGATCTTTTGCGGCATTGATACCTAAAACTTCAACCCCGCCAATAGAGGGTCGCAGTTGCCCGGTTAACAACTTGATAAAGGTGGATTTTCCAGCTCCGTTCGGGCCAAAAACCCCAAAGAATTCACCTGAACTAACCTTGACATCGAGTGGGTGTAATGCGATGAAATCGCCATACCTTTTTCCTAAATCTTTGGCCACGACCAAAGGTTCACCGTTCTTTGACATGCTTTGGTCGGAGAGGGGGGGCTCCTTCAATGTGTGCTTGGAAAGTTGATGAATCAAAACCCCTTGGCATCGACCATGAGCGATGTATTGACCACTGAAGAAATCCCCTGCGATAGCAACGAAGGTGCGATTGCAATGGTGACAATAAACCGACCGAACAAATTAAATTCGCTCAATCAAGAGGTCATGAACGAGATCAAAAAAATGTGTTCATGGGCTGAATCGAATGAAAAAATAAGATGTGTAATCATCACTGGTGCTAAACCATTACCTCCGCCTGAAGGAAAGCGACAAAAGCCTAATGCCTTTGTTGCTGGTGCAGATATTACTGAATTTATCGGGCAGAAAAGCGACGATATCAGAGCTCTTTTCAAGGATAATGGATGGGAGGCTCTCTGGAATTTATCTAAACCTACGATTGCAATGATTGATGGGTTCACCCTTGGTGGCGGTTTGGAAGTAGCTTGTTCATGTGATATCAGAGTGGCTAGTGAACGGTCGATTTTTGGCACACCAGAAATCAAGCTAGGTTTGATGCCAGGCGGTGGAGGAACTCAAAGGCTGGTCAATTTGATAGGGCTAGGGAAAACAATGGAATTGGTTCTAACGGGAGAAAATATTTCTGCTCAAGAAGCATTGGAAATAGGTCTTGTAAACCATGTTGTGAATCCCGATTTACTTGAAGAGAAAACGATGGCCATCGCTCAAAGCATCGCTTCAAAATCAATGCATACCCTTAAAGTTGCAAAGAACACAATACGCCAAAGTCTCGAAAATCCCCTTAGTGTAGGGGTTGCTATTGAAGCAGAGGAATTCGCTTCTTTATTCGATAGCGAAGATAAAGAAATTGGAGTTCAAGCATTCTTGAACCGCAGTGTTCCTGAATGGAAACACCGTTAATCATCTGACATCTCGCCCTTGAGTGCTGCAAGAGCACCCGATGCACCTGGCGGTGGTGGAAGCGGTAAAGGCAAACCCAAGTCACTAGGGCTTGGAACGCCTTCGGGCAGGGGAATAGGCATCCCCGGTGAGATTTTATTTTCATCAACTGAAACGAATCCATCATCGAGTGGGACTCTTAATTTGAGGATTGAAGTTTCGTTTAATCGGACTAATGTTGCACCATAAACGTGGCCAGGCTTAGCGGTTTCTGGCTCTTCCAAGACCGTATGATCATTATCTGTTGAAGTGATAAGAGTGACCAAATCCTCTCCTGCACTATGGTCCTCCCACATTTTTGCAGTCGAAGCACGAATATCTGCCATTTGATCTCGGCGGCGCTCTTCGATTCGAGCTCGAATGCGAGCATTTCGATCGGATTTTACCCGGATAGATGCTGCAATATCAGCATCTTCTATCGATTGGGCTGACACTTCAACCACAAATTCATCAGCAACATGAACCTCTTCTATTGTGACTTCGACCTCTTCTAGGCCATCATCTTCCTCTTCCTCTTGTTCAATTTCTTGGGAGGCTTGGACCTTGGCTAATTTCCGCTCGCGGAGACTTGCGCCTGCTAATTCATCTTTAACAACGGGTTCAGGGATGTCGATTTCTTCTTCTGTTTCGGTCACTTTTTCCTTTTGTGCCGGCCGAGGTTTTGCCACCGATTTGGAAGAGTCGCCTTGAACGACCCAAATCATCAAGAGAATTATGATTGTTCCAACTAACCCCCAGCGGCCATTTTCATCGAATTGACTCTGCATGGTAAGGAAAACTCCTACCGCGGATAGCAGAATGAAGGTGGTGATGATACGACTGAACTTCATGCTGCCCACCCCAAGCGAGAATGCTCACCCTCAAGAACATCACCCCAATCTGCCGATGGAATTCAACAGAGTTGCGAGTGCTCTTCTACGATGAGAATAGAGTTGTTTTTCCTCCAAACCGATCGCGGAAAAGGTTCGGCCATGGGTACTAACCTCACCAATTTCACCAATCGGTAATGCATTACCATCGCCATCTAAATCGGCTGGAATGAAAATCGGGTCGAAGCCGAAGCCGTCCTCGCCATCTTGGCTGTGGGCGATTCTTCCTGGGCAGATACCTTCGGCAACGATAGTTTGGCCACGATGGTGTAATACCGAGATTGCTTTGAATTCGGCATTTCTTAATTTCCCGTCTTGAATCGGATCATCACTTTTCAAATGATTTAGCAATTTTAAAACACCCTCATTTCCAATCGTATTCAATACATACGATGAATAAACCCCCGGAAAGCCATTCAGTGCTTCGATGAATAAGCCTGCATCTTCGACCAATACCATATCATCAGGATTTGGTAAGTGTTCTAAGGCCTGTTCGATCTTTGATAATGCAACCTCTTCCAAATCATCTGCTTGAGGTTCGATCGCATCGAATTCTAATTGTTTAACCTCTATTCCATGATGAGAAAAGTGCTCCTTGGCTTCGGCAACCTTGCCGGCATTAGCGGTCATGAACCATAGAATCATGATTCGACCTAATAATCGATAGCATTTTGGCTTTATGCCTATAGGACCACCTGATGAATTCTTTCCTTGCGGTTGCAATCGGTGGCGCGGTTGGTGCTACCTTGCGTTTTGCAATCTCTGAAGTAATCCAAACCCCATGGGGTACTTTTACTGTCAACATCATTGGTTCCCTTCTATTGGGAATATGCATGGCTGGTCTAGCAAATGAATTAATTTCAAAAGATTTGGCGATTTTATTGGGCACGGGCTTACTCGGCGCATTCACCACCATGTCGACCTTTTCACTCGAAACCGTTGAATTATGGTCTGATAATCCAATTCATGCGATTGGATACGCAGGATTAACGATGGTGATTTGCCCACTCTTAGCTCTAGCCGGTTGGAAAGCGGTAGAACTTACTGCTTGATGGCGAGCATTCTATCGAGTGCGATCTTCGCACCTGCCGCGACTTCTTTAGGCACCGAAATTTGATTTGGGTTTTCGCCTTCGACGATTCGCTCCAATACATCCATCAAAAATACTGGGTGAATCATATACATCGTCGAGCAAGGACACACGCTATCATCAAGACATTCCACACTCAGATTCTCATGTTCTTTATCGAGACGAGCCACCATATTGATTTCGGTACCAATCGCAATGTGAGACCCTGGTGCTTGTTGAGTTACATAGTTTCGAATGAATTGGGTACTTCCATTCGCATCTGCTGCTTCAACGATTTCAAATGGGCACTCTGGATGAACAACGACCAGCCCACTTGGGTGTTTTGACCTGAAGTCGTCGATCTGCTCGATTGTGAATCTTTTGTGAACACTGCAAAACCCATGCCAAAGAACGATTTTCACTCCTTCTGGCATTTCATTGACTTGCCCCGGGGTCCAAACAGCCATCTTTGAATGAGGAATTTTCATTTTGAGTGCAGTATTTCTACCTAGGTGCTGATCCGGGAAAAAAAGCACAGCGCCTTTTGGACCAGCTCGCTCATAGGCCCATTCAAGAATACCGACCGCATTCGATGAGGTACAAACCACCCCACCATGACGACCGACGAAATCCTTCAATTCGGCTGAACTATTCATATATGTAACCGGGATCAAAAAAGAGCCATCCTCGGATTTATCTATCGGATCTTTTAATCCAGTTTGTTCAAGAATATCGGTCCAAGCAAGCTCTACTTCATCCAGAACCGCCATATCTGCCATCGAACAACCCGCTTTTAGATTTGGTAAAATCACTCTTTGGTCATCTCTTGTGAGGATATCGGCGCTTTCTGCCATAAAATGAACACCGCAAAATACAATATTTTTTGCACTCGATGCTGCAGCCATTTCAGACAACATAAATGAATCACCGAGTAAATCTGCGTGCATCACTATTTGATCTCGTTGATAATGATGACCAAGGATGATTAAATCATCTCCGAGTATGGCTTTTAACTCACTGATTCTATCGGCGATAGCCTGCTCTTCCGCACCCATTTCATCGTTGGTGAAATCGATTGAACACATCGGCAATGACATAGTCATGAGTGGTGCCTCAGTCTATTGGAAGGGGTACTCCTTTTTGAACAAGGCGCATCTAGCATTTGAGTGATGGAGACTTGGATTCAGGTTGAACGGCTTCACCTCGGGGCTGAAGCGGAGGTCAATTCCGGGTTTTGGTACGGGAAGCCAGCGATCGAAAAAATCCGTCAACCGCGCACTTGGCGCCACCCAGATCTTGATCGAAGATTAACCAAAAAGCGTATGACATCCGAGGTCAAACTAATGATTAAATTACGCGCTAAAGGCGTTGAAATTCCAGCTATTTGGGATGTAGATTTCGAAGAGGGACGAATCGTCATGGAGCGGATTGAAGGCCAACAATTAATGAGTTTTTTGCGTTCAAATAAACAAACCCACCATGTTTTAGAAAAGGTTGGTAGAACGATTAGGAAATTACACCGTCAAGCGGTTGTCCATGGCGATCTCTCAACGAATAATATTTTGATCGATCAACAAAACGAAGCGAAATTGATCGACCTTGGATTGGCGAACATGGATTATGAAGTTGAGTCTTATGGAATTGATTTACATGTCCTTCACGAAATTCTAAGAGCGAGTCATCCTGAAATTGATGGCGCCATGGAAGCCGTGATCAAAGGCTATCTCGCATTGGATGAAGAGTACGGTGCTCCTGCCTTAGCACCTGGTGGCAAACCTCCTACCGCAAAAGAGGTAGTTAAGCGATTAGAATCGATAAAAACCAGAGTTAGATATCACGGCGGGTAACTAAGCCTTTCTTGATTCGTATTGGCGTTGCATTAGATTTATGAAAACTAAAGAAATCACCAAGATTACACCGATTTGTAATGTGGTTGACGCATATGATTTGAGCGTGACTTCTTTTTGTTGAACTTCAACGCTTACCGTGCCATCTTCATTCATTTGGCGATATACATAATGGTTTTCTAGAACCATTGGCGACCATTGATCTAAATCGTCAGCGGTTAGTGGTTCGGTTATATTTCGAGCCAAATCCAATAATAAAATTTCTCGGTCTTGGTATTTGGCGCTTGCATTTTGTGGATCGATAGTTTGGTAGGTGGACCACATCAAAATTCCTTTCCCAAGATACGGATCTTGAGCCGCATATTTTGGATCGGAGGCGAGGAAAGATTCGCCACTCTTTCGATCGAGCAAAACCAATCTAGAAGTGGCGTTAACATCTACTGTTGCTGCTAAGTAATCATCATCCAATACAATATCTGTAATCGATGCATTTCCAATATCGACGAATAAACCTGCTTGTGCGAGGACCTCATCCTCACTTATGGGCGCTTGCACATTGAGTGGAATTGAGATTAAACCCTCTGCTCCCATCAAACCTAATTGAACCGAGGAAGGTTCACTTTCTAGAACTAAAGCTATGGATTCGCCACTCGATTCAAATAATAGTAATTTATCACCATTTGGTATAATTGGACCATTTACTGGATTACCTTTTAAATCGAAGTACTGTAAGCCATTTGAATCGATTAATACTATGAATTTATTTGATATCAGTCCCACATCTTTTGGATTTGAAACCGATAATTCCAATGTTTTCAAATGAGGTTGATTCAAATTTACAAGCCACATTGTTGATTCGTTTGCCATCAATAAATTATCACCCTTTACATCATAATTTGAATTAATATCCATTATCGGCTGGGTGATTTGTAATTCGTTTTCAAGATCCGACAAATCATGAACAACTACTAATGCACCCGTTTCTCTATCATCGAGGGTGACCAACCATCCGTCGGCTGCGGCTATCTCCACCGGTGTATGAACGCCGTTAGCAGGTAATGATTGATGGGTTAAATCCCAGGTAATAACCCCCGCAACAACCAATATTACCGCCGCAAGAATGGCACCTGTTTCTTTACTGGAGGGTTTCGAGTAACGGGAAAGTGTACTCTTTAATCCACTTCCAAAAATAGTGAAAGCCTTTTTTGGATTCGTTAATACCGTGGCTAACCTGGCATTAATTGTTCTTTCATCCAACACTTTCCAAACTGGATTTGCAAATTTATCAGAGAGATTAACAGCAAACGCAGCAACCACCATTCCGCCAACAATATCCAAGAACCAATGTATGCCGAGGTAAATGATGCAGAATGATGTCAATAAGACATAAACAAATACCAACCGCCGATATACTAACCATCGGCCATCGACATCATGACGAACTAAACAAAGCCATACTGCGAAAGGAAAACCAATGTGCAAACTAGGCATACCATTCGTGAAAGGATCGATTCGAGTGAACCAATCATTGATTTCTCCAGTCAAATCATAAGCGAGAGTTTCCATCTCAGGAATGTGATCTCCGGTAACTCTAACATTGAAAAATAAGTAAAATGGAATCGCTAAAATATATACCCAAAAAATAGTCAAGCATATTCGATCGGCGAGATATCTATCATCGAAATATGCAAAGTAAAATATTGAAACATAGCAAATTACCATGAATCCAACCACATAAAAGTGGGTTAGGAATGTTGTAAGCCAAGCGGCTTGGAATGTTTGTTGGACCCAAAGAACCATGTCTCCTTCGATGGCATATATCCACGGGGTCATATCCAAACCGGTATTCGCCATCAATATTCGATCGATCTCATCGAGGAAATCCTTGGCATTATAAATCAATAGAACCATCATAATGTGGATCCAATATCGACGTATAAAATCGATAAAACCGTGCAAGGTTATTTTTGCCCACGGTGGTTTGACCACAGGCAGAAGCAATACGCCGATTGCCAAAGCCGAAATCAACCAAGTCAGATAAACTCCTTCCATGGTACTCCCCTCCCATTCGGTCGTGGCTCACACCTATTGAAGTGACTTACTATTACCAAGCGCCGTGAACATAGGTTTTCCCGCCATCTGGATCTTGCTTCTCACCAAGTTTCCACAAGCGTTCAAATCGGTAAATTCCTGATGAGCAACCTTGAACCCATTCGAATGAAAGAGCATAATTCCCAATTGTCCGAACCGTCGGTTTTTCCCTAGGTAAATTTTCGATAGTGTGGCGTAGCATCATAGAGGTTTCATCTTCATTGCGCTGAGGTGAACATGAAGCACAAGGGCAAGCATGCCGGATATCATCATATGGGATAGTGTGATTTGTGCCATCGTCCCAATCGAGAACCATATCGGTATCTCGGCGTTCTAAACGAGTGAGCTGTGGCAACTTATCACCTCAAATAATTTCCAAACCAGGGCTGGATGAAGATTTTTCAACTTGGTCTTTAATTGCAGAGACTACATCTGCAAAGGCCAAAGCAGATGCGCCTTCAGGTTCACTCACAATTCGGTGGACCCCATCATCTCCACCCCGGACGAAACCTGGGTCGAATGGTAATGCTCCTAGGAATGGCACATTGAAATCATCGGAGATCTTCTTGCCACCGCCTGCTTTGAAAATATCTAAAGTCGCACTCCAAAGACCCGAATCATCTGCTGTAGCATTGATTGTTTTTCCTCCTGGACCGAATAATTCAATATCTTCGTTTGGCATTGATTTTCCATGAATAGTATAACCGCTCATGTTTTCAATTACTCCTAGTACATCGACCTTTAGTGACTTTGCAAAAGTAAGTGACTTCCTTGAATCCAATAATGCAACATCTTGAGGGGTGGTAACGATGACCATTCCAGAAATATCAGGCAAACTTTGAGCGACTGTTAGAGGCTCATCTGAAGTTCCCGGTGGGAAATCGATAATCAAATAGTCCAAATTACCCCACTCGACATCGCCAATAAATTGCTGGATCGCGCCGAGTTTTATCGGTCCGCGCCAAATTACCGGCGTATCTTCATCTTCGAGTAAAAAAGCCATCGAGATGACCTTAACGCCTAGGTGACCTTTAGCTGGATGGATTCTTCCATCCATCACATCGAGGCGATGACCATCAAGACCCATCATCTTTGGAACATTTGGACCGGTAATATCGATATCTAAAAGACCGACCTTCAAGCCCTCCTGAGCTAAAGATAGAGCAAGCCCTGTTGCGACAGTAGATTTGCCAACCCCGCCTTTTCCAGATAAAACCATGATTTTGTGCTTGATCGCCTTACCCATTTGAGCGATAGACATCTTTCTTTTCATCTGATTATACGATTGTTCCATCCGCTTTTGGTCTTCGACCGAAGGCGCTGAATCTGCTTGTCCGGGGAAATTTACCTTAACTGGTGAGTCAGCCATCAGTCGGCTGGGCGAGAGAGTCATACTTCAACCCTCTTTCAGTAAGGAATTGCAATATTACTGCTACTAGAACCCAAATCCCTATCGTCCAAGATTCATTCATTCCAGCATAAGCCCATCCAAGACCAGCCGATAAGAATGGAACTGGGATTCTTGCGTGTATTACATTTCCTTGTAATAGGTGAATGAAGTAGCCTGCGAATAAAGTTTGAAGCGTTATAAGAATTGCAATCAAGCGGAATAAAAGCACATAATCATTTGCAGCAGCAATAATATGAGAAACAAAAAGAATTACATAAATACCAACATAGGCCAGTATTGGTTTCCACATATGGCCATTCGAGAAGGGTCAGGTTCTTATGGGTCACTCAGGGACGAGTTTTCATGAAAGTCCTATTCGTTTGAAGTATTTCTATCTACAGCAAAACAGGTCAAAAAAAGAAAAGAAAATTTGAGTTGATAAGGCCGATTCAATCAAATAGTGTCCTCTGATGGGAGGCCTGTTCTGCGAGAGTAGTGTAGTGGTTATCACCGGGCGTTGCCAACGCCTGAACCCGAGTTCGAGTCCCGGCTCTCGCATTCTGTTGAGTAATGTTAAGAACATGCGATAGCCTTAGTCGAGCATTTTTTCCACTTCGTTCTCAAGCCTACTCTCCTCCCGGCTCTCGCATTCTGTTGAGTAATGTTAAGAACATGCGATAGCCTTAGTCGAACATTTTGTTCACTTTGTTTACAAGCCTGCTCTCCTCCCGGCTCTCGCATCTCAATACCTGTATTGGCGTGCTAATATCCCGCACGAGCACCATTTGCAATGTTAATGCCTAAACCAACGAAGGTAAAAAAATCAAATGATTTCACTATCGGCGTCTGGCAGTTTACCTTCAAATACCGCAGCTAATTCTTCGATATCTATTAAGCCATCATGGTTGGTATCAAAGAACTCAAACATTGCCTTTACCGCATCTCTGTCCATTTCTAAATCATGCTCTCGAATCAAGGCGATAAAGTCGGAATAAGCCCTTTCTCCGCGCTCGCGTAAGGTGTGCTCTTTGTCTGCGGTCTTGATTAGGCCATTGAATAGTAATGGTGCGATTGTGACGGTTGTAATAGCTACTAAAATTATTGCCGAATTCGTTGCATCATCAATTATCATTAATTTTAGCCCGATTGCAGATGCTGCAATAATAAGTGATAAGCGGGCTGAAAGCAAACTACCTGCAGCAAAAGTTTCACGCCAACTAAATGCGAATCTAAACAGTAGAGATGGTACCATTTTCACGATTATTGCTATAAACAAAAGAATTGGTACCAGCAATAATGCATCGCTTGATTCAAGCAATACTGGTAGGTTGAATCCAACACCGACCAATACAAAAAAGATTGGAATAAAAAATGAAAATCCAAAGGCTTCCAATTCTTTTTCGATTCTACGATCCGGTGCTTCGGTCAACAACGAAATAATAGTACCAGCGATGAATGCCCCAAGGATCATTTCCGCTTCTAAAACCTCTGCGATTACGATGAATGATATGAGCAATACAAGGCTGGCACGCAATTTTATCTGTGCGGTTGCGTGTGATAGTTCTTCGATAATTTGGGTTACCCACTTTATTTTAATCAGTGCTTTACCGGTACGATAAATGAATGCAAAGGCAAAGAATAGTAAAAACACCAACATCATCTGTATATTCAATACACCTTTAGGATAATAGGATGCAAAAATAGAGATTAATAGCATTGTGATGAAATCGGCCAATAAAGCGGTCAAAAGAACTGTTTGACCAAATGGTGAATCAACCATTTTCTTCTCTTTTAATACCGGTAATACAACACCTAAAGAGGTGGTAGAAATAATTAATGCTAAAATCATCCAACCATCTGAAATGTAACCCATTTTGAATAGAATGAACGAACAGGCCGTCGAGAGGATCAAAGTGAGCAAGAATGAAAATGGACCGAGGAAAATCGGGTTCTGTAATAAGCCCTTTTCTTTGTGGTTGCTAGAATCTTTAGCGATTCTAGCTATCGCATTGAAATCAATTTCCATGCCGGCTATGAACATCAAATATGCCAATCCAAATTCGAGCAAGAAATTCATCACTGCATCACCTTCAATGGAAATTAAATCTAGGCCGCTTGGACCAAGAATAATTCCTGCAATTATTTCACCGACTACAATCGGAACTGTAAATCTCTTACCGCGTGGCAAGATAATCGGTACTAGGAATGTGGCGACCATTACTAGCATTAATGCGTTGTAACTATATTCGCCTGACAAAAAAATCACTCTACCTCGGTATGTAAACACCCGGCCGATTCGCAAGGGTATTAGTGCTTCGCGGAAAAAACTCTGGATACACGTTAATCTGAAGGCTTATTTCTAAGCCGAAAACGTAGTGTTAACTTTAATTTCTGTTCAAGAATCACCAAATCCACCAAGTCCGGAACCGCTTTCACCGTCACCACCACGCCTGATGTAGAACACGGCAACTGTGACCAATACGATGAATAGACCACCCATCGCAATGTAGGTAAACAGATCTGATGAACTTTCTGTCGATCCTGTGAATGGTGAATCGGGTTCTTTGACGGTCACTCTTATCGATTCTTCAGCAGTATCCATGCCAAAACTGTCTCTAGCTTTGACTAAAACATTGTAATTGCCTAAAGAGACCCCACTTCTAACAGTAAATGTAACGGTATAGATTCCGTTTCCAGAATGGCTCATCGCAACCCAATTATTTTCTTGGCCGGGTGGTGCGAAAATCCCTAATTTTGCTTTGACAAAGAATAAGCCATCCGCATCGACTACCAATACTTCAAGCGTGTATTCTACATCGTCTTCACCGACTGTGATATCTCTAATCTCACCAATTTCAATTTGCGGTGGAGTATTGAGTATTGTGATGGTTAATTCTTCATCATCGGGTGAAGCAAGATGGTGTTGAAGTGATTTTTGGGTTTGACTCACCGTTATTGCCGCACCCAAATCATCAGTCAACCTAACCTCTAACAAATGCTCGCCTGGTGAAATACTATCTGGGATAATTAATTCACCGATCCAAATGTCTCCGACCTTTTGTAAAGGGGTTAATTCTCCACCTTGTTCTCTTAAATCAATCTCGACCGAAGAGACTCCATGGCCATCGAATATCTCTGCGTTGATAATCATCATTTCCCCTCTTGAAATTATGGTTGGAACCGCGGTGAATGATAATAAGCGAGGCGGTTGATTCCTAACTTCGACATCGGTTGAACCGGTTGCAATTGCATCGAATGCATCAGTGATTGTGATGTTGATTGGAAGTTGGCCTTGTTCAAGCCCAGGCACACTAACAATAGATGTCCAAATATCATCACCAATGATTCTATCACCGTTCAAACCTTTGTCGTTGAGGCTGATCACTCCTCCTCCAAGAGCGATCAAATCTGCTTCGACGCTCTCAATATTGAAATCGACATCTGCTACAGTGACTTCAAGATTTGCTGGTGCACCGTCTTCGTCGAAGACCACTCCTTCGCGTAAAGTCGTGGAAGTAATTGTTGGAGCACTATTGTCATCAGCAGAAATAATCGATGGGGAAAGAACTCGATTTACACTTTGATTTTCGGTTAATTCAACCGTAGCACCTTCATCTCCAAATGGCATTTGCAGAATTCGTTGAACCTGAACATTAAGTCCTGAAAGCGGACCATCATTGATGAGATTACCTGTTGCATTTCCGGTTACTCCATTGGAGTAAACACCTGACCAAGCCACAGTATCAACCAAATGCCCATCCATTGCTACCAGTTGTGATTCGCCAGTTGTGACCGTTAGAGTCATCTCGTTTTGAGCGGAGAGAACGAAGACATCACCTGGCACCGCATCGATTGGAGTAAAACCGGATTCACGGGAAATCTGGACATCGCCAAGAGTCTCTTCAACCTCAGGGGCAACGGGGTCGATTTGGAGCGGTGAATCCGCTACCAATTCATCTCCACTACTCGGGTCTGGGCCGGTTTGTGACCAAACTCTTCTGATAGTTCGATTGTCCCAATCTGCTTGTACAGCATTATATGACCAAGATTCATTATGCGTGGCTCCAGCTTCGAATCTATCTGAAGGGAAACCATTGACCCCAGTGATATTCAGCCAATCCTCTTGATGGATGACCACAACATCGAAGACGGTCCCGGTATCATTAGCTTGAGATCCTGACGATTCGATATATCGAACTACTCCAAATGTTCCTTGAGCATCGCCGCTGATTACTCCATCGACGTGTAAATTATCAATCGTTGTAAGGCCATCCTCTGTTTTTTGGTTGAAATCATATATCGTGCCATTGACTCGAATGGATGAATTATTATCATTTCCAGCAATACCAAAAGTTCCGTGACCAACCAAATGATTGAGTTGATCAGTTCTTACACCGTCCTCCCATTTTTCGAGGTTCTCAAAGGTATCGAGCGAGAGGTCCAAAGTGACATCGTCATTTCGAATTTCCAAATCAGCTTCACCTTCGTATTGCCTAAAGTCAAAGCGACGAATTCCGTTTGAATCCCAAGTTTCAATCAATAATACCGCAAGAGTACCATTGAGATCAAAGGTTTCGTTATCCTCATCACTATGGATTCCAATGGTGCCATTTGCTTCCAATCTAAACCATTCATCGACGATTTCGTTGGCCATACTTCGATTTATCCAAGCATCAGAAACTGTGCCTTCAATCTGTAAATCACCTTGGTCCGAATCGCCTGTAACACCGATTGTTCCCGCACCCCGTGCGTCGAAAACTTGACCGGTAAGAATTCCGTCAACGATGGTTTCATTTTTCCAAACCGATGCCAAATCAAGATCGAGTGTGAGACCGCCGTCCCCGGTATTTGACAAAATGTATAATGTACCATTTCCTCTTTCCCAAGATTCCAGAGTATTACCGATACTTTGTTGCCAACCTTGGCCATTAAAAACCAGCAAATATTGTTGACTACCATTTTCATTGATCCAATTTTGGTCCATCGTCCATTGTGAATTTAGTGTTACCTCGTGGTCTGCCAAAGGCTGACCCCAAAGTCCAACTGTGATTTGCCGTGATACCAAACCCACGGTAATCGTAATCTCATCGCCAAAACCGAGTGTTGTATTGAGGACCAATCTAAGATCTTCACCTGTGGTATCATAAATCAACCCCACATCTTGAGCGTTTCCATTTTTCAAATGCGTTACATTCACTTGGGAGAGATTTACATCACCTGTCAAAATATATGCGTTGTCATCATTCCAATCGACAAAAATGTTGACCGGTTCGTGTGAATCCGCAGAACTTAGCGGAAGAACAGAACTCAAAAACAGAATCGCGATAACGATGGCCTTTGCTCTCATATGCTGAGGGTTAGGCTGCTCCCCTTCAAGGGTTGTGTATCTGTGTTCGGTTAACCCCAATGGTCAGAGGTGAAAGCGTTCGGGTTCTTCACTTTGTCACCATCTCGCGTCCAAATGCCGCCACCATCGCCATAAACGTCACCGAATGGGTCTATATCGACCTTCTTGACATCTCTCGACATATACGCTTTGACCCGGTCGCGTAGTTCGGGTTTGAAGCGCCAATAGTGAATTCTCCATTCCCGACCATCCCAGAGGGTTGTTTCCTCGGATTCGGTAGTGAGTAAATCGTAATCTTGGAACATGTAAAACAGGTTTCTATCGGTAGGCTCGAGTGCGTTATCGATGATTCGATCGTAAAATCCAAAGAATCCCAACGCGTGTTCTGCCATGCCGCTAGCGACCTCCGGATCCATTTCCATGTCGATATGTTGCCTAATTGCTAACGTAAGGTCTCCCATTGTCATTCCCATCTAAATCACCGGCGCCGGAGCCATAGGTCGGAGACCATTGCATCCGCTGCGCAATAATATGTATAGGTCGAACTCCCTAATAGACACTTCGCTTATTTTGGCTGTTTCGCAGCGTTCAAAGGGGAGATTCGACCCCGCAAGTCTTGATGGAAGAGTTCGCGGAGGGCAATTTTCTCGGTTTAACCGAGCCCAATGGTTCTACCGATATCGTCGTTGCATCGGTCCCATATGAACTCACCACCTCTTACGGCCAAGGTACAGCCGATGGCCCTGCCGCTTGTATTGCAGCAAGTAGTCAAGTCGAATTATTCGACGATTATCTGGGAGAGGAATTGCCAGCGGGAGCAAATATCGTTACCACAGCGCCTTGGGACGGCGCTGGAGATTCGCTTCAAGAGCAATTGGACAGCATAGGAAGGTACTCTGCACTACAATATCAGCGAGCTGATTTCCCACTTTTTTTGGGTGGTGAACACGGCATTTTACCTGGGATTCTCAGAGGTTGCCCAAAAAAAGTGACATTGGTTCAAATCGACGCCCACGCCGATCTGCGTGACCAACTCGATGGTGAACCATATTCGCACGCATGCGCAATCGCCCGAAGTCTCGATGAGGGCGCGGTTTCGGTATATCAGGTCGGAATCCGCGCATATTGTCAACAAGAGGCGGAATTTATCGAGAATGACGACAGAGTCAACACTTGGTTCGCACGAGATGTGATGAGTCCATGTAGTGGACAGAAAGCTTGGGCTGAATGGTTGGATGCGATTTCTTCAATCAAAGGACCGGTTCATTTGACCATTGATATCGATGGCTTAGATGGCACACTTGTACCTGCGACAGGCACCCCTGTGCCTGGAGGTCTGACCTTTTGGCACGCTGCAACCACTATCGAGACCCTTTTCGAAAATTGTGAGGTTATTTCGGCTGATGTCAACGAAATAGTCGAGCAAAAAGATTCGCCTTTAACCCAATTTACCGCGGCGATGCTCGCTACAAAAGTTATCGCTGCTCAAATCAAAAACAACAGGAAGTGAGAACTTGGCACACGGCGCACATATCATGTTAGATTGTACGGGAGCGGTTGGAGTCGATGGAGCGTGGATGGTCGATTTGATGGAAAGGTCGGCTGATTCAAGCGGGGCGAGAAGAGTTCACTCCCATGTGGAAAATTTTGATGGCACAATTTCTCCGCCAGGATTTGCTGCGGTTGTTTTACTCGATGAATCACATATCAGCGCTCATTGCTATTCGGATAGGGGTTGGCTTGCAATCGATGCTTTTACCTGTGGTAATACAGATCCTGCGCGAATTATTGAAATGATCGAAGCCGAACTAGAAAAAAATTATCCAGATATGATTATCAATCGAAGAAAGCGCTCCGAGCGCTTCTTAACCGAGCCTACAAATGGAGGTGTTCGAGGTTTCGTAGACCGGCATTTCAATCATTTTAATGCAGGGGCTTTGAGAGATTGTGCTCATTCATTGGATGAATTCCTATGTTCAGGTGGCCGATTGATGGTTACATTAGCCGGTGCTTTGAGCACTGCTGAGATCGGAAAGTCCTTGGCACCAATGATTAGATCTGGCAAGGTTCATGCCATAACTTGTACCGGAGCGAACCTTGAGGAAGATATCTTCAATTTGGTCGCTCAACCACATTATCACCGGATTCCCGATTGGAGGAATCTGTCCAAACAAGACGAAGAGAAATTGCACAAGGACGGATTCAATAGAGTCACAGATACTTGTATTCCAGAGGGTGAAGCCATCCGCCATATCGAAGGAAAAATTCTCGACCAATGGAAAAATAATATCGCATTTCCTCATGAGCACTTGATGGCTATCCTCGATGATCTCGAACACGCGATTCCAAGTGAAAATTCTTGGTTGCTCGCAGCCAAAGAAATGAATATCCCAATTTACGTCCCAGGTTGGGAAGATTCGACCCTTGGCAATATCTTCGCCTCACATTGTATTTCGGGGATGGTCGATAAAAATTCAGTCAAGTCCGGTATCGATTACATGATGCATTTGGCTGATTGGTATACCAATGCCGAACACCCGATTGGATTCTTACAATTAGGTGGTGGAATCGCTGGTGATTTCCCGATTTGCGTAGTGCCAATGTTGAGACAAGACATGAATCTCGATGTTCCATTGTGGGGTTGGTTTGCCCAAGTTTCTGAATCTAGTACGTCTTATGGCGGTTATTCGGGAGCGCCGCCAAGCGAAAAAATCACCTGGGGAAAGCTCGCCATCGACACCCCGATGCACATCATTGAATCGGATGCAACAATCGTCGCTCCAATCCTTTTCTCTTACATAACCGATTGTTGAAATATAGTCAGGTTGATGGCTTAAGCCGATTTGGGCCAAATATGCGCAAGGCCTTGTTGATGCTAGCAGTAATGATGCTGGCGACGATTCCGATCGCTCAAGCACAACAACCCGACATCGTCCAAGAACATTGGTACCACACCTATCCGACCTTGACCGTCGACGTAAATGCCTGGGCCGATGACTACCCGGAGATCGTTGACCTTACCAGCGCCGGAACTACAGAATTGGGTAAGCAATTGTGGGTGGTTCGAATTTCTGATTGGTCAAATGAGACCAAGGCCGATGGAACTGAAAAAGACATTGTCTACATCGACGGTGGCCACCATGGCAACGAACATCTTGGCACAGAATTGGCATTTTTGACCGCCGAGTGGTATATTGAAAACTGGGATTCGGGTAATGAAGAAGCGATTCGGGTTTTGCAAAATACCGAACTTCACATTCTAATTCTGCTCAATGCCGACGGCAATGATTTCGATACTCGGTGGAATGTCAATCAAATCGACCTAAACCGAAATTACGACCACCACTGGTCGGAAGAAGAGACACAATCTGGCCGAGGTGGACCTTTTAGTGAGTCCGAGACCTTCAACAATGCCAAATACATGAATGAGGTGGTTAGCCGAGCAGATCTCTATGTTACAATGCATACCGGTGTTTGGATAATGCTGCATCCGTGGGGTTATATTCCTGACCAACCGATCGATTGGGAATTATTCCATTTCATTCGTGATGATGTTCATGCAAATATTTCCGATATCCCGATTCGTAATGCCAATCAAGGATTATACCCCAATAGCGGAACTAGTCGAGACTATGGTTATGGGATAATGGGCTTCCCTACATTTACATTTGAAACCGATGATGAACAATTTTTATTGGGCACAACTCAATCTCTATCCGACCGTTTGGGTGAAGAGCTTGAAGTCATGCGTTATCTCATCGATGATGTGTGGTATTGGAGGGCAAGATTAGTAGTGAATTCTATTGAGATAAACGATCAAGAAGTCACCTTTAGCGTCGATAACCTCGGTCGAGCAACAACCAGAAATGCAACTCTCAATTTCATCAATTCCGAAAATGAAACTCTGTGGCAAAGTGATAACTTCACAGTAAATGCAACAAATTCAACTACGATAACAACCGATGGATTCAATCCAAAACAAGAGGGGACTTGGCAATTGGTTTACCAAAAAAGAGTGATTGACGCCTCATTATTTGTTAGTGAACCTGTCGATTCAATCGTGGTTAAGACCACTCAGGCCGAGGACGAAACTTGGTTGGGTACCTTCGATATATCCTCGTTAATTCTTGTGTTATTGGCAGCCGCATACCTGAGAAAGCCTTAGACAGGTTGAAGACCGACGGCATTCAGCCCGTTATAGGTGAGACTATGAAGGTCAGCGTTGAAGCAAATGAGAACATCTTAGGAACTCTTGTTCTTCCATTATGGGAAGGAAGTGAAGCGGTAGCAGAAGGAAGCGAAGGCGGAATGCATCGCGAATTAAAACATCAAATCGAAAATATTCTCCAAGCTGGAGATTTCAAAGCCAAAGTCGGCACTACTATGACTTTAGCAGGTACCGAAGGTGGAAAAGCACTCCTTATTGGACTAGGGAAAGTCGAAGATGCCGATTCCCAATCTATGCGAGAATGTGGTGCAAAAGTAGTTTCAGCCAGAGGCAAAATCCATGGACATAATCTATCGGTCAGATTCCATGATATTGATGATGCACATATGGCTGCATTTGTCGAAGGTATGCTATTACGAGATTATGCTTATGACCAATACAAATCGAAGGACGATGAAGATGATTCTGATAAGGTGCTCGAAGTAAGAGTAACTTGTGAAGAAAAGGGTGTCGAGGCTCTTCGAAACGCAACAACTCTATCTCAAGCAATTACAACCGGCGTTCATCTCGCCCGAGACTTAGGAAATGCCCCTCCAAACGATTTGTACCCGATGGAATTCGCTCGCCAAGCGATGGAATTCGGAGAGGACCATTCCAATGTCTATGTAAAAGTCATCAATTATGATGAAGCCCGGACATTAGGCATGGGTGGACTGGTTGGAGTCGGAATGGGGTCTTACCGCAAACCATGTATGGTAATTTTTGAAATAAATGGTGATAAACAAGGGCCTGCACCTTGTATCGTTGGAAAAGGAATTACCTTTGACACCGGCGGTATTTCGATCAAGCCTTCACCGAGTATGGACGAGATGAAGTACGATATGCATGGATCTGCGACCACTTTCGGTTTGATGCAAGCATTGGTTGCTTCCGGCCATAAAGAAAAGGTAGTAGCAGTTACTTGCATGGCTGAAAATATGCCTTCATCGAATGCTCAACGCCCTGGAGATGTAATCAAGACTTACTCCGGAAAAACCGTCGAGGTCCTGAACACAGATGCAGAAGGTCGACTGGTCCTAGCCGATGGGCTTTGGTACGCTGGAACCCACCTAAATCCATCTTATATCATCGACCTTGCAACCTTAACCGGTGCAGTAGTGGTCGCATTAGGTCACGAAGCGACCGGACTTTGGTCCAACGATGATGAATTGCTGGAAAATATCAAGGCTGCTGGCGAATACTGTGGAGAAATCGCTTGGCCAATGCCATTATTCAAAGCATTTGAAAAAGAGGTCAAAGATTCCAAGATTGCCGATGTACGCAACTTAGGAGCTGGTCGCTGGGGTGGCTCAAATACCGCAGCTGCTTTCCTAAAGCAATTCGTCCCTGAAGTGGATGGTCAACAAATTCCATGGGCACACATGGATATCGCTGGAACCGCATGGGGAGCGAAGACCAACAAATTGGTCAAGACAGGTGCAACCGGGATCCATGTAAGGACTTTGCATCACTTGATTACTGGTCTTTGAAAGCCAGAATTGCTTGGCGAGTAATATCGATAATTAGATCGATTTCTTCGCTAGTGATATTGAAATGCGGCGTATATCGAAGCGCATTTTGACCACCGTGAATAACTCCTAGGCCATTTCTTCGGCACCAGACTTCAACCTGATCGAATCCAACAACTTGGAAGCGAGAAGGATCCAATTCAGCACTTACCAATAATCCGGTCCCTTGAACTTTGGTAATACAGCCGGGTAGCTCCTCTGAGAGTGCATTCAATTTATCGACAAATTCCACCCCTCGATCGCGAATATTCTGCCTTAATTCAGGGGTGATGCTATCGAGAACCGCAACCGCTGTTTCCAAAGCGCGTGGGTTGGTGGTCATGGTATTCCCATAGATTCCAACCACGTATAGCTTCGCTGCACGCTCGTTCAATCCCAAGACCGAGAGAGGATATTGACCTGCGTTCAAAGCCTTGGACCAGGTTTCAAGATCTGGTGCTTCTGAGCTCTGGAACCCTTCGTAATCGACGATGGACAACGTGCCTTGTCCTCTGATTCCGGCTTGAATCGAATCGATGAGTAGCATAGAACCGTGTTCTTTTGTCAATCGTCGAGCCTCATCATAGAATTTTCGTTCGATACATTGGCCTGGATTGCCTTCTCCTTGAACAGGTTCAATCGCCATTACTTCTATGAAATATCCGTTCTCATCAGCATCTGCGAAGGCGAATTGCAATGCTTCGATATCGTTGCTTGGTACCAATAATAAATTATCTCGCTCAGAAAAGGTCTTGAGGTTTTTATCATAACTGCCAATGCAGGAATGAGAGATTTGAGCTGGCCGGTCGGTTCGGCCATGGAATGCTTTTTCAATCGCTAATAATTTTACAGGTTTACCTTCGTGGCGACCGCCTGGACCGGTCATCAATTTTGAGTTGACATCCGATATTCTCAGTGCGACCGTAACCGATTCTGAACCCGAGTTCATACAGATAAATTTGGAGAATGGGCAGTAGCCACGGGTATGGCCGAGTTCACGCTTGAGGGCTGCAGCGAAGCGAGTTTGAGAGAATGAAGCGGTCATGACATTAGCCATAACATGATTTTGGCTCATCGCCGAGATGATAGTGTTAGGGCCATGGCCACCACCTAACATACCGTAACCGCCATTATCGTGAAGAACCGCACCATGGGTGGTGACTATCCAAGGGCCACGGGCTGCAAGAGCAACATATGGGTTGACGGTTGCTGGAGCATAAAAATTAATAAAATCGCTTTGTATATCTTTGACGAGTTGAGTTTCATCTTTTTCCAAATCTTCTTTTGGGAATTCTGAAAATTTGTATTGGGCTTCTTGTACCGCTCTAACCAGAGTATCATCCAAATTAGCAAATTTAGCGATTATATCATCGCTCAGGCCTATGGTTTCCTGTTTGCCAGAGGCTTCCCTCATCGAATTGAGCATCGAAAGTACATCGGTCATGACAAGGTGCCGGTGAAGGCGTGTCTTCAACTTTCCTCAAAAGGCGATGATACGATTAACTTGAACTCCCTGAGTTCATCAATGGCCGATGAGAGTGCAATCGATGCAAGTTCTCTCGAGCACGGGGTTTTTCAATTTACTTTTCCACACGGATGGAAGGCGATAACCGTATGGGTAATCGGCATTATTCTCCTTGGTGGGTCCCTTTTGATTTACCTGCTTAGTTTAGGGGTTCCAGATATCGTACCGCTCTCAGAAGCAACTTGGGTCGGCCATCCTGACCAGGTCGGCCCTGAGGATGAAAAACCATTAGGGGATGGTTTTGAAGAAGGTGAAACCGGCTCATATATCATCGTTGCAGGGGTTATCGAACGAGGTGTTGTGGCCAGAGGTCATTGTTCTCAAGATGATGATGGTAATTGGCATGATAATACCAATGCAGAAGACGAGGGCGCAGTTCGGATTAATCCAAGTTCAGGCGGACATACCTTTGAAGCAAATTGGATTCAAACATTAGATCCTGAAATAAATTCGGCCTCGAGATATTGCCCCAGAGACAATTGGGAGGTGTCCGAAGGTTCTATGATTCAATTATTCATCTTGAAGCAAGGAGATGAGCTTTGGATTTTATCGGTCGGTGAAGGTGCGAACGAGCCAGCAGAAAAAACCGGACGAGAAGATATGCAGAGAGTTTCTTTAGCAATCATTATTTTTTCGTCCTTGATGTTGATGTTCGCCACTCCAACCTCTTTGGCAGTCGACATAAGACGGTTGAGAGGGAAATGGGAAAACCGGCCTTATCTTCACGGAAAACCGGGCGAATTGGCAATCGCAAACGGTCCTACCAGACAAGCCGATAAATTAGACTGGGTATTACCACCACCCTCTCATGAATCTTGGCCGGCTAATCCGTATGCTGCTGATGAAGGACAGGAACTGATTCCTGAACACCCAATTAATATCGGCACTCCGACCCCGGCTACCTTCACTCTTTACAGCATTAATGGGATGATTTTTATCACCTCCTCAATTTGGTTAGCGAGCGATTTACTCGCTCGTCATAATTCCTATTTTTCCGCTTTATTAGGCTCAGGATTACGATTTATAATCGTCGGTATCAATCTGACTTGGATTTATTTTTCTTTTAAAGAATGGAAACTTCTCCACAATGTCATCGACACTCCGACCAGCAAAGTTCGAAGCGTTGCGGTTGGCTCGGCTGAATTGGTCGGCCAAATCCGACCTGGCCCCGAAGGCACTCTTGGGTTCGAGGTAGCAGGTGACCCTCAACGTAGAGTCGAGGGTGCGGTTGCATACCATTGGAAAGAAGAGGAGCATGTTTGTACAGGATCTGGGAAAAACCGCAGTTGTTCTTGGCGCTTGAGGTCATCTGACGAGGGTAATATTCCTTTCATTCTTCACGATGGAACCGGTGGAATTCTCATCGAACCATCCAGTTGGAAAAAAATCGAGCATGGTTCTGAATTGAAATCATGGGGTGGCGGAAAATGGCGTTGGACCACTTGGGTACTCGGTGTAGGTGACCCGATCTATTGCCTCGGCAGAGTCGAGACCAGAACCGAGGATGAAAAAGAGGAAGGACTCGATGGATCGATACCTAATTCTCATCTGATTGTAAGGGGAAACAAGGACATCGGGATGCAGGTTCATCTTCATCGCGGTACCGAGTTAACACTCTTAGCAAAACTGAGATCTACTACAGAAGCGGTAATCGTTCCATTGGTCATGTTGACCTTTAGTGCGATTCCGTTCTTGTGGTGATTCACTCTTCATCGACAACTTCGAAGTCAGCATCGACTACACCATCATCATCAGATGGTTCATCTTCGCCAGCCTCTTCTTGAGCAGCCATTTCGGCAGCTGCTGCTTCGTAGAGTTTTGCCGAGATAGCGTGCATGCCCTCTTCGACTTCCTTGACCTTTGCTTGGACAGCAGCCTCATCGATTTCGTCAAGTTCTTTGGCTTCCCCTTCTTCATTTTGAAGCAGAGCCTCGAGTTCATCAACAAAGCCAAGAACTGGTTCTTTATCTTCATCGGACAATTTTTCTCCAGCCTCTTCGACGGTGCGACGGGTCTGGTAGACGATTTGGTCAGCCATATTTCTCATTTCGACCTGATCTTTCTTGCGCTTGTCAGATTCAGCGAATTCCTCTGCCTCAGCAATCTTGGTTTGGATTTCGTCTTCGCTAAGAGAAGTCGTAGATTCAATCTTTACCGATTGTTCTTTTCCGGTAGCCAGGTCCTTTGCACTAACCGATACGATTCCGTTTGCATCAATGTCGAAAGTTACCTCGATTTGAGGTACGCCACGTGGAGCCGGTGGAAGTCCAACCAAATGGAATTGGCCGAGGGTTGTATTGTCCTTTGCGAATTCGCGCTCTCCTTGAAGAACGTGAATTTCAACCGCTGGTTGGTTATCTGACGCGGTGGAATAGGTTTCACTACGACGGGTTGGGATGGTGGTATTTCGCTCGATCATCTTGGTCATAACTCCACCGAGGGTTTCGATTCCTAGGGTGAGAGGGGTAACGTCGAGAAGAAGGATGTCAGAAACACCTTCGTCGCCTGCGATGATTCCTGCTTGAAGTGCAGCACCGACCGCAACAGCTTCATCGGGGTTGATCCCTTTGAATGGGGATTTTCCGGTTTCCTTTTCGATCGCTGCTTGAACCGCTGGGACTCTGGTTGAACCACCGACGAGTAGTACCTTATCGACCGAACCTTTGGTCACGCCTGCATCCTTCATCGCTTGACGGGTAGGCTTCATCGTTCTCTCGACCAATGGTGCGATCAATTCCTCAAATTTGGCTTTTGTAACCATAATATCAAGGTGTTCTGGTGCTCCATCAACCATTGTGATGAAGGGGAGGTTTACTTGGGATTGTCCGGTTCCAGACAATTCGATCTTTGCTTTTTCTGCGCCTTCTTTGAGACGGCTCATAGCCTGCAAATCCTTTGAAAGGTCAATTCCGGTCGACTTTTTGAATTCGGTTACCAGATGGTCGATTAGGACATCATCGAAATCATCGCCACCGAGTTTATTATTTCCAGCGGTTGCTTTTACTTCAATTTGAGGTTGCCCATCTACATCGTAGATTTCCAGAACCGATACGTCGAATGTTCCGCCACCGAGATCATAAACCAAAATGGTTTGATCATCTTCTTTGTCGACACCGTAAGCTAGTGCAGCAGAAGTTGGTTCGTTGATAATTCTAAGAACATCCAAACCTGCGATTCGTCCTGCGTCTTTTGTTGCTTTTCTTTGAGCATCGCTGAAGTAAGCCGGGCAAGTGATAACCGCTTGTGTTACGGTTGTACCCAAGTATGCTTCCGCATCCGCTTTGAGTTTTTGCAAGATAAAAGCGGATACCTCTTGTGGAGTGTACTCGTTATCATCTATCTTTTTACTCCAATCTGTCCCCATTTGACGCTTCACACTCATGATTGTGCGCTCGTGGTTGGTTACCGCTTGGCGTTTTGCAGTCACGCCGACCATACGTTCGCCGCCATCCTTTGCGAATGCGACGACCGAGGGGGTAGTTCGAGCACCTTCAGCGTTTGCAATAACGACTGCTTCGCCGTTTTCAATAGTTGCAACACAAGAATTTGTAGTTCCTAAATCAATTCCAATTACGTGGTTTTTTGTCATAATTTTCACTTCCGTTTTTTAATTTTTCCAATCAAAAGATTGGGATTCCTCCATCATCCTCGTCATCGTCATCATCATCTGCTAGATCGATGCTGACGTCGTCGGCGGCTGGAGTGTAATCGTCCTCGACATCCTCGTCGAGTGTTTTGCTAGGCTCTGGCAGCGCCGAACCTTGGGGGGTCAATTTGAGAGTGATGTCTAAGATGCCGTTATTCAACGACCAATCGACAACATCCTCGCATTGGTGAGGTAATGCAATCTGTGCGAGCGGAGGCTCTGTAGGGTCCGAAAGAACATGAATTTCTTCCCCGCCACTCGAAAGAGCTATTTCGATCTCTTCGATCTCTGGACGAGTCGAGAAATCGACGGTGATCGACATATTCCAGCCCGATAGATAAATATCATCGGCAGGTAAACTGAGAATATCATTGGTGGGCAGGTCATCTTCGACATCGACGATGACCGGAGCAGCGTCGACCTTGACATCAACGCCCAAATTGGAAAGGAGTTCATCAATAGATTTACCAGATTGGAATAATTTCATCAAATTAGACATGTCGAGATTAAAGTTGACATCTCCTTTTGCAAGACGTTCTGCATCGATGCCCAAAGCATCGAATTGGCCTCGGAACTGGTCCATTAAGCCGCGCAGTTGCTCGATATCGATATTCATCCCCATGGATTTGAACATCTCAGCCATCTGCTCTAACATCTTTTCTTCCCAGTCTTCTGCCATCGAAATTACACCACTAGTTAACCATCGGTTGTATAGTCCGAGCAGCCCCCCATATATGAACCAAACGATACCATATTCTGATCGATTCTAGCAAAGAATGCAATAGGCGGTTTGAAATTGAACCTGTGGGTCGACGAACTATGGCCGAGGAGACAATACTCGAATCTACCGAGCGGACCAGCGGTCGTGAGGCTCTCCGAAAAAATGTCCAAGCCGCCATCGCACTGGCCGGAGCGGTGCGCTCAACATTGGGTCCAATGGGACTTGATAAATTGTTGATCGATGATGAAGGTAGAACCTTGGTCACCAACGATGGAGTTACAGTTCTCGAAAACGCACGGGTCGAACACCCGGTGGCTCGCATGATAATCAGCGCATCTTCCACTCAGGATCGGGTTGCCCGTGATGGCACTACCTCAACTGTGGTAATTTGTGCGGAAATGCTGAGAAATGCTTGGCAATTGGTGCGCCAAGGGGTGCACCCCGCAACGATTGCCAGAGGTTTTTCTCAAGCTGAAGAATTTGCACTTTCGGCACTGAGCGAATTGAAAATCGAAGCGGATTTGGACCAGATAAAATCTGCTGTCGAAACATCATTGGCCGGAAAAATGGACCAAGCATCTCAAATTCATCTATCTGGTCTGGCCCTAGAGGCAGCGAATAATATCCTCAAGGATGGCCGTGCCGATCCTACCAGAGTCAAAGTGATTCAACAAGGAGGAAGTAAGATTGGCAATACCGAACTGACCTCTGGTTTAGCGATTGCAAAAACAAAAATTCATCCGGAGATGCACGAGAATGGTGGTCCTGGAACTATTTTATTGATCGATGGTGGCATCGAGAGACGAAAACCACTAGCCGAAACAAAAATTTCGGTTGAATCGGTTGGAATGTTAGATGCTTTTAGAGCTGCAGAATCCAAAGCATTAGCCAAACAAATAGACAATTTAATCTCGATCGGTTGCGACCTTGTGGTCTGCCGAGAAGGCGTTGACGACGAAGCGAAACAAGCATTGGCTAACGCTGGAATATTGGCATACCGCCGGGTTGAATCCAAAGATTTGGATCTTTTAGCAAATTCTTGTGGCGCAACTACTGTTCACGATGCGACCCGGGCATCAAAGGCGGATTTGGGAGTATTTATTCAAACCCGAGAAGAGCTCAGAGGCGGGGTAAATCATTGGATTTTAGACGCCGAAGATGGCGGGGCGACCCTCATTGCTCGAGCGAGTACGAAAGAGGTATTGGGTGAGGTCGAGAGATGTTTTGCCGATGCACTAGGCGTTGCTTGCCAATTGGTTGAACAGCCTTGGTTATTGCCCGGCGCCGGAGCGACTCAAGTAGCGTTGGCACGCAGATTGAGGCGCCATGCTGAATCGATTTCGAGCAGGGAACAAATGGCGATTGAAGCATGGGCTGATGCATTGGAATCGATTCCACGAGCCTTGGCTCGAAATGCTGGTCTCGATGGAATTAACATGTTGTTGAAGTTGACTGCAGCTCAAGCCCAAGATGGCCCCAATATTGGGCTTGACCTCGAATCTGGCGGCGTGAGCGATGTTATTGAAAGGGGAATCTTAGAACCATTCAATATTACTCGTCAAGCGTTGACCGGTGCTACTGAAGCAGCGGTTTCTATCTTGAGAATCGATGATGTGCTTTGGGCTCAGGTCGAAGCACATATACCGGACGAAATTCAACAACAATTGGCTCAAGGAAATTGATAATCTTGGTTGGCCAATGCTCAAGAACGAGTTAGGTGCTGGACCGATTGATGTCAGAGGAACCTGCGACGATGAAAGCGTGGACAAAGGTCCGCGCTGAACAGAATGGTTTCGAATATATCGACCATCCAATTCCAAAATGTAAGTCTGGAGAAGTTTTGGTAAAAACATCTTCAACCAGCATCTGCGGTACCGATATTCATATTTGGAAATGGGACGAATGGTCGGAGAATGAGGTTCCTTTGGGAACGATTACTGGCCATGAAACATGTGGGGAAATCGTTGGTTTAGGTGAAGGTGTAACCAGCCATAAAATTGGTGAGATGGTCGCAATCGAATGTCATCTTGCAGATTGGACCTGTCCAAGATGTCTTGAAGGCAATGCCCATATTTGTGAAAATGGCACCATCTTTGGATTGAATATCGATGGGGCATTTGGACCATATTTTACAATTCCAGCACAAAATGCACGCCAAATACCGACCGGTTTAGACCCCGGACACGCCTCGATTCAGGACCCGCTTGGGAATGCGATTCACACCTTGACCGGAGGACCTGTAAATGGGGCAACCGTAGCAATTCATGGCCTTGGCCCTATCGGATTATTTGCAGTAAATGCTGCCAAAGCGATGGGAGCATCAATGGTAATTGCGATCGATTGGGATAATCGTTACCGAATGGAAATGGCAAGAGAATTGGGTGCGGATCTTGTTCTGGGAAAAGACGACGATGTCGTCGCAAGAATTCTTGAGATCACCGATGGCCGTGGCGCCGATAATACCTGTGAGTTTTCTGGTTCTCCTTCCGCACTTTCCAATGCTATCAAAAGTACAAGAATGGGCGGATTCCTCAATATATTGAGTGTTTATGCAAATCCAACCCCACCGGTGCCGATGAATGAAATTGTTTTCCGTTATCTTCACCTCAAAGGAATCAACGGCCGAAAGATGTGGTCGACTTGGGATTTGATGCACGAATTACTCGAAGCGGGTGCGATTGATATCGAGAGAATTATCACTCACCGTTTACCGATTGAACAATTCCAACAAGGCATGGATTTGGCTCGGTCTGGCGACTGCGGAAAGGTCGTTTTGGACTTCTAATTAGGTTTTTTTGAAATTATTGGCGCAACCCAATGTTGAAATGGGAGGCGCGACGGCCTCAAAGCCCGTTGATGACATGAAGTACGTCGTAGTCTCCGGAGGTGTTCTCAGTGGATTGGGAAAGGGAGTTACGGCTTCAAGCATCGGCGTATTGTTAAAAAGCGCTGGACTGCGAGTCACCGCAGTCAAAATCGACCCTTATCTGAACAGCGATGCGGGAACGATGTCACCGTTTGAACACGGCGAAGTTTTCGTTCTCGACGACGGCGGCGAAGCGGATTTAGACCTTGGCAACTATGAGAGATTCTGTGATTTGAATCTGTACCGAGATAATAATATTACAACCGGAAAAATCTATTCCAAGGTTATCGAGGCTGAACGGCGCGGTGATTATTTGGGCAAAACCGTCCAAGTAATCCCTCATATTACCGATGCGGTTCAAAATTGGATCGAAGATATTGCAGTCGTTCCAGCCGATGGAATCGAAGGCAGCCCCGATGCTTGTGTAATCGAGTTGGGTGGGACGGTCGGTGATATCGAGAGTGCACCATTCATCGAGGCATTAAGACAATTTCAATTTAGGGTCGGTCGAGAAAATATTATCTTCGTTCACGTATCATTGGTGCCGGTGATGGGCCCTGTCGGAGAACAAAAAACCAAACCAACTCAACATACCGTTAAGGAATTACGAGGTCTTGGCATTACCCCCGACGTTTTAGTTTGTAGAGCTGAAGCACCATTAAGCGATGAGACCAGAGAAAAACTCGCAGCGTTTTGCCATGTTTCCCCCCGAGCGGTAATGAGTGCTCACGATGTTTCAAACATTTATCGAGTGCCACTTCTTTTGCAGGCTCAAGGCATGTGTGAAGCATTAGGAATCGATTGTACCAAGACCGATTTGATGGAACGCTGGGAAGCCATGGCTGACCGAGTTGACAATTTGGGCCAAGAAGTTCATATCGCAATGGTTGGAAAATATACTGGATTGACCGACTCTTATCTTTCGGTGATCAAGAGTTTGCAACATGCTTCTTTCGCAGTAAATCGAACTTTGGTAATCGATTGGATCGAAGCTAGCAATCTCGAAAATAATTCGCATTCGGATTGGGCAGTTCTCAAAGCGGCTGATGGGATTTTGGTCCCTGGCGGTTTTGGAGATAGAGGGATCGAGGGCAAGATTCTAGCGGCTAATTATGCTCGAGTTAACTCAGTGCCATATCTTGGCATTTGTTTGGGTTTACAGATTGCAACAATTGAATTTTGCCGGAATGTTCTCGGACTAGAAGGAGCGAATTCAACCGAATTCGATCAAAATACCGCTAATCCAGCGGTTATATTCATGCCTGAAATTTCCAAAACCCACCTCGGTGGAACCATGCGCTTAGGGAGTCGCCCGACGATTTTCCAAGTCGATGATTGTAAGACTCGGCGGCTATATGGCGGTGGTCCTCAAGTCGATGAGCGCCATCGACACCGCTACGAAGTCAATCCAGACCTAATTCAAAAAATCGAGGCGGCTGGATTGGTATTTGTTGGCAAAGATGAAACTGGTTTGAGATGTGAAATTTTCGAATTGGATGGTCACCCTTACTATGTTGGAGTTCAATATCATCCAGAATTCAAAAGCCGGCCTGAAAGGCCGAGCCCACCATTCTTAGGTCTACTCAAAGCCGCGACCGGCGGCTCAATCTGAGCAGACTCTAATCACTCGGGTCGTTCGATATCCTTGGAGTAATTTAAGGTATTTTTTGGCTTTGATCTCCTCGTCTAAGGCTTCATCACCGCTATCTATTCTTATTTCATTTAAGCCAAGTAATTTTGCTGGCGTTGCAATACCTAGGATATTATCGATTCCAATCGCTCGTAAAACCGCGGGCGATAACTGTAGATTCCCTCTTCCGATTAGGAAACCTTGACCACCCATTGGCGATAGTAAAAGGAGGATTTTTCCTCGATGAGAATTGATTTTTTCAAGTAAACCCTGCTCGTTGAGGTCCATACTCATCTCACCATTATGTAGAATATCAATACCGAGCAGCGTAGATTCAAAACCCAAAAATTTGCACATTTGACTCAAGGTTCCCCCGCTGCCCCAAACCACCATCAAATCCGAGTCATCTTCGATCAATGAACCGATATGGGCAGCCATGGCTTCGAGGGTTTCAGTTTCGGATTCACGCTGAATCTGCTCCTTTGCTCCTTGCATCCAACGCGGGCTGGCCGGGGTGAATACCTCGCCGTACATCCGAACTTTCCACTCGCCTTTGAGATAGGCTTCCTCATCGAGGTCCATAACCTCGGTTCTGGCCACCATCAAGTCTCCTACAACGAAAGCCCATACGACTTCGGCTGCGGCTTTTGGCGTGGTTGCAAAGCTGCCGCTATGCATTTTAACACCACCGGGCACCCCGACTATTGGAATTTCTCGACCGTCTAAAGCCTCGACAATATCGCGGGTTGTGCCGTCACCGCCAGCATAGAGAAAAAGATCAGGCCGATGGGTTTCGATGAATTCTTTTGTTGAAATTGCACTGGTGATTTGAGGAGATGTGCCAGTAGAGGTATACTCTGTGTTAATCCAGTCCCCTCCCATTCTTCCATCCCATGCCAATAATTCAATCGGCTGATGTGCGAGTTGGTCCAAATGGTTCAAGCATTGTTCCATTCGAGGCCCTGCTCGGTCTTCAGCACCTGCAGCCCGAGCCTCTTCCGCCCTGCCATCACTTCCTTTGAAGCCTAGTTTACCACCTAAGCCAGCATCAGGATTGACCACGACTGCAATGCGCATCAGGGCGATGGTAGTGATTGTTATACATCAAACCGTCTAAGTAGGAGATATATTGTGGATTTTTTATGAAGCGCAAAGCCGACGACCTGAGTTTTGAGGGAGCATGGGAAAAAAGCGTGGAAAAAGAAGAAGTTGCAAAGGCTGAACCTAAGAAAGAAGTGAAAGTCCATGATAAACCGGCTTTTCGAGGACAGCGCAACATTGTCGAAAATCGAAAATCGATTGTTTTGCCCTCAAAAAAGACCGAAACTGCCGAGAAAAAAGAAGTCGAGGTCGTCGACAAACCTTCGTCCAAAGAAGGCGATGATTTCGATGTTCAATGGTGAGCATTGAAATGGAGAAGCGCCCCCGTAGGGGTCGGAGAGAGTTTGATGTCGATGATATCTATCACCCTGCCCGACGGTTCTATCGAAGAATATGCCAGGGGGGTAACCGCTGGTGAAATCACAATCGATATTGAGGGGAGAAAGCATGACTGCGTCGCTGCTGATGTTGATGGAATAGAGGTTGATTTTTCAACAATCTTGACATCCGATTGCACTTTAATCCCCATTTCCGCCTTCACCGATGAAGGCATACACATCTTGCGCCACTCAGCGGCTCACCTTTTGGCTCAAGCCGTGGTAGAATTGTACCCCGATGCCAAACCGACCATCGGTCCTGCGGTCGATAGAGGGTTTTACTATGATTTTGCAAACCTCGATGGTTTTAGCGAATCCGATCTAAAGCCAGTCCAGAAAAAAATGCACGAAATCGCCCGAAAAAATCACCAAGTCGAACGGGTTGAATGTACTGAGGACGAATTATCTCAAATGTTTGCTTCCAATCCGTATAAGATGGAAATCATCAATGACAAATTGGAAGATGGCGCTGGGTCGACCATCTATCGCCAAGGCGAATTCTTCGACCTATGCCTCGGCCCTCACGTACCAACTACTGCAAAATTGATGCATGTAAGATTGACTTCGGTCTCTTCGGCATTTTGGCGAGGCGACCAATCCAACGAACAATTAACTCGAATTTATGGATTGGTCGAGCCATCGAAGCACGCATTAAAGGAGACTATGGCTGCTATCGAAGAAGCAAAGAAAAGAGACCACCGAAAACTTGGGAAAGACCTACAACTTTTCCACGTCGACGAAGATGTTGGTCCCGGTTTGATTCTGTGGACTCCTCGAGGCGCAGTAATTCGAACTTGTTTACAGAATTTCATTTCCGAGCACCTTACCCGTCAGGGATACCACCAAGTCTTCACCCCGCATATTGGGAAATTGGACCTTTACCGAAAAAGTGGTCATTTCCCGTATTATCAAGATTCACAATATCCGCCATTGGTCGAAAAAGACATGATGATCAAATTAGCGGATGAAGGCTGCACCTGTGGAGAGCTCGCGAATTTGATGGAAGCAGGAGATATCGAGGGCTATATGCTCAAACCCATGAATTGCCCACATCACATCAAGATTTATTCAAGTCAAGCCAGATCCTACCGAGATCTCCCATTACGATTAGCCGAGTTTGGTACCGTATATCGTTGGGAACAATCCGGAGAAATTTCTGGACTGACCAGAGTTCGTGGATTTACTCAAGACGATGCACATCTATTCGTGACCGAAGACCAAATCGCTGACGAAGTACTCGGTTGTATCGAATTGGTCGAGGTGATTTTTAAAGCCCTTGGAATGTCTGACTTCAGGGTTAGAGTCGGGTTGAGAGACCCGGATTCAAGCAAATATGTGGGCGAGAGTGCAAAATGGGATTTGGCCGAAGAAGCTTGTAGAAAAGCGGCTGATAGCCTCGGTATCAACTGGAGCGAAGAAGCTGGTGAAGCAGCATTTTATGGTCCAAAAATCGACTTTATCGTCAAAGATGTAATTGGAAGAGAATGGCAATTAGGCACCGTTCAAGTCGATTATAATTTGCCGGAAAGGTTTGATTTACAATACAAAGGCAACGATGGAGAAATGCATCGGCCAGTAATGATTCACCGTGCACCTTTCGGGTCTATGGAGAGATTTTGTGGAGTTTTGATCGAACACTTTGCTGGGAAATTCCCCACATGGCTCGCACCAACCCAAGTCCATATTCTCACGATTTCGGAAAAGCAAGTCGATTATGGTAACAAGGTATACTCAAGGCTCAAATCCGTTGGAATCAGAGCCGAAATCGATGATGGCGACGATACAATTGGCAAGAAAATTAGAACGCATCGTAAATTCCAACCCGCATATATGTTGATAATTGGTGACGATGAAGTCGAAAGTGAAACCGTATCGATCAGGGCTAGAAACGGCGACCAAAGCGCAGGTGTTTCTCTCGAAAAATTCATCAGCGAATTGCTTAGGGAAATCGATGAGAAGTGTGCGCTTCCATCATTGGTTCAACCAACTGAATAGGAGATAATAACCGATGGAATTTTCGATAATTGATGAATTTGGATTTATCGCAATATTGGCGATGGCTCTATCTGCATTTACCGCTTATTTATTCTATCATGTTTTCATTCCTCGGTCTCTATCTGGTTTACAAGTGGCGTTTCCAACCGGGCCAAAACGATACGAGGTTCATACTGTAACCGCAAATAAAACCGAAGCGAGCCAATTGTTGAAAACAAGAGGGATGAGAGATGGAATCATCATTTACATGATGGCATTCATCGGTGCTATTTTACTTGGAATCGAATGGATGTTCATCGAATTTGGGATTTCGGAAGGTTACCACAAAATATCACTCGGAGTAGCATTGATATTCATCGTATTCCCTGCGTTAATCTCTGCTGGAGTGAGCCTTTCTGTTCAGATAATGCAACCGACAGCTTCGAGTAGAACCTCGCTCCAAAGCAGTTCCTCATTCAGATTGGGAACAAGCATTGTTGTCACTATTCTTTGGTTTAGTGCTGTAGGTATCACCTGGTTCATCCTCTCTTTCGCAGGCACATCTTGGGACCGAAGAATTGCAATTATCGGCACGATGGCATTCGCTCCAAGCTTCATTGCTTATGGCAGAATATTGGGTTCATCTTGGACTGCCCTCAAAGAAAGTTCTCATGCTCTTTCCAAAGGCGAGCCTTCGGCGTTTTATCCTTTCAAACCAAGAGCACGCAAACAATTCGTATCCAATTTGGTTTATTTCAATGCCGTAATTATGCCATTTATCGCTCTAAATACGGTCATATCTTTGATTCTATTATTGATAAATCCAGATATGTTCCAACATTCGCAACAAGTTCTCAATCTCCCCGAATACACAGTTCAAACCACCATAATGGAGGAAGGAGGGGTCCTCGGCTTCTACATTATCGAATTGTTTTCATATATTGGAGAGGCCGGAATAAGGGTTCCATTGGTCTCGATGTTACTGCTATTCCTCTTGCTCAACATCGCACTGGTAGGTTTTCTATTCGTCTATGAGGTTGCAAGAATTCTATTCCTAGATATTGCAGATATCTCTGGCATGGGCGGAATTCACATCGCAGACTCAAGACTTCTCAGATCAGAAAAAAGCCAGCAAGCCAAAGTTTTGAATTTTTGTTTTACCGGATTTGCCGGACAATCGATGCTCTTGCTCGCCCTTGCGATGATGACATTCTGGGATAGCCAATTTTTGCCAAAGCCAGAACAATGTGGAACTTGGCAAAATACGGTTTGCGGATTTGTTCGAAAGGACGCACTCGAAGAGATGACATGGATGTTAGCATCAGGTGGCCAGATTGTATTTTTGGTTATTTGGGTAATGTCGAGAAGAACCGGGCAAAAATTGTCGGATATTCAATTTGATGCAACCGCAAATGAAAACCGGATTAAACTCGAAGGCATCGAGAATTTGATTTACCGCCAAAGGCGAAATTTTACCACGATGGTTGCCAATGACCAATGGTCTAAAGCATTGCAGAGAATGGAAAAACTCTACGAGGACCACGGAGAAGAGAGCATTGAAGGATTGTCTTTGGTCAAACGAACCGAAGCCAGTATGGAACTCCTTTCCGGCTTGGGACGCTGGGATCAAGCCGAACAGGTCGCACTTTCCTTCCTAGCATTGCGAGCGGGTCGCAAAGCCGAAATTGCACGTTTATTACTGGCAGCCGCGTCTTTAGCTCAAAGAGATATTCCTGAAGCGATGCCCCGGCTCAAACTATTAGCAACCGAAGACCTTGAAGCGGCAAGACTTTGTTGGGCGGCGAGCATTTTTGATCCTTCGAAAAAATTACCGCCGCAATTTGAAGCGATTCTTTTAGTCGACCCGGTTACACGGAGAAATATTGACTTGATTAAAAGATACAGGGATAATGAATCGGAGCCGAAGATCAAATGGCTCGATGATTCGACTGGAAGATTGTTGGTTTTGGGTGATTTGGCCCGGATGAGATCTGCTGGAAAAGGGCAGTTAGCACTCGAGAAATTCGAGCAATGGATCATTAAAAACGATGTTGATATCGAAACCTGGCCGCATGGACAAACCGCGAGGGCAATCCTATATCTCGATTCTAAAAAGATGGCTGAAGCAGTCGAAATCGTCAAGAAAACGATGGATAAATATCCGCGTCACCCGCATTTGAGAAGATTGGCAATCCAATTGGCGGAAAAGAAAGAAATATCTATGCCGGCTGTTGAGAATACCGGCTTGATCTGGGCTGATACCATGATAGGTGAATGGGAACACAATTGGGTGGAATCGCATAACGTGGTTCCACCTCCGCAAATAGAAACCGCTCTGATGAAGCAGCACGCATGGAATGCTAATTCGTGGGTCGTTCGAGGTCGAATGGATAAATTGGTTTCTGGTAAAAGGGCCTGGAAAAAGTTAGATTGGGTTAATCCGCCGTTGTTGAATCAGTTGATTACAACTGGATTAATCATTACAGCCGGGGGCATGCCGATCGATCTTGGGTTCCCTGGTTGGATCGATATCAAAGCCTGTGAAAAAGCAAATTTAATCTAAAAATTAACCGATCAAAAGATATTATCTATTAGATCTTCTAGATTTTGAGTTTTACCACAATATCGGCATCTTAATTCGAGCGGATCCCTCTGTACTACAGCCAAACGATGAGGGAGCGGTTCCATCATATTGGTCGTAATACAATTTGAAAAGGTACATCGTGCAACATTCACAACCTCATCGGTTAGATTGATTTCCATTTTTTCGGCTACCGAATAGGCTCGAATGATGGCAACCGAGGCATCTGGAGCAACCAAAGCGAGTCGGTCGAGCTCGGTTTGGGTCAATTCTCTATCCTCAACTTTGATGATATCCTTTCCACCCATTTTTTTGCTCGGTACATTCATTACCAAGGAAACCGGATTGCTCATCCCGCCATCAATCCCAAGCATTTTCAATACTGAAAGCGCCTTTCCTGCCGGAACATGATCGATTACAGTTCCATTCCGAATCGCGGTCACGCGACGCATACTAGCTTCTTGACCTGACATCAAATCACCTCTCCTTCAGACATTACATCGGCTGGAACATTAACTCCTAACAGCCAGCACATCAAGGACATTCTCGCAACGACTCCGTTGAAGGCTTGCTCGAAATACCTTGCGTGTCGAGTCGAATCGACCGAAGGATGTATCTCCTCAACCCGAGGAAGAGGATGCATGATTATCATCTCGGCTTTGGCATCATCGAGATCTCTAGCATGTAATTTGTAAGAGTCTGCTACCTTGGTGTATTCGTCTTCATCAGGGAAGCGTTCTTTCTGAATTCGAGTCATGTAAATCACGTCAGCCTCTGAGATTTGTCCGATCAAATCTGTAGTTTCATTGACCTCAGCCCCTGCTGCTCGCAGATCTGCAATGATTTCTTCGGGCATCCTCAAACTCTCTGGAGAAGCGAAGGTGACATTACATCCAAACCGGGTTAACGCATGAGATAATGAGTGCACGGTTCGACCAAATCGTAAATCTCCTGCCAATACTACATTCAACCCTTCAAGAGTCCCATGGGCCTGGCGGATGGTGAAAAGATCGAGCATTGTCTGGGTGGGATGGTGGCCGGCGCCGTCGCCGCCGTTCATAATCGGCACTTTTGCGCTATCACAGGCGTATTGAGCCGCGCCTTGGCGGGGGTGTCTCATCGCAATAATGTCGGTATAACCGTCGACCATTTGGATGGTATCAAAAAGGGTTTCACCCTTGACGACCGAGGAGGTTTTTACATCTCCGAGGTTGACTACATCGCCGCCTAAACGCTTCATTGCGGTTTCAAAAGACATTCTAGTTCGGGTCGATGGCTCAAAAAATAAATTGCCCAAAATCCTTCCTTTCAGCAGTGGTAAATACAATTCTCCACGCGCTACTGGAAGCAGCTTTTCTGCGTTGTCGAGCAAGGAGATAATCTCCTCGTTAGTTAGGTCGTCCATGGTGATTAGTCCCGGCATAATGCTCCCCTTCCCACTGGCTTGAGATAAGGACGGACTTGAACATTAGGGCGCGACAACCCGCTTTATTGATGAGGGATGAATGTACCCTCAGGGGATATGCGCAAGGCGATAGTGCTGGCAATTCTGATTTTGGTGCCGTCATTTTCAGCAGATTCAGCGAATTCTTGGACAATTGAAGTTGAAGATTCCCTCGGAAATCCAATCTCAAATTGCCAAACTTGGTTTAGTGAACCTTGGAGCGGAGTGGTTTCGAATTCACCTATTTCTGGGATGTACCAACCGCATGCAAGTTGTGATGGCTATGTGTTGATGTGGCACGAACCGGTAAACTCGAGTCAAGGCCTAGTGGTGATGACCGCCCACCCGATAATTGAGGATTTGTTCACGGTCGAAGGTGCACATACGATTCAAGCGATCGGTAGCGATTGGCTAATTCAAGTTGAAAATGGCTCGGTCGATGCACCCTCAATCCCGGTAATCGTAATTGGAGATGGTGGCAGTGAAGTGAGAAACTCGCAACCAATCATCTCTATTCCTACTTCTACCAATACCTATAATTTGAGTGAATTTAATGGCTCGAATGTAACGGTAAAAGCAATCCACACCGGTTCGGGACAAATCGTTGAATGGGCCGATGGCAACCTTACGGTCGGCGAATATGGCGCCGGTTGGTCGGCAAGACTATTTGTCGATGGATTGGTACGAGGCCAAGCGATTTGGCCACCAACTGTCGAATGGATTTGGCAACAAATAAACTCAACTCAAACCACCGGGGTCGCGACCATTGAATTTCTGGAAGATTTGGTTCCAAACCAAAGGATGAATGCATCATGGGATGTTGAGCACAAATTCAACACCGGCCTAGGTTTACCATTTATCCCAGGGGTTGAAGCCGGAATCGAAAGCCAAACCGATCGATTTTTATCGGGCGATGTAAGTCGATTGGAAGCACTTCTAGAATCGATGTCTTATTCGGATGGCATGGAGGCTCTCTGCTGTGAGATAGATCACAAAGAGGTTGATTTTTCCCAAGTTGAAATTTCTGCTAATATCGATTTTTCAACCGGTGAATGGGGCTGGGCCGAATCCGCTAACATCGGTTTCAACCGCTCGCACCTAGAATTGATGAGGATCGAAGTGCCATTCAATAACGACATTCGACAAATGACAACCCTCAATTTCAAGACCAATGGAAATTGGCAATTCTTGTCTTCGCCATTGGACGAATGGATCTCCGGTATTCCTTCGGACTTCAACCTGAGCAGAAACCAAGCATCCATCAGTGGGATGTATACTATTACAATCGCTGCAAACCAAGCACCGGTAGTCAGTGGTCCATCTGGCTATTCTCTAGATTGGCTCGACCAAGATTTCGAATTCATTCCAATTATTTCCGATGCCTCATTATCGACCCATGATTGTGATTGGAATATCGGTGATCTCAACGATAACTCAAGTGTCAACCTTTCCTCCTTCGATGCAGGGTCTAATCTGAGTGTCAACCTGAGTTGTTGGGACGAAGGCGGAGCATATGGCTGGTGGAATGGCACATATATCCTCGACCAAGGAACTCCATGGATAAACGCAAGCGATGAAATTCAAGAAATCCCGCCAGGGCAATTTAACTGGGATTTGATTGTCGGCGACGATATTGATGAAAACCTCAGGGTATTTTGGACCAGCAATAAAAGTCTAGATTGGTGGTATACCGGTGATTATTTACAAACTTCTTTCAATGTTGATTCAAGTGTAAATACCATCAATGACAATATCAGTGAACGCCATAAAGAAAGAGGGCTGGTCGAATATTGGTTGGCTGCAAATGTTAGCGATGACGTTGGACATTTCGTATTAGGAAATTGGACGATCCGATTAACCGATGCGGCAGGCCCGGTGATCATTCACAGTTTGGAAACCGATGTAAACGGCACCTGGCAGCCGGTAAACACCATTCGGGTTGGTGACTCGCTTAGGCTAAACCTAACGAAGAGTTTCGATGATCATAATGCGATTGAAGATGTGAAATTCGAAGTTTCGCTCGAAGAAGAAATTATCGCGAGTGGCATCTCATGGCAACAGGCTCAATTATGGCAAGTTCCGTCCTTAGATATCGGCTATCATCTATTCAATGTGGTTGGAATCGATACCGAAGGCAACCGAGCTGGCGCTCTGGTCGGCATCGGAGTCAACCCATTAACAACTAGAGATCTAGAAATTTCAAAGGTGGTATATTCGGGAGATAATTTGGGTCCTGGCAAGAATCAGTTCTGGGTGACAATCAAAAATAATGGTGCGACATCGACTCCTTTCACAATATGTTTTATCGACGTGTGTACCGATTCTTCTGTAGCTGGTAGTTCATTCTCCCAAACCGGGATGACCGACATCCCGCTCAATGTTGAATTGGGTTGGTTTGAAACATTCACCATCGAATTGACTTATCCTGATGACAATAATGAGACCGTAACGGTCGAACATGTATCAAAATATAGTTCAGGCGCTGGAATCGGCGGGCTCGAATTAATGTTCCTCGCGGTGATTTCAGCATTCGTAATCAATTGGTTGATTCAACGCAAACAGCCGCGGTTCTGATAACCATAGGCGAAGGTGGCTAAGATATGGACGGGTTCATCGACTTTGATAAGGCGGTCGAAGCCGAGGCAAACCTCAGGCTGAAGCACATAGAGAACCTCTCTAGCGCTAGTGCATTAATCATCCTCTCAGCAGCAACTTGGTTGGCTTGGCCAGCATTGACTGCAGCGATGAACGGCGGCTCATTATTAAGCGGCATTGGCTATTCGATTATCCTATTAGCATGGGGAGTATTGGTCCAGGACCTAGCGGTAATGGATGAAAAATCGAGAT
Organism: Methanobacteriota archaeon; assembly: GCA_004195515.1. GTDB lineage: Archaea > Thermoplasmatota > Poseidoniia > Poseidoniales > Poseidoniaceae > MGIIa-K1. Next base: position 54,031 of record PSPR01000001.1, on the reverse strand, counting down.
CGAAAATCGGCGCGGCATCAACTATTGCATACTTGCCAATTCTGGTTTTAGCCGGTTCAACATTGAATGAAAATATAAGTCACCAAATAGGCGCAGGTCTATTGGTTATCGTCTCATATTATCTTTTCAAAACCAGCAGAAATATCCTTCGAGGCGACATGGACGTCATGCGTTTTAGAGCGGTGATGGGGTTCTTGGGATTGGTTTTAGCGAGTTCATTGGTCAAGTCTGAAACAATGTATTTCCAAAGCATTTTCATCATTATTGGTCTATACTTAACATCTAAAGATTGGTTTGGCCACGATGAACAAAGAGAAAACCGCAAAAAATTCGACACTCGATTAAACCAAATCGAACAACGAATGTTGGAACTCAAATCAATAGGAGCAGCGGTCGACCAAGCCGGAAGTTTGGTCGTGACTGCAAGAGAAGAAGGCCACCGAGACCCTGAATGGGGTATGAGGTTACTCGATGATGCTGAAGAGGACATCGAACGTTCACTATCATTAGCAGGCGATGTCGAAGCGATTCGAGCAGATACATTGGCAACGATTGAGACGGCCGAAGAGATCGCACCGATTATCAAGCGACCGAGAAAGGCCTTCGAAATGGCTGAGCGCGAGGTTGAGTTAGGCAGTTTACGCGAGGGTGAATCATTGTACCGCCAAGCCAAAAAACGTGCAACTGAAGTTGTTGAATGGTGGCAAAAAGCCGAAGATGCTATTCGAGAAGGTGCTGCACTGATAGCAAAATCCCCTCATGCCCAAAATAATCTGAGCGAATTGCTCACCGAATCGAAGAAGAAACTCAATGCTGAACAACCCAAAAAAGCATTCGAATATGCAAAGGTAATTCCTGATCAAATCAGCGCATCTGGCGAAGCGAGTGAAATCGCAGAAGCATCGCTCAAAGAAGCGAATAGACAATTGAAATCCGCTGATGGAATTGTAAAATCATCACTTCAAGAGCGGCTCGACCGGGCTCAAAAAGCCCTAGATTCTGGTGACCACGCTCAAGCCAAAGGATTGGCAGAAGGCGTGAGTAGAGAGATAGTGGCCGAACGCGAAGCGATGGAAGATGTTCGAAGAGCATTGAGGCAAAAAGTCCACCTGATCACCCAATGGTCAGGAAGAGATGATGCGAGTGATTGGGATACTCGCCTAGTCGAAATTGAGGAACAAGCCGACCAAAAGCAATGGACTCATGCTGCAACCTTGTTGGACCGAATGACAAGAGATTTGGATTCGGAAGGGAAAGCTAGTGATGAGGTATCAGAATTATTAGATTTCATTAAAACCGAATGGAATTCATTACGAAATCAATGTGATACTGCCTCGATAAAACCAACCGATGAAGAAAGACGGTCGACTGAGGAATCCATTGGCTTAGCAATTGAGGCTCATAAGGCCGGTAGGGCTGATGAAGCCCTAGAGGCGCTAGGTCTGGCCGATGGGTTCATGGAAAGATTACGAAGAAGGGTTTGAGCCGAGGCTTTCCTTCATTTCGCAGGCCTTACAAATTGTACCACTGCACAACTCCCCACAAACCGGACAAGCTTCGGGCGGCGCCATCCTTTTTTGGTCTAATTTCTGATGAATCGATTTGATCTCATCTGCAAATCTTAACATTCCATGGCGACTTCCTGGAGTATCGGATTCCATCAATGCGACCATTTCTCGATGCCTAAATCTCAATGCACCTTCACCATGAGGACATTCATCGTGATGGATTGGTAATCCGCGCTCCAATGCGAAGAGATGGACCTCTTGTTCTGGCACCCACCTCAATGGTACAATTCTTGGGATCATCCCTTCGATCAAATTTTCGGTATGAGGGGCTAATCGCAAAGTGCGATCGACATCACCATTTTGTAAATTCATTAAAACCGTCTGAGCCATATCGTCCAAGTTATGACCGAAGGCGATCACATCAGCTCCGACTCTCTTGGCCAGGTGATTCACCCCTTGACGCCGGAAAACCCCACAATACGAACAAGGTGTTTTTTTGTCATTTGTTAATTCGATACGTTTGACCGCTTCATCCATCTCGATGAATCCCAATTCTGGATAGGAAACCGTCTCAAATCTTACTCCGAGATCTGCGCATAATTGACGAGCGCATTCCAGAGATGGTTTTCGATAACCCTCTATTCCCTCGTCAACACAACCACCAACGATTGTAACCCGGCTATTTTTCCCCAAAGCATCGACAATTCTATCGAGTAAAACCGCAGAATCTTTGCCACCGCTTATCGCGACAAGAATAGTTATCGAACCACCGTATGGAATCACTAATTGTTTGCGAATCGCCTTGGAAACTTTCTTGCGAACACTATCGGTCAAATGGACTCCACACATCATCCGACCACTGTAGACTTGATGATGAATTGCCGGTTTGCGACATTTATCGCAACTCGGGACATCAAAAGGACTGGTCATGGCACTTCGTGCAGGTTCTTGGCTTGATGTGATTGGTTGATTTTTTCAATTGGAAAATTAAATTTTCAATTGGAGTTGAAGAATGAATTCCCCCGGTTTTATCATTTTCAGTTGGCGAATTGAATCTACTGCTCAAATCGCCCTACGGGCGTTGGCTAAACCCAAACTTCTTGAAGCCTTATTCGACCTGAGCCCCTCTGAGCGCGCATGTTGCAACGCATTCTGGCCCGATTTACCGCTTTGACAGGGGTTGACCAAGCATACATCATTTCGACAAGAGATGGCCTGGTTTCAGCTGTTGGAAAGAGGAATCGAGTACCTGAAGTCGAACATGCTACCCAGTTGCTCAAGACCTTGATCGACATGGAGCAATCCACCGGTATTGGCCAAGGTCTTGAGATGTGGTGTGAAGGTGGAGAAAAATTGATGTTATCACGATTGAACATCGATTCTTTTCTGGTTTTATCCGGAAAAAAGGGTGGAAGAATCGCTCGATGGCGCCATGCCATCGACCGTGATGCCGACATGATCTGTGCTTTGATGAGATGAATATAATGTTTGAATTACCATATGGAAACCCAGTCGATGAAGAACTCGACTTGAGCGAAGGGGCAATTTTGCCTTTCGAACACGGAGCTATCTCTACTTACCTCGGTCGAAGAAGCACCGCAAGTGGCCATCGAATCGTTCGAGCCGGACGAGTTGTCGGTTGGTTGGCTGAGCCCGAAAAAGGCAAGGAATTATTGTGCGGAGCAGAGGCAAAGCAGCGATTAGCACAATTGGAACAAGATTCACATCGCCATAAAGCGGTTTCATGGTCACAACAGGCATTAGGCGCAGTGGCAGAATTGGTCGTTGAAGCCTTCGAGCATTCTGCTGATATGCGCGGTTTACTTGGGTCTGGCGAATCTCTGGAGCGATTACTTTCTCGTGATTTGTCGGCAGTATTAGACCATTTGAGCCAAAGACCAGAGGTTAGAGGTGGAATTGCGGTCGACCAAGGGATGTTGATCGACTCCTCTGGTGACCTTCCTGCGAAATCCGATAAATTGGCCGCACAAGTCGGCCAGACTTTAGCAGGGCGCAAGGCGATGGCAAGCGACCTCGGACTCGAGGGTGCAGGTCATTGGACCTTACACACCGGCGATGGCTCGCTATTATTGGCTGAAGCTGGAGATGTCGCTTTAGCGGTCTGGACCGAAGCAGACGTAGATCACGGACGGATGATAAATCAAATTTCAGCCCTGATGGACGGCCAGGTTGGCGCCATGGGTGCAGGCGGAGAAAAATTGTCTGATGGCCATATTTTACGTGAGGGCAGAGGAGGGACCGATGCGGTTCTGTCAATGCTGAAAACCGCTCTTGAAGAGGGGTTGACCGGTCATCTAGCTGCTGGAAAATCAGCTAAAGCGATTCGAGTTGCACTCAATAAAGGTGTTCCGGTTGCGATTCAAGCACCAAAAGGTCATGATTTGGCCCAATCGATGAACGATTTGACCGAAGCAAAACGGGTCCTCGCCCTCCACCGATTACCTGTTGGTACAATCATCGGAACAGAGTCCGGAAATGTTTCGGATTTTACCCTAGCCGGATTCAGCTCTGAATTATCAACTACCAGAACTCGCTCACAATCTCGTCAAGCATTGATCTCTCAAGAGATGGAAGACCTCTATGGATTCGAGGTCGGTCTAGCTCAACTAAAATCTGATAGAGCGAAGGTTTCGTTTGCCATTCAGATAGCAACTATTTCCAAAGGTTTGCCAAAAGCCGCTAAAGCAGCAGTTCCAATCGATGACGGGCTACGCCGAAAATTGGAAAAGGCAGAATCGAGCTTAGCAGAAGTCAAGAATGAATTGGTCTCAACCAACGTAGCACTCGATTCGGCAAAAACCGCTCAACAAGCGGCTAAGGTCGATGCGATCGAAGCGAATCGCCAAGCGGCTGATGTTCAAGCGAGAATCGCATCTTCCAATTCCGATTTGGATCAAATGCAACTCGACCTTTCGGCTGCTCAGGCCTCTGCTGAAGCGGCTGAAGCCAGAGCGGATCGATTGTCAAAACGTGTCAACGAATTGGAGCATCAATTATCTTCGAGGGCTAGTGAATTAGCAAAAGCGCTTGGAGATTCTAAAGCTGGAGCAGAATTATCTGCGCAGATTTCTCAAATGGCAAGTCAAGAAGCAGCACTTTCGAGCGATATCGATTCCCACTCTCAAACTCTAGCGAGTATTAGATCGAGAATTGATGATGACCAACGTCGCCATCGCATGATCGAGGAACAAGTTGAGGCAACTCGAGACCGGCACCGTCGGGCTCAAGGAGAATTGGCTGATATCGAAAGTAGAATCAATGATGCCCAATTGGGTCTCAAGCAAATCGGTGCCGAAGCAAAAGCCAGCCGCGAGCGAACTCACGAAGATCGCTCTCGTCTGACCACTCAAGAAAACCGAGCTGCAATGATTCATTCAGAAATGAAAGAGCTGATGGACGAGCGCCGCCAAACACTCAAAGAATTAGGCGACCTCGGTGCTCGCCGTGGCCAAGCAGAAGCAGAATTATCGAACCTATTGGTTCAAGCAGAAGCATTGGCAATTGCCCATGAAGAAGCCCTGAGCGACATCCAAGAAGCGACGATTTTGCGAGCGAAACTTTCCGAAGAACCATTGGCTCAAGCCCTGTTAGAGGATAGTTCTCAATTCGAAGGCCTAGGCCCTATTCTAGAACGATTAGAGCACGCACGCACGCTCGGTTACTCGGTTTCCTTACTCGACCGTGCGGTAGAAAGAGCCCTACAAGTCATTCAATCCACAGTCGACCACGTAGCATCAACCCCTCGAAATCTCCTCTCAAATGAGGTGATGGGATTGTTAGAAAGGCAGGTTCCAGCGACCGCAGGAGCGGTTAGAGGTTTGACCCGCTGGTCGGTTCAACAAAGGTTGGAACACCAATTAGGAGATACCGTGACGAATCTAATTTTGGATCTTGAAAATTTACTCGAGGATTATGACCGCTCGATCACCATGTTGAGGCGAATCAGAAATGTGCTCGAACAATTGGAGAAATTAGGAGCTCCAGCCGAACAGATCAAGGCCTTGATCGCAAATACACGAAGACCTGAATCATTGCCGGTTCTCGCACGAGAAACCCGGGCATTAATTCAACAAGCATTGGATGATATCCACTTGGAAGCCGATATGAGAGATGCTGGTTCTGCGGTCAGACTAGAGGCTACCACCATGGCATTGGATGAATTGTTAACCCAATTAGATGCTAGTGGATTCGTCGCCGGAGAGGTTCAAGGCGCACTTTGGGATTTCAAGCGTGACGGAATTTTACCCTATGAGCGTGAGAGCATTCCCAGCGGGATGAGACCACCGGTCGAAGAGGTAATTATCGAAGAACTCAAAGGAGAATTAATCGATGAGGAGATCGCGGTTGTTGTTGAAAAATCGGATGTTGGTGAAGAGTGGCAAGAGATGACTACCCCTGTCGATGAGGGGATTGTATCGAGTCCTACAGATGTAGAAAAATCCTTTTCTCCAGAGGATGAAAGAGCAGAACTCGAACAGGAATTGGCAAGATTGGACGCACGTTGGGATCGCCGAAGTGAACCGACCTTAGAGAGTGTTGAAGATTCAAGTGCTTTGGACGAACTCGAAGATGCATTGGATGGCATCGATCTTTGAGGAGGGTTTTACGATGGGCAAGGTTTACCCGCTTTGGCTTGAGAAATTAATTTTCTATTCATTGATTGGAGCTGCAATTTGGGTTGGAATTACCCTGCAGAATTACCTTGATGGTGGTCTGCTATGGGTAGCAAGAATTTGTTTGCTTCCAATATTGGTTTTTGTAATTACAGAACTCTTCGGAAGAAATATCCAAAAGGTTTACCTCAATCGGTATTGTCATTACTGATCAATGAGGATTCAATCAATCCCCAAACCCTTTGCCAGGGAACAATGAATCGCAGAAGTGCGGTGAATCCCAGGAATAATAACGCCGAGATGACCAATCCATAAGTCAAGGTTAACTCGATAGACTCGCCGACTTGTGATGCCCATTGAGAGCCAGTAATTCCAGAAACCCAATCGAGTAAAATCGAATGGAAACCTAACGCGATTGTCGTTGCAACTACCGTCATCGTTAGGAAAACGGCGGTATGTCGAAGGTGACCATTGAGGACATTATCCATTTGAGCAACGTATTCAGGGTCCCTCTTACAAGATTCTGGTAAGCGGTAAGCGTATTCCATATGGCGAATTACACCGAATGCAGATTCTTGGAATGCCATCATCAAACAAGCGATAAGGATGAGTGAAAATTGCTGGGCTGAAACCAAACCAAATACTGTTGGATCCGAAACAATCACTTCAAGCGTCGCTAATTGGTCGCCATAAGTTCCCAATTGAGTCCTGATCAATGGGAAGGTCAAAATTGCGTGAATCGCTAAGAAAAGCAAGGTGAAACCGATTGACCAAGCCACACCTCGCCGTGATAATCCCCAAATACCTTTGATGCCAGTGATGATCGGTAAGAGATAAAAGGCCAAAATAATGAATGAAAGCATCATCAATAATGGTGTTTCCAATAATGCCAAAACATCGTTTCCCGGTACGCTCCAACCATCTGACATCAGCTGCCACAAATAACTCATAACGAATCTACCCGCAAGCAGTAGAATCATGCCAATAATAAATCCAAGTTTGACTTTTTGTTGGAATTGAGGCGTTTGGAATGCGAGTAAAGCCATCGAACCTCCTAAAGAGATCCCAAGGAAAATTGGTACGTAAAACCGAGCGAGTCCCTCATTATCTGAACCTGTTAACCAATCGCCGAGTGGTAAATCAGATCCTAGACCTGCTTCTAGAGTTGCGAATAATTGAGTATGGTCGATACTGCCTACGACATAGGTGGAAACAACTTCCAGGTACATCCAAACCAATGCGATGGTCGCCAAAACCTGAAGGGTGACTATTTGCCATTGCTTGCGCAATGATCGAAGATGAAGGGTTCGGGCTCCTTCCGCTTGTGGTGCTACCTCTCCTGCCATGTTCTCACCTCAAAATCCTCTGACCTGCAATAATGCTTGGCTGAGGTCCATATCCGGCATCCAATCAATGACTTGGCCGCCGAAACCAGCCAAGGATGTAAGTCTGTTTTGTCGTTCGAGTTTTAATACCTCATAGGACATTCTAGGAATACGACTAACCAAGCGTTCGAAATCGATCGATGATGGAGAGAGAACGGTTACATCGTGACCTCTTCCCACTAGGTCACGAACTGCCGATGGCACAGTTCCATCACCCTCACAAGATGTGATGATGAATACTGGGCTACCGCGACTGAAACGAGCGGATAGGCTATTTGTTACCGCTTGAAGAGGCATAGTTCCACGCGGTGCAACACCTGCGAGTGAACTTAGAATTTTGAAATATTGTTTATCACCGGTATCAGGTGGCAAGAAAGATAATTTCTCGTCATAGATGGTTAAGGAAACCGAATCACGGCGTTTGATGAAGAAACTTGCGAGACTAGCTGCTGCAACAGTTCCCAACTCGAGTGGATTTTTGAGAACAGTACCGATTCTAGTAATGTCTCTACTATCGAGAATAATATACAAATCAGTAACCGCATCTCGACATTTTTCATTGATCATCAAATCGCCGGTACGAGCATATGCTTTCCAATTGATATTCTTGAACGGGTCACCGGGGACATATTCTCGCAAACTGTAGAATTCTGTTCCAGGGCCAGGTGTACGAAGAGTTGTTGCACCAGTATACATTTTTGCGGAGCGGCTTCGGACGAATGCTTCTTCGACATCTCTAATCTGTGGGAAAATAATCATGTCGGAATGGTGGTCGACATACATTTCTTCAACCGAGAGATTGAATGTATTCCTATAGCGCAGAGATACCGGCCCAAGTGAATAATGACCTCGAAGTGGGCATCGCAAAACATAGCGGATCCTCGCACTTTCGCCAGGCCCGAGATTGAGATGCATTTGGTTAAGACCACTTCGCAATTTCATCTCGTGAGGAATGTTATCGTAAACCTCAAGCTGTTGAGTTTTTCTTCGACTACGATTTGTAACCAATAATTCGACATAGAGGTCATCGCCTTTATACAGGTTATCTGCCGATAAAGTCCGTTGAACCTCGACATCTCCGTGTCCACTCACCCAAGAGTTGACCACGATGAATGCGATGAATGCCAAACCTAGAATCATCATTTGATGATTCGAAATCATCATTCCGATCAGAATCAATGCGATTCCTCCGGTGAAGGTGAAAGATGCTTTACGTGTCCACATTCATAATCACCTCAGGTTCGTCCCCACACTTTGATCCTCTTAACGACCGCAACGGTTTGTTCAAGTGAATACTTTTTGTTTTCGAATACGAATTTCACTAAAACAGGATCGCTGATCATCGTTTGTAATTCTCTGGCAGGCAATGCATCAAATTCTTCTCTAGTCAGCCCGTTCTGATTCCTAACTTTTGAAAGGAAAACCTGTTTAATCTTATTCGATTTTGCATAATATGTATAGCGATTAGCATCACCAAATCCATAGTAGATGATGCTGAAAACGTGGCGCCAAGGCTCTGGGTCTTTCTTTTTGAGAAGAACCGCCTCAAATACGATGAAGAGGATTAGGAATAGCAAAAGCATCGCTAGGCCTTCACCTGTGAAGTAAACCAATAAGAAGTAAATATTATTGTAAGATTCACTTGCAACCGATGGTTGAATGTGTCGACTCTCATCAAAGATGACCAATGCGTTTGGAGAGACTCCAGGCACCTGAGTTGGTGTTGCACTATTAGGGTCCGGGTCGACCAAGGAGTCTGCGATGAAATCCAAAGCCCATTTACGATTATCATTATCAGGAATAGGTGTCTTTGCGGTTCCGTAATCACCGGCATTATAGCCTTCTGAATCGTATAGTGCATTGATCAATGCTGAACCATCGGCGATGAACGTAATCCTTCCGCCTTGGGCGAAATTACAATCTTGAGTCATACAAACCTCGATCGAGAGATTGAATTGGCCCCATAAATCAGGAGTTTCAGAATTTTGTTCGGAACCGACCCAAATTTCACCATCTCCATTTACGTCAATCGTTGCTTCAGAAGAGGTTACCGCAAGAATATTTGTGGTCGCAAAGCCGGTTTTTGCTTTTGGAATCACATCTATCCCAGTAATGTTATTGAGAAGCAATTGATAACTTGCATCGTATTGAATCATTCCATTTTCCCAATGCTGAGCACAAACTCCAGCATTATTCTGCGATACTTCTCTTCCATCCATCATCTTGCAGATATGAGCGCTAGTATCGAAATTATTCCAACGACTGTGATTATTCAATGTAGTTGGATCAACTTCGTCGCCGTCCATTCCGCAAGGTGATTCTTGAACGCACATCCAGACGTAATTATAATCCAATGTGGGTTCATAGACGACATCGAATAATTGAACCCCTTTGAACTCAACGCCAAAGGCTTTGGCGATCGAAGATGAATAACCGAAATCATCCAATACCAATACATCGCCGCCAGCTTGAACGAATTCTTTGATCGCTTGAACCTCAGAAGGAGTATAACCATCTTCGGAAGCGAATGTGAGGAAACCTTCGCTCGAAAATTGAGGCATCGAGATGGTATCCCTCTCCACGCCTGCGATGATGAAGGTCGTATTTGCAGGATCTTCGATATCGGCTAATAATAACGGTGAGGAAACCAAGGATTTGGTTTCGATGCCCATGTCATTAACATCTTTCTTGAATTTTGAGAGGTCGTTCCAATCAGTTCCATATGCGGATTGGCCATATTGGCCTCCGATATTGATTACATTTGAAACAACGGTTGAGAGTAGAATCAATAATACCGACCAAAATGCAATTTGAAGAGCGATTCTCTTCTTATTGAGTTGCATTCCCCGTCTCACATTACCCACCCTAGTACGAATTTCAGACAGGGACACTAACTCTTAGGTTTAGAAGGTTGTGAGTAGGTGATGAAAATCTGCTCAGCGTTTAAGATGGATTCTACCTGAAATTTTACCAATTTCTTCGGCCGGGATATGGCACAGTCCATCGTTTGTAGGCCAAGGTAATTTCGATGCATCCAAATCTGCAGAAACTTTTACCAAAAATTCAACCAACTGGCCAGATCTAGAATCTATAACCATATCCTTGAGGTGACCAAGGAGGTCTCCATTCAAATCAACGATGGGCATATTGAGAAACTCACCGCTGAAACTTGCCATCTCACATCGACTCCATACCGTATATAGAATCCTTGCTTCGCTTGATTCCAGAAAGACCAGAGGTTAATTTCTCTTCCATCTTAGAATAGTACTCGAGCATTTCAGGAGTTACCGTTGGCCTAACTCGAGCTATCCCTTCTTCGAAATGGCCTTTGTTCACCTTCTTTTTGTTGGCACGCATTGCGATTAAAGCTGCCTCTCGACAAACCGCTTCAATATCCGCACCGGTGAAGCCATCCATATTTCCTAAAATGTCTTTGAGGGAAAATTTCGACAGCGGCATGTTCGCAGTATGAATTTTTAGAATTGCATCCCTCGCTTCCTTGTCTGGTGGGGGCACGTGTAGAACTCGCTCAAATCTACCGCTACGCAAAAGTGCAGGGTCGATCATTTCCGGCCGATTGGTTGCAGAAACAACTATCACTCCATCAAGAGATTCAACTCCATCCATGCTTGCTAATAATTGGTTGACAACTCGATTAGAAACATCTGAACCGCCATTGGAAGAGCCGGATGAGCGCATGCCTGCAATCGATTCGAATTCGTCGAGGAATATTATCGAAGGGCTAGCTTGTTTGGCTTTTTTGAAAATTTCACGGATTGCTTTCTCGGATTCTCCGACCCATTTAGAAATTAATTCCGGCCCCTTTATTGAAATGAAATTTGCTTTTGCTTCATGAGCAATCGCCTTCGCCAACATGGTTTTACCAGTACCCGGTGCGCCAAATAGAACGATGCCTCGGGGCGGCTTAATTCCAAAGTGTTCGAATAATTCCGGCTTGGTAAGTGGCCATTCAACACTCTCTTTGAGCCGTTCTTTGATTTCGGTGAGACCGCCGACGTCGTCCCAAGAAACATCTGGGATCTCAACATAAATCTCTCGAAGTGCACTAGGCTCAATCTCTTTTATCGCAAGTTTGAAATCACCCATTGTAACTTCCATTTTTTCTAGAACTTCCGGAGGTATCACATCTTCGTCGAGGTCGATTTCGGGCAGATAACGCCTCAATGCTTTCATAGCGCTCTCCCTGACCAAAGCGGCCAAGTCTGCGCCGACGAATCCATAGGAATTATCTAAGATCCAGTCGACATCAAAATCATCTGAGATCGGCATCTGCCTAGTGTGGACATCTAGAATTTCTTTGCGGCCTTCTCGGTCCGGCACGCCGATTTCTATCTCTCGGTCGAATCTCCCCGGCCGGCGTAAAGCAGGATCTATTGCATCTCGACGATTTGTCGCACCGATTACGATAACATTGTCTCTAGCCTGCATTCCATCCATCAAGGTGAGCATCTGGGCGACGACCCTTCGCTCGACCTCGCCACTGACGTCTTCACGTTTTGGACAAATAGAATCGATCTCATCGATGAAAATTATCGCCGGTGCATTATTGGCTGCTTCATCGAAAATCTCACGCAATTGTTTTTCCGATTCACCATAATATTTCGAAATTACCTCCGGACCATTAATACAGGTAAAATGGGCATTGGTTTCGGTTGCTACCGCCTTTGCAATCATGGTTTTTCCAGTACCTGGTGGGCCGTGAAGCAAAACTCCTCTAGGTGGATCTATTCCTAAACGCCTGAATAATTCAGGATGTTTAAGAGGTAATTCAATCATTTCTCTAACCTTGAGCAACTGACTTCCAATACCGCCGATATCTTCGTAGGTAATACCTTGAGATTGGCCAACATCCTCGTCATCGATGGCTTCATCTTTGATGACGATATCAGTATCGCTATTTACCTGAACGATTCCTTTTGGTGTCGTTTGTAAAACCGCAAACGGCAGAGCTTCAGCGAAAAGTGTCATTCCGGGAATAAATATTCTATCGCCTGCTACAACCGGCCTCTTGTTGAGGCCACGCCGAGCAAATCCCTCGATCCCAGGTCCGAATTTTACTTTCTGCTTATTTGCCATCACAGGTGATAAAATCAATTTGGTACATATTTTCGCATCTACTTTTGAAACGGTCACTCGATCGCCAAGGCTAACCCCGGCATTTTTTCTGATGATTCCATCAACCCTGATTATATCCATCTTGGTATCTTCTGGTCGACTGCGCCAATAGATTGCAGCGGTGGTCTTTTTGTCACCTTTTATTTCGATGATATCACCCGGCTTCAGGTCGAGATCATTCTCACCACTAATTCGGGCACGGCCGTGCCCTACATCGCTGGGAATAGCTTTAGCAACCCTAAGAGAAGTTGCTGCTGAATCATTATCGGACATAGAACAAGCCTCGGAACAAACTTCCCTTTACGCCCCCCCTCTAAAAGTCAATGCATCCTGCCACAAGCGATGCATTGATGTTTGGAATGCATCCCGGCAAACCATGGCACATGTATTAGAGACCGCCCTAGAGTTCATGGACAATACCAATCCTGACGATTTACCAAAGGTTCGAGGCTACAATATTATCGATGGGCAACTTACTTTATCGAGTGACGGGGCTACATTTAGCAGCCAAAACCCAGCATTATTGAACGATGTCTTAGGAGAATTTCCACTCTCTACTCGCGCTGACGTTCACGCGGCTATCGAAGCTGCTCGAAGAGCACATCCTGCTTGGGCTGCTACACCTGCACCGACCAGAGGTCAAATCATAGGCAACATGGGCCGACTATTAATGGAACACAAAGATGCGATCGTCGCCCTAGAAACCCGGGAAATCGGCAAGACAATCAAGGAATCTGGAGGCTCGGTTCAAGAAGCGATCGATACCTGTTTATTCTTCCAATCCGAAGGCCGCCGCCTTTACGGGCAAACCGTCCACTCCGAACTTGCGGACAAGGAATTGATGACTTACCGCCGATCCTTAGGGGTTTGTGGAATCATCAATGCTTGCAACTTCCCGGCTGCGGTTCCTTTCTGGAAGATGATCCCTGCACTTATCTGTGGAAATACTTGTGTGTGGAAATCTCCACAAGACGCACCTCTCCTATCTTTGGCTCTAGCCAGAATCATGCACCAAGCTGGACTTCCTGATGGAGTGGTCAACTTGGTTCATGGTAAAGGTAGCGGAGCTGGCCAATATATCGTCGATGCAGTCGACGAAGGTCTCATCGACAAGATCTCCTTTACCGGCAGCACCGCAGTCGGCAAAATGATCGGCGAAGTCTGTGGACGAAACTTGGTATCTTGCAGTCTAGAACTCGGTGGAAAGAACCCACAGGTAGTTATGGATAGCGCCGATATCGACAATGCGGTCGAAGGCGCTTATTGGGGCGGTTTCGGAACTGCTGGACAACGCTGTACCAGCCTTGGAAACCTCATTTTACACCAGGACATTTACGATGAATTCATGGAAAAACTCATGGCAAAAGTAAAGGATACCCGCATTGGAGATTCCTCTCGAAACAATAATATTCTCTACGGGCCGATGCTATCGGAAAAATACGCAAACGATTTTCTTCAAGCACTCGAGATGGTCGAGGGCTCAGGTGCGACCAAACTTTGGGGTAATGGAAGAATCGAAACCGGAAATACTCCGGATAATTTCATTGGAACACCAGAGGATGGTGTATTCATGTGGCCTCACGTTTACGCTGACGTTACCGAGGATATGGCTTGCTTCCACGAAGAGGTTTTCGGACCGGCGATCACCGTGGTAAAAGCAAAGGATTTCAAGCATGCTCTTCACCTTGCAAACGCTTCACCGTACGGGCTTTCTAGTTCTATTTACACCAATGACAGATTAGAAGCATACCGCTTCAAGACCGGTATCAAAGCAGGGATGACCGGTATCAATAACTCGACTACTGGAGCAGAGGCTCACCTGCCGTTCGGCGGTGTAAAGGGTAGTGGAAACGGTTCTAGAGAATCCGGAATTTGGGTCATCGAATCCTATTCATATTGGCACGCGGTAAACGACGAATTATCTGGCAAATTACAATTGGCCCAGATGGACGTTGAAGAGATCGAAATGGTCGAGGCTAAAGTCGATTATTCCACCCTTGCTTAAGAGTTGGTCAAGGTCGAGTCTACGTTTTATCAGGGCTGTGTATTGTGGTTTTATGGAGCGTTTTCGTATTGAAGGCCTTGGTTTGGTCTTAGAATTTCCCCAAATAGTCTAATCCGGCCTCAATTGCCCACTTTCGGTTGTGAAAAAGTGAAGCATATTATCAAAAGCCTAAGGCCCTAGCCCACGATATAGGGGCATTGTTGTGGTCGAGTCAAGACATCTGCAAATGGATAGAGGATTTGGAAAAACAGATCGTATTGACAATTGGTGGAGGTCTCCACTAGCAATGGCTGTCTATCTCGGAATTGCTGTGATATATGCTACATGGCGCGGATTCATGGAGGCGGACTTTTGGATTTTTGAAGAGTTCGGAAGGTCTGCTGGAAATCAAACAATGGCTATTGAATCCAATGATAGTCATGTTCTTTCGCCATTGTTTTCCCCACTGATTATTCCTGGTGAAGATGGCCTTGGATCTTGGGTTCCTGAAAGCCTTTGGTGGTTGAGTCCGGCAATGTTCATTTTAATTATTCCAGCTGGTTTCCGTGGCACTTGCTATTATTACCGCAAGGCATACTATCGTTCATTTATGGCAAGCCCTGCAGCATGTGCGGTAAGTACACCATTTGGCGATTATAAAGGAGAGAGTAGAGTATTTTTATTCCAGAATATTCATCGTTATTTCATGTATCTTGCAGTAGCATATCTTTTCGTTTTATCATACGACGTATTGCTAGCAACCCAATTTAGTGCAAAAGGAGTCGATTCATTCGGCGTCTCTGTAGGAACTCTTGTTCTCCTTCTAAACGTGATATTGCTTGGTGGATATACACTTGGCTGCCATTCATTCCGGCACGCAATCGGAGGAATTAGAAACCGTTTCGCCAATGGAGGCGGTCGAGTTGCTGAAGCTTGTTGGAAGAGTTGTACCAAACTCAACAAGAACCATAACAAGTGGGCTATTTATTCCTTATTTTGGGTGATGTTCTCAGATTTCTATGTCTATGCTTGCACAGAAGGTTGGTGGACAGATGTCGTACTATTCGGGGGACTTTGAATGAGTGATTACAAGACACATAATTACGATGTAATCGTTATCGGCGCCGGAGGCGCTGGGCTAAGAGCTGCAATAGAATCTGCTCGAAGTGGTGCAAAGACCGCAATTATTTGCAAATCATTGCTTGGCAAGGCACATACTGTAATGGCTGAAGGTGGCGCTGCTGCTGCCCTAGGAAATGCAGATGACAGAGATAGTTGGGAAACCCATTTCAAAGATACGATGAAGGGTGGAAAATACCTCAACAATTGGCGTATGGCACAAATTCATGCTCAGGAATCTGCTGATCGAATCCGTGAACTTGAACAATGGGGTGCTGTATTTGACAGAACTCCAAGCGGGTTGATCAATCAGAGAAACTTTGGTGGGCACACTTACCCTCGTCTGGCTCACGTTGGCGATTCTACTGGTTTAGAGATAATCAGAACCTTACAAGAAAAAGGAATTCATTCTGGCATTGATATATTCATGGAATATACAGCAAGCCATCTACTGCAAGATGATGACGGAACCTGTGTTGGTTGTGTTTCTTACAATAGAGTTGATGGGTCAATGCATGCTTTCAGTGCAAAATCAACTATTTTGGCAACTGGCGGAATTACTCGATGCTGGTCAATTTGTTCAGGTTCTTGGGAATATACTGGAGATGGACACGCACTCGCTCTTAATGCTGGAGCCGAATTAATCGATATGGAATTCGTTCAATTTCATCCAACTGGAATGGTTTGGCCAGCGAGTGTAAGAGGGATATTGGTCACCGAAGGTGTTCGTGGCGAAGGTGGTGTTCTTCGTAATTCTGAAGGCAAGAGATTCATGTTTGACTATGTCCCTGATATGTTCAAAGGCGACCACGCTGAAACCGAAGAAGAAGCTACAGAATGGGTCAGACAAGTTGTTGCTGGACAAAAGGCAAGCGTAAGACGCCCGCCTGAATTGCTCACTCGTGATGTTGTTGCAAAAGCGATTAACACAGAGGTTGCAGAAGGTCGAGGCTCAACCCATGGTGGAGCTTATCTGGACATTGCAAATCAACGTAGTGCTGAAGAAATCATTGCAAAACTACCGAGTATGCATCACCAATTTAAAGAACTTGCAGGAGTTGATATTACTAAGGAACCAATGGAAGTTGGTCGGGCGGCGTTAGAGTTGATTCTGAATCTCAAGAATCAACAATTAACGGTTTATTCGCTGCTGGTGAAGTCGCAAGTGGTTTACATGGTGCGAACCGACTTGGTGGGAACTCGCTTTCAGACCTAGTCGTTTTTGGTAAGAGAGCTGGAGAACATGCTTCAATACGTGCCGAAGAACTTGAGCAACCTACACTTGATTCAAAGCAAATAGAAAATGCTATTGAAGCAAATCTAAAACCGCTGAAGAGAGAAAGCGGTGAAAACCCTGGGCGAGTATATGATGAATTGCGAGATATGATGCAAACTAAAGTTGGCATCATTAGAACTGAATCTGAGTTGGAAAGCGCGTTAATGGATCTAAATGATTTCAGAAAAAGAATTGAAAATACAAGTTCTGGCAAGTCGATGGCTTACAATTCTGGATGGCATCAGGCTTTAGATTTGCAAAACATGGTAGACATTTAACTCGTACCGAAAGCCGTGGCGGTCATACTCGTGATGATTTCCCAGTTCCAGATACTGGTATGTGGAGCCATACAACAAATGTTGTTTGGAAAGACGGGGTTGAAATCAAAATCCGTCAGGAAGAATTATCTCAACCACCTGAAGAATTAGAAGAATTACTTGACCGTTCAAAGAAGGAGGCCTGAAAATGACTGACATTAAGATGAAAGTTTTCAGAGGGGAAGAAGGCGAGGGTGAACTAATAGAATATGATGTTGAATTGGATGAAGGCATGGTTCTTCTCGATTGTATTCACCGTATTCAGCATGAGCAAGAGCCTGACCTTTCATGCCGCTGGAATTGTAAAGCCGGTAAATGTGGTTCATGTAGTGCTGAAATCAATGGCAAACCAAGTTTGATGTGCATGACTAGAATGAGCGACATCATTGAAGAAACTCCAGAAAATGAAGTCATTACAGTACGGCCATTGAAAACCTTCCCGCACATTAGGGATCTTGTCACCGATGTTTCTTGGAATTATGAAATGGCTAAAGCGGTTTCACCCATCAAGGGGCCGGATGAACCTGATTGGGAATTCAGTCAATTTGAAGCAAAGCGTGCTCAAGAATTTAGAACTTGTATTGAATGTTATATCTGCCAAGACACATGTCATGTACTTAGAGAATGGAGGACCAAGAACAATGGTCCGCCTTGCAAACTTTGAAATGCACCCAATGGACCAAGAAGACCGTGTTCCGGAAATCAAGGGCGAATTTGGTATTGCTTATTGCAACATTACAAAATGTTGTACTGATGTTTGTCCAGCGGGAATCAACATTACCGACAATGCTATCATTCCTCTAAAGGAAAGAGTTGTTGACCGTTATTATGATCCTCTCAAAAGAATTTGGAGAGTGTTGACCGGTGACAAGGTTAGATACTGAGCCAAAATAGGTTCGAACACCACTAACATTAATGTCAAGCATTGCTTTCGATTTTTAATGCCCTATTGGGAGATTTTGGATTTTAATAATGTCAATAGCTAATTACGATGAATAAGTTATTGATTGAAGAACGTAAAAAGCCCCTCCTGACTCCGAGGAGTCAAAAGGGGCGGCGACCCTGTTGTAGGGTAAGAAGACTATTCGGTCGAGTTTCTTATTTCAGAGATGCTCGATGCCGACCTTCTTCACATTAGCCTTCTTGATCTTATCAGGAAGCCATGCAGGGCCATTTGCTGGTTTTGGGACAGTGTCCACCCACCCGCTAAATACGTGTACGCGCTTAGTTCCGCGTTCACGTAGGCGGATGTTCGTGTGTCCGCGAGTTGCAGCTTTCAGAGCTGCGCCGCGTGGTTGTCTACTTGCAAAGACCTGGCTGGTATCATCACCGCCCTCCATGAGGACGAAGTACTTTTTTTCACCCATTGGTTATACCTCAAACTGCTGACGGCCAACTAAAGGTAATAAGGTTTTCGCCTACAAACCGCTATACTGCGCCAAATAATGACCGCAGTACATCGTTTCGAGCACTACTTTTGAGCAGTATAGCGTTTAGAAATAGAATCAAAGTTCCGCACCAGCAAGAGTTTTTGTGTCGGTTACACCCTCTACTTGACGAATTGTTTCAACAACGGTTTTTGCAATGATTCCTAGACTAGACGCCTCTAATTTTACAATGATATCGTAATCACCGAACAATAGAGTGGTATCAACAATATTCGGGAGGGTTTTTATTTCCTGATAAGCTTGGTACTCTTGCCCAGGTGTGACGTTGATCAATACATATCCGACTGCCATGAAATTGGCCAATCCGTCAAAGGTCATGAAGGCTCTGTTGGTCATCCTCTTGTTGAATCCAAACCGGTTGAGGCTCATCCTCCTCGCGGGCACGCACGCGTGCGCGGACGATTAAGGCAGTAACTGCGATGATTCCGAGTAGGCTCAATGCCGCCACGATCGCTGCATCTTGGCCGATTGAATTCGATTCTTCGAGCACAGGTTCTTCACTTTCACAATCTAAACAATCGGGAATCGGAATTATTGAAACTGTTTGATTAGAGTATACTACATTATTACTAATATCGGTACATCCAATTTCAATGGTTATATTCTCGACTAAATCATCTGTTAAAAGCCAAGAGGAAGACCATCTGCCTTCATTACCGAATGCTGTAACACGGCTCGATCTTATGGTAAGAGTTTCTCCTTGGTAAACCACAGCCATATTACACGAAGCATCTATTCCGTCCGCATCGGACATCTGAACAAAGATTTCAAGGTTTTCGCCGGCGGTAATTTCAATCGGAATAGTGACATTGATCTCGGGTGGTGAATGGAGGAATTCGAATCCAAGACTTTTGGTATTCGATAATCCATCGACATCTACAACTCTAACACTAATTGAGCCGTTACCCGCTATGAAAGATGAATCCAATTGTATTCTGAAATCAAAGGAATCATTACTTGGTGAGCAAGTGGAAGTAGTGGTTTCTGGGGCTGAAACACTCCAACCTTGTTGAATTATATTTGTGAAAATATATTCGATTGGCCTTATAGAATCTAAAATGATCGATGCGGTTGCATTTTGACCGAACATTAATTGGTCGATTGGTCCACTTTCATCGCAGAATAAGATTTGACCAATACTCGGTGGAGTCAGAATTAATGAGACATTCAACAATGTGGAATTACGAGCGCCATTTGCGCCTATAATCTCTATCTCTATTTTTAATTCGCCCGATTCCAAAGGCTCAGAAGTGAATAATGGCACCGTCGTTAAACCATTTTCAAATTCAAGAGGAATAGAAATTATTTGCTGTCCCGGCCAAGTAAGGTAAATATCCCCTTGAACCGAAGAGACCGTATCATCCGAATCGGTGATCGAAATCAAAATGTTTTCATTTCCACCGCCGCTCACGGTCTGGATTTGAGCGGCTTCATCATCCACTAAAGCTAGAGCTATTTCGGGCAATACGTCGGCGATTCCTATGGTCCTCTTTGTGAGGAAAGTTCCACTTGAATCCCTTAATTCCAAACTAAAACGCTCGAGAGAGGTATTTACTGGAATCGTGTAACTGGCAATAAAGCAATGGTGCCCAGGTCCGGTTCCTTGTTTGTAGGTTAAGCCATCGACATTACCTCTACTTGCGATAAATATTGGTGCCTCTTCAAATTTTGAAAAATCAATATCTAAAACACAGGCTTTGAGAGTTGTAACATATCCTCGTTTCACCCCACCACCCGGATTTGAAGTTAATATGGTCGCTCCGGTCCAACCGGGATTATCAACTCCTTGAATGTGGATACCAAACCACATCGCCGGTGCATCGGCTACAAGGGCAATCGCTAATTTTTCGGATCGATTGCTCAAATTACTATAATCATATGCTACCGCCATGATATCTAAATTTCCAAGCATTGAATCGGATGGTAATTCGATTGTGGTCCACCAATCTATTCCGTTTTGGCTACCGGTATTTATCCAAGTCCAGTTAGTACTGATGTTTCCTGCACTTATTCTCCAAGCTAAATCGAGTGATGTGATGGCGCTATCATCACTTGCTTGTACATTGCAAACGAATCTGTCACCGCGACTATAATAGGTTGAATCACATGAAATATCACTGATAAATGGCGGAGAATTTATCCATTCCATCATTTCAAAATTATTATTATTTGTTACTCGTTCTGGCTTTGTAAGATTACTTGCATCCCACTTAATGATTAGGTTATTCCAGCCAGCCCGAGTTGAATTCAAGGTTAAATCGACGATGATTCTGCTGCCGCTTTGGTCACCTGAAGGTAGAATTATACTCTTATTTGCAAGAATTTTACCACCCAATTTATCACGAATAGTCAACCAACCTTCAGCATCTCCCGGAGCAATATTCTGTAGAGCAATTTCGATAATGAAATCTTGGTCCACAGATGCGTTACCAATCAATCTCGCATCGATGATTTCCACATCGTGAACGATATCGCCGAAAGCTGCCATCTTTGGATCACCGACCACAACCCCCATCCAGCCTGTTAACAGATTACCAGCATAATAGGATTCAGCCATATTATAGCCGCTCGCATAAGCTCCTAGCAATACGCTTGGATAGGTGACCGCAGACAAATATGGTTCGTACACATATCCTTTGACACCACTAGCACCATCCTCTAAAATATCCGCTACCAATGATTGACCATAACCGGTTCCCCAATTGAACGAACGCCCTCCGGTCGATACTGCTGTTTCGGCGATGGAGCCGTCTACCCAGCCCATATGAGGTCTGATTATTCGTAATGAAGTGGAATCAATGAATAGTGAACCATCTGTCGAAGTTGGCACTATGTCAAGCGATACCCTAATCCTTAGAGAAGTCGAATCGGGGTGTGGTCTAAACCTCAATGTTCGGGAATTCCATGTTGTTGTGAAAGACTGACTTGATGATGTATTTGTGAACAATACAGTTCCATTTGAATCTAGAGAAGCAACTTCGATATTGTATTCACCATATACATCGCCTGTTCTTTCCCCATAGCCATAAATCAACCAAGCGTGATTTGTGAAATTTGTCGGGACAGCATAAGTTGTTTCCAAGTACGCTACACCTTGGCCATTACCAGAATATGCAGAGCAATTGTTGATGATGTCTCGACTAAGAGTAGTAATAGAACCATTACTCAAAGCGGTATCCCAGATCATCAAATTGTCGATCATTCCTTCGAAATATGAAGTGCCAGCCCGGTTGACTCCCAACTTGTACAAATCAAAATTATTTATTGAACCATTTGGATATGTATTGGAATTTACCAGTACTCCATCGAGATATTGCCTAGTGTTACCACTATCAAAAACGGTCACTAAATGAACCCATCGTTGTGGCTCAACATCACCAAATTCCTTTGACTGATTATTATGTAAATTCCATTTACTATTGGCGACCATATGTTGGAATGAGTAGTTAGAGCCTGCATTATCATCAATCGCAAATGTGGCTGCATTATTTGTCTGATTAGTGATATTTGCCCAAACCCATTGACTAACAGAGAAATTTCCTAACCAGTCATCAACATTCACTTTGGCGTAATCATCGGCACCATCATACCACAGGCAATTGCCATCAATGCAATTTCTCCAATTGCTTGAATCCATCCCGTATAGTGTAAAGTTGGAGCCATTCGTAATACTGTCATTCGATTGGTTTCCAACACCCTCCTCGAAATCCCAATTGTGAATCAAACTATCTTGCTGAGGAATATAATCTCCCGATACAACGAATGCCGATGCAGGGATATTGGTCTTTGTCACATTCGGTCCTTGCCATGAAAGGAGTAAACCATGTGGTCCTCCACCTTGGAAAAATTCTATTCTGAAATCATGATATCCCGCGGTTAAGGAGAGCGTTGTAGAATGCTCCGTCATTCCGTGTGAACCATAATTTTGTACCGCACTAACATCATCAATCCACAATTCTGAACCATCATCCGAATTGAGGTATAATGTCCAGTTCCCTGATTCTGGTACGTCGATTAGTCCGCTAAAGCGCGCACCCCAATTATGCTTGAATCTATCATCTAATCCCGGGTAGGGATTGCCTGAAGAAGAGTAAGCCAGGTCACTCTCGATACGTACGTGATCGGGAATTCGATCAATTAAATCAGGCATACTAGCAGTATTGAAACTGATTCCTTCATTATCGAAGAACTCGGCAAAAATCCCCGGTGACATGTCGGCAGATTCTTGGCTGCATTCAGATGAAACTCGGGCCTCCATCGCCCCATTACCTCCTTGCTTAATTCCGGTTTGATAACTCCAATTAAATTCATCACCGGGAGAGACCGTTGGAGAGAAAGCATCCCAATATTTGGACCCACTCGACCATGAACTATCAGTTGTATCAAAACCTGCATTTGCTAGAAAGTTACGATTCCAATTACCATCGTTCGAACCCCAAGAAGCATAGGTAATAACATTCGAAATATTGGTTAAAAATTCTGTTTCTTCGTCGAATAGCACCGGTAATCCAAGCGTACCATTCAAGGTTGTATTTGCGGTATAGAGATTATCATTCCAAAATTTGTATCCAGAATTATTTCTATTTGTCGCGAGGTCCAAAACGTGAGTTCCTCGAGCTCCGAAGGAATTGTTAGCTCGCTCGATCAACTCCAATGCGGTATCGATAGTATAACCGGTTAGACGGGTGACCAAGAAAAAACCATATTCTTCTCTGGTAAAACTTTCCATTTTTTTCCCAGCCAATGGACCATATCCGTGATTTACCCAATAATTATTGCCGATGCTTCCAGAATAAATTCCTCCTACCAAAGAGATCTCTTGGTCGAAGGAGGCTCTATCGTTTCCACCGCTAACTCTGAGCGGTACGCCCTTTGTCGTAACCAAATAATTGATGTCGTTACTGCCATTATATTCGGCTAACATCGTCTCCAAAGGGTGGCGAAACGATGCATTGAATTGAGCGCGGTTAATCGTTTCAGAAACAGGAGTAGATTCGTTATCGAAGATAAAAATTCTATCAGAAGAAATATTTCTTGCATTTACGAAAGCCCATCCGATGGTTCGGCTGGCTTCGGATTGATTATTGATCAATACCCCTACGTCACTATAATCGGTAATGCTATCCATGTCAAATCCATCTGGAACGGCAATGTCGATAAACGGAGTCTCATTCCAAATGTCAAATTGTCCACTCAAGCCAATTTTTTCATAGTCGAACGGAAATTCTACCTCATCGGAAACAGGGATGTTGATACTCCCCAGCATGAAGAGAATAGCCATGCAAATCGCTCTTCTCTCCGGACCCACGTTACACTTGGGAGCGTGCTTTACTCAAATCAACTTCGGATAGCCGTTTATGGGAAATTAGATGAAAAGTAATGGTTCGGTCAATGTGTATATGAAGGTCAGGCCCCCCTGCCTGCACATGGTCGAGTTGTATATGGCGCGAACTTGTCGTTGGGGTGTGCTCCGAGTAATCGGAGGGGACCTCCACTTGCAAAACGCTGATGCGGTAATCACCCCTGCCAATAACCGCCTTTCAGGTCGAGAAGGTATCGATGCATTGATTCACAAAGCAGCCGGGGAAGAACTACGATTGCGTTGCCGTGAAATTAGTGCTGACCAGCGCCAATTTAATCTCCCACCTTGCCCAGTCACGACAAATGTCACCACCGTTCCATTTGGATTAAGTGAGCGATTCAAGCATATCATTCATGTTGTGAGCCCAGATTGCCGCCGTCCAAATCAAGACGAGTTGCGGCGGTCATTATTGCCTGAAACCTATGCTAATCTATTTGAGACCCTCAAAAATATGGGCGACGTTAACGATGTAATCGCCCCACCTTTATCGATGGGTATTTTTGCTTATCCTCATCGAGAAGGTGCAAGACTAACCCTCGAAACAATATTGGGGGTTCTCGACGGTGAAGATGATCCCAAAATTAAGAATTACACCATAATCGTAAAAGAAAGAAATTTCATAAAAAATATGCGTACCGTTTATCGAGAATCCGAGGACCAGCTCCCCGGAATCGACACTACAGACAGCGAGTAAACTAGGTGAATTCTATGGTCGACCTCGCCACTTTGGTCAGGTCCTCGATTCAAAGCGAAAAACAAGGATTTTCCGCTTGTGTATTACTTAGCAATAATTCTAGAACTGTTAGAAAAATTGCCGAAGAATTGCCAAAAGGATTGAATATGGTCACACTTACCAGTTCTCAAAAGGTAGCCCAATCATTATCAGGAGATGGTTTTGAAGTAAAAATTCTCGACGAACCCTTATCCGCTCAGGGTCTTTCGGTCCTGAACAGATTACACGATATGATCTTACAAGGGCTTGGCGAAGGTCGATTTGGCAATAATGATAAGATTCTCGCAATCCTCGCTGAACCGATGACTGGAGTGATAATTGTCGAAGCGAATAACCTCTCATCGAACCGATTGGGTCCACTTTCAAATGAACATGAAATCGACATTGAAGTCCTTGCTAAATTGATGGATTTAGCTCGCCATATCGGTGGAAGAGGAAGGGAAGGTCATGCTGTAGGGGCGCTATTTGTGATTGGATCTGTCCCAAAATTACGACGTTATTCTACCGCTTTGGTATTGAATCCGTTCAAAGGTCATTCCGAGATGCGCCGAAGTATTCTCAATTTGAATAACCACGAAACATTAGCGGAATTCGCTTGGTTGGACGGTGCAATTCTATTCAATTCGAAAGGCATCGCAAGCGATGCTGGACGCTATATTCAGGTTCCTTCGGGCATCGTGGCCAAACCTGGAGAGGGTGGTAGACATTTGGCTGGGCGCTCGATTAGTCAATTGGCAAATTCTATTGCAATCTGTGTATCATCCTCGGGTATTATCACGCTGTATAGCAATGGAAGAGAACGCTATAAGGTTAGGCTTTCTTAAGCGCCTGAGCTAATTCGAGATTTCCAAGAGCGACACTCATTGCTAATTCGCTAGAAATTGTAACCCTTCCACCGCTGAGGATTCTTGATTGGCGCTTGATTTCCTTCAAAGCACCTTCACCCACTTGAATCACTCTCATCGAAGCAATTCTTTTTCCACCTTGAACCGCGATTCTTGTGGCGGCATGAATATGGGCTTGGCTGCGCGAACCCTTGCTCGTTTTCGCCTCACTTACTACCAATACCTCAAGTTTTGATTCGATGCATTCGTTGACCAATCGATCTCTAATCAATGGGGCTCCATCGCCTATTTTTACAACCAAATGGATATGTTGAATCGATGAAGATAAACCTTTGATATGAGAAATAACATCTGAAACATTTTCCAATTGTGCCGTTCCAACCAGTTGACCATCTGCTAACCATGCTAATCCGGGTCGAGGGCCTGGATCAATTCCAAAAACCAATTGATTGGCGCTGGAAAATCCACGCGATAATTGAATTGCCCTTTCGACCGCAGCCTCTACCGTGTCTTCAATAACTGGAATTCCACCCTTGGATTGAACGGTTTCTTCAGGGGTTGCCAACCAAATTCCGTCCCAAGAATCTTCGGGTGAAAGCATAACAAATTGACAATTACGTCGCTTCAATTCCCTCATCAGATGAAAACTGAGACGAAAATTCGCAGTCCGGACCGCTACTCGGCGCACATAGGGTCCTAGCCCTAATCACGCTTCAACCTGACGCGTAATCACCGGAGTTTTCAATAACTCTTGCCAAAATAAGCCTAAATGTGTCAAGCCAATATGAACGGGAATTGCGCTGCGTTTTAGCAGGTATACCAAAAGGGGTAGAAGCGGTTACAAGATCTTGTGATCCTATCGCAAAAGCTAGGGCAATGCAAGTACTCGAGCGGCCTTTTTTGGTGGTTAGAGCTGCGGGTTCTGGAATGGAAGGAAGTGGTGATTTGCTCGCTTTACGCGGTGATTTATGTTTCCCGATCGAAGTAAAATCCTGTAAGGTTTCCAAATTATACCTTTCCGGTAGGACCAAAACCCAATACGAAGCGATGTTGAAAGAAGGCGTTCGTTGCGGTTTGATGCCATTATACGCTTACCGTTTAAAACGAGTTAGGGGAGATTCTTGGAGAATCTTCAGAGTAGATGTTGGAAAATTATCTGGCAGACTTGGAATGTTGAGGAGGAGAATCCCAGCCTTACCATTGACCAGAAACGGCAAACCATTCCTTGATTGGGACCAAGGCATGCCTTTGCATAAATTCCTTGCATTGGTTTGCCGAAGTAATGATTCTAACTCGATAAAATCGCTTGAACAAAGAGCTGCACAATTGGATAAACACAATGATGGAGATGAAACTCTAATTCAGAGTAGGCTCACAGATATGGTGCAACCATGATAAAAACCAAAGTAACCAATAAAAATAACGATGAATATGAACTTGCTTTTCTAGAAAAATGTTCTACTGTCAAAGGGTGAATTCGCCAAAGTCCGCTTTTTTTGCCAACCTTTCTCAAACCGCTCATGGTGCCATGAACAATATCTCTGAACAAATGGCCACCGTCGAATGGAACCATTGGTATCAAATTTGTGAAGCCTAATAATATGTTGACCCAAATCAGCCAAAACATCAGGTTGACCAAGAATAATAATCCCGATAAACCTACCGTTTGCGCAAACCAACTATCCCCTGCGGTCAACATCGCTTCTTCGGAAGGATGAATCGCAATTCCTTGAAGCTCAAATGGAGTTATCAAAATTGTCAACGGGTTTCCAATGCCTGAAATTGAATCGATTCCTGAAGTCGAATCAGAGGGTCTTTCGATGCCTAAAAACGCATCACCTTGCTCGATACCATATGCGTCTAGTAATTCTTCGTCAACCCCTTGATCAATAAAATAATCTCTTTTATCGGTAATATTAACCGCCAATAAATCTTTAGATCCATCGACTCTTAACACTTCCATCAAAACGATGTCTCCGGCCTTGAATCCGTCCATTGCTGCACTAAAATCATCTACACCCGAAATCGGTTTGCCATCGATTTCGTAAATGATGTCATACGGCTCTAAACCGGCTTGCTCTGCACCAGTGCCGACGATGATTCCACTCGAGTGAACCCCCTCCTGAGTAGTGCCGAAATGACCTGCGAGTGAGCCCATCAATAACATCAATATAATCGCTGCAAAAATATTGGTTGCTGGGCCAGCAGCGAACATTCTTTGGCGTTCTCTTCGAGGTGAAGAAATGATTTCTTCATGTTCTGGTTCTGCAAAAGCGCCTAGTGGTAGTGGGCCTAACATCAAAAGGCCAAAATTCCTGACCCTCATCCCATGAGCACGAGCTTGAATCGCATGACCAAATTCATGGATAACCAAGCAAATAATGAATGCCAAAGCGCCCCAACCAAGTGGAATCATCGGGTTCAGCCCTGGAATTGCTACCAATTCTGAAGCTGATGGTGGCGGTGCGGTCGATTCGATTAAAATTGCGCTGATCAAGGCTATGATTAGTAGTAAGCCCACCAAAAACATCGCAATCCAACAAACCCACAGTGAAATTTCACCATAGATTCGCCAAAACTTTTTCGGTTTTGAAATCATTTCGAGTGTTTTTTTCCCTTTTGAGGTTCGCACCATCAAGATTGCACCGAATACCCTTGTTGCATTCCATTTGTCAAGTTGGCCATTGGCCTCCCATCTCCTGAGGATTAGATACCAAATCATAATGAGCAATAAAACGGATTTCCAATCCGCCTCGACGCTCAATAATTCACTTGCCATCAAACCCGACCAAGCAGCGTTTACACTTCAACCCGATGTCGACGAGTTCTTGAGAGACCGCCTCTAGGCTTGGCTATGGACAAGACCGTTCGGGCGATTCATGAATGGACAGAATCCGTTTATTCACAGGGTCCAATCGATTCTTCTATTTGGACCGAAGAAGGTGACTGCGTTCAGGTTTTATTGAAGTTATCCAATATGGTCGTCATCGCTGATTTAATCGATTCTGGCGAGGGATTGGAGTGTGGTTCAAAATTGGAAGTAAATCTTGAGTCTTGGCAACCAGGTTCAATTCAAACCAGAAGGATGGCCGACGGAATGGTTAGATTTCGACATCGCTCCAAAGAAATTTTTCTCGCAGCAAGGGTTCGAGCCCCTGAGTGGGCAAGTGCATTACTCGAACAATGGTTGATCTCAATGCAGGGTGATATCGCAAAGCCCAAGGATAAAAACCGACGTATATCAGACCTAAATAGGAGCAGAGATTTAATCAAAAAAATGCTTGAGCAAGCAGATTTGTCTTTGGTACAAGAAGGAATAGACCTCGCTAATATCCGTTTGCAAAGCGCAGATGATCGACTTTCTGGCCGTAGGGTATAGTCATTCTTCCTCAGGCGATTTCAACACATAATCCAAGGCTGACTCACGCTCTGATTCGATTACTTCTGGTGATGAATGGATTAATTTTCTTGCGATTGGATCGATCAATATCGGTGCGATCAAAATCGAGCCGACAAGAATTATCAAATAGATGAAGGAAGGACCGGGTACTTGAGAAATCCCTGGTGAATTACCACCGCTAACAATCAATTTGACAATTCCTAACCAAGGTACTTCTGCACCAGAAATACCGATTACCCATTCGGCCCTAACCGGGCCTATCAACCCAGATGAAGAGGAATGGATCCCCGATGAGGTCACAGCTGCACCTTGGTCATCCGAGCATTTGTTATTATCGCCTAATGTGATGAACCCGGGATGGCGTGGTCGCCAGTCAGAAAACCTCAAAGTAACATCTCCATGGCCAGCAGAATCAATTTGGCAATCATATTTGCCAGAGGCATTTACACCAT
The DNA here is from genome assembly GCA_004195515.1 of Methanobacteriota archaeon. Taxonomy (GTDB): domain Archaea; phylum Thermoplasmatota; class Poseidoniia; order Poseidoniales; family Poseidoniaceae; genus MGIIa-K1. Next base: position 24,432 of record PSPR01000001.1, on the reverse strand, counting down.
CAAAATTAAGGTTAATTTTTTCTTGGTCTAAAACTTTAGTACCAGGAATATCCCATGAAATTATGCATAACTTAGATAAGGAATCATAGGTTCCTTCATCGCAATTACCAAGATTGTCAGCGTCCATAGTTCGGTTGATTTTCACCCTCAAAATAGCTCGATGAATAATGGGTGTACTCTCCGATTCACCATTGCGTTCGTAGATGATGACATCACCTGCCAAGCCATGAGATTCATAACCAAAATCGGCGTGATTTGGATCTGTTGCTTCAGCAAAGGTTACGATTTTTTTCCCTTCAGGATCGTGCACTAATACCAAATCTCCAGCATCGATCGATCCGACCTCGCCTTTTGCATCGTGAACCATCGATGACGACTCTACTACGACCAAAGGTGGCATCGAACCAGTATGGGCCCACATCGCCAATACGATTAGACCGATCATGCCACCGGCGAGAATAAGTTCTCGTACCAGAGTAACGACCGGATTTGAGGCTGCCATAAGCAGCCCGAGACATCACCGCCTCTTCAATCCCTTCTCGGTTAGGAACTCGTTCCAAGTCTCTTGATGGCCACCACCAAGAATCCTAGCACATTCGTCACCATCGGCTCGACTTTTTGCCAATTCCGATGAACTGGACATATTCATTATATCAGCTAAGGTATTTGCTCTTGCTTTTAGATTAGCAAAAGCAGGTGCACTAATAGACAATCCAATTATTCCAATAACGATAGCAACTATCGCTAAGCTTGTGAAATCTTCAAAGCCAGAAATATCTTGTAAAATCATTAATTGTAGCCCACTTAAACTGGTCAGTAATATCGAAGCAAATGTCACTGTTGCCGCAATTCTCAATTGTTTTCCATGTTGATTCGCCCACCAGCCCATATGCTCCACCTAACGGTGCATTGCCCCTCGCATATACCAGCGTTGCCCTCGGCAGGTCTGCAGACCCGACTGGGCATGGTTCAAATGGGAGAAAGCCGCGTGGGCCAAAGGCCCAATGATGGGAAAGGTGATGAACCGATGCGAACTTCAATATTTCTAACGGCAATTTTCGTGCTCTCAATATTTTCACCAATGGCTCTCGGTGATGTGACTGAGACCCAATTCAAAGATGGTTCAACCACTTATGAACAGGTTTTCCAAGGCAACGGAAACGGCACGGCTGGCATCTTAACCTTCCCGTACGGTGCTGAGGTGAAATCCGCATCTTTCGATATTAATGGCAAACCATCTTCGACCAGTTGGGGCAACTATACCAACGATTCGGATTTCGGCGGTACTGCTGCTTCTTGGTCTGGCATCCCGCCAGGCTTCGCATACGGTTATAAAAACAATATTGAAATGAAAGATAATTCGGTTAGCCTACCTGGAAACCCTACCGATGATATGAATTCATTAGCCCGAAGTAGCGATGTTTCAAGCACTACTGCCATCCATAATACCTCAGGAGCATTTGTTGCAAATGGCGATCAAGGTTTTATCGGTTCTTCTGAAGAATTGACCGCGTTATCTCTGACCGGCTCTAGCAACTCATATACCGGGTTCTTTGTTGAACAATATGGCGAATATCATGTGATGAGTTATACTTCTTCATCGATGTATAATACACCTCAAATCAAGAGATATAATGCAAGTACTGGCGCATATATTGGTTTGGCATCGATGTCATCTGGATCATGCTCATACTCGAATCCACTATATTCTGCTTATGATGGTACAAGCGATGGTAATGGAACCGTGTGGACCACTTCTTACTCCTATCGCCTCTTGGTTAAATGGGCGGTCAGTTCGAGCGGAGCTTGGACCTGTCAAGAACATTATACCTATTCCAATACCTATTATCCGGTCGGAGTTGACATCGATGAGGATAGTGGAAGACTTTTCGTATTGATGTTCGAATCTAGTTTTCCTAATTATAATCGCTACCTCTATGAGGTGGACCCCGGTAATCCAAGTCAAATAAACGGGACTTGGGTTTTGGGCACTAGAGAACAAATGGGCGATTCATCGACTACTGCTGCTGGGTTATTTGTCGACCTGCCCAAAATTTTGACCAACGAGTATTATTCTTCTCGCTCATTCCGTAATCATTTCACCATGAACGGAATCTTTATTGAAAGGATGGCTAAAGAGTCTTTAGGGGCTGGAGGTAATTACGGGTTAGATGGTTTCGGCGGAAATAGCGTTGGATATACCTGCCATTATTCTTCTTCTTCTTATTGTAGTGGCCGAGGTAATAAAATCAATATTGATGGCAGCGGGGCGCCTTATGACTTACGCACCCCAAGTTCAAATTCAACGATGGTAACCAGTGCGACAAAAACAATCACCAAGAGCATTACCGATATCTCTGTAACGGCATTGGTTGGTTGGATTCCCGAAAATACCACGATTGAATTAGAAGTAACCAATGATGGCGGAGTCACTTGGAAAGCCGCAATCTTTGATCAAAATCTGGTATTTGCAACCGCAGGTAGTCAAATCGGTTGGAGAGCATATCTCAATGGTACATCTAGCGAAACTCCAATCCTTGACTTTGTCACCTTAACCTATTCGACTTCATTCTCTACCAGTGGCTATTTTTATATTCGTTCAAATTATTATTCTGGTTCAGCCCCTGTCGCCGCTCAAATGTGGTGGAATGCAACCACGCCTGCTGGAACAAACATCGTCTTTGAAATTCAATCTGGTTCAACTAGCCAATTCACATATTCTGGAGATTCAAAAACCATCACAATGGTTAGTGGGTACATCTACATCTATGTTAGATTCTCTTCGACCGGGTCGGATACTCCCACCCTAGAAGACATGAATGTCGCCCTACATTCTAATGCTCCAAACCAAGTTGGCCTCGATATTGGAGATGATGGTTCAAACGAATGGACCAGCCAAGGGGTGTTATTGGGCCTCACCACCCAAGGCGGAGCGGCCATTGTCAAGGCCTTCAATGACTTGATCCCCGATACTGGCACCGGCAGCATCGATATTCCGGTTGGAGTCAGTTCTCAATCCTCTGGAATCGTTGTGCTAGAACGATTTAGTGTGACTTATACAATCCATACTGTAAATCTTGATATCGCGATTCCTGATGGCGAGATTCTTCACGAAAGAACTGAACCTTACGAAGTGGTTACCAGACATATCGTAGGCGATGGTGATAATAATTACATTCAATCTGCTACATTATCATTTAGTGCTAATCCGTCCTCGAGTTCACCGACTCTAGAATGGAACGATGGGGATATATTCCCGTCACCAAATGACCCTGATGACTGGGTAGAAATGGATGCTAGTTCGTGGTCTCGAAATAATAATGGGATTTTGGAAATTCACTGGCGATTCCATATTACCTCCAATTTCCCCGACCAAGAAAATGTAAGATTCCGAACAAATTGTCTTGATAATACCGGTCCTGATGGCTTCGAACCAACCGCATTATCCAGTCAAACCGGATTGAGGGTAAACAACTCATTCGGTCTCGGCTGGATGAAGATTCGAGATAATGATGGCGAGATGGTTACAGATGATTTAACAGATGGCTCTTGGGTGGCTGCTGGTGAAACAATTCACTTCCAAGGTGCTATGTGGTTCGCTGATAGCGAAGACGCACCAAAAGATAGTGCCTTCGATATTCGAGTTGCACAAAACGGCTTTGTTCATGCTGATTGGCGAGATACATCCAATACCAATGGATCATTCTTCATCTCGATCGATATGCCAAATATCAATATTGTGGATGGCTTGACCTACGAACTTCAAACCTATAACGAGAGAGATGCGACCATGGTTTTGCCAACCAATGATGATTGGCGAAGATCGTTTAGAGTAGATGCAACCGCTCCAGAAGCGCTTTCAACTTCACCTATCAACGATGCTTATGAGGCCGCTACTTCAACTCAAGAGATAAAAATACATGTTGCAGACGCTGTTGGTGACCCCACCGAATTATCATTATTCTATTGGGTTGAAGCCGATCACGATTTGAATCGTAACGGTGAAGCCGATCCTTCGGAATATGCAATCAAAGTGGTAGAAAACTCAACTCAAACTGGCGAAAAGTGGTTCATTACCTCTATCGACCATTCTCGAAATCCAAATATGGGTCGGGTATCCTATTATTGGGACGGAGGCGACCAAGCTGGTAACCCTATCCACCACTCAACATTGATCGATGAAGAGGTTTTCACTTGGGAATCGGGGCCTGGTTTCGACCACGACGATGCTACATTCAGGTCTCGCAAAGATGAGAGTGCGATCTTTACCGGATTAATTTGGGAAGGACATTCTGATGGTGCCGCTATTTATTCGGGCACCCCGCAGAGAATTTCTATCGGTTTAATTGATGCAAATACCGCAATCGATTTCGAATACATCGATTTGGTCTTTGATTTTGAAGGTCCTGACCAAGAGGTCGACCAACAAAGAATCTCATATTATGGAACCAACGATTTGTTCGCTTCTAATTCTGAATTTATTTCTTTGGCCCAATCATCTGAAATGATTCAAACTACGAACGGATCGGGTATGCCATGGGTATTGATCGATTATGATTTCACCATTGGCTGGAATTGGCCTGATGAAGACATTAGTGACCTCGCACTAGAATACAAAGAGAGAGGTTCTGAATTCCCAACTCGCCATATCATCGCTGAACATACATTCTTCGTCGAAAACGACCTGGTTTTAGACGCATCTACATTCCTAGTTGAAGATATCAGTGAACCGAGAACCGGTTTGATCGCTGATGGCAGCAGAGTCAGGAACGACGACAGATTAGCATTCACCGGAAAAGTGGTGTTCGAAGGGTCAAATGTGCCTGCTCCAAATGATGCTGCAATCGTAGTCGAGGTATTCGATGGCGAGGGTATTTGGTCCGATGGCAGTTTAGGCACCGACGGCTCCTATTCGGTTGAAGTCCCACTTTCTAGCGCTCAATCCTTACGCTCATCCCCTACCAGAACCTGTTTAATTTCAATCGGTGGAATTCCTGGCGAAGGCGAAGATATGACTGGGCAAACCGTTTCCACAACACTACGGGTTATCGTCGATGATACTGCGCCTAGAGTTGTGAGTAGAGTTGAGCCAATCAATGTCATCGATATTTCTTCATCGACAGACTTAACCGAAATTCCAGTTGAATTCCATGGCACTGAAGATGCTGACATGACCGGCTCTGAACAATTCGTTCATTGGGTTATGAGAGATGCGAGTAGAACCCTGACCTTAGGCGCTGGCAGCAACCGCTTAGGTATGCAACAAGATGGTCAATCGATTATTTGGACTGGAACCATCGATTTAACCGATGATGGAATCATTTCTCCACGCGAGGGTGATTGGATTGGATTCTACCTAACCGGATATGATTCAGCTGGAAATGAATTCCCAGTGGTTTCTAACTCAGAAGCTAGCCCTATTCCAGAGATTGCTAGCCTAGATACTGACTTTGAACGCCAATGGGTTAGATTGGGTGCAGAAGGGCCTCAATTGAAGATAGGGTCGATCAAATTATCCGATGACCACGTCGCTCCTGGCCAAACCATCACCATCACCGCTGATATTTCCAACGTCGGTGGGCAAACCAATAGTCAGTTCAAAGTGGCATTTTATGCCGGCGACGACATCATCCCATTTGATTCAACATCTTTGAATTCTATTGGAGCCGGTGAAACAATCCCTGTAAGCATTACTTGGAGAGCCGAAGAAGGCGTCGATAGAATAAGGGTCGTAGTCGACCCAGATGATGTAATCATCGAGGTCAATAACGATGATAATAGTGCTGAACACAAGGTTGAGATCGTTTACATATCGTACATGGGATGGTTTGATTCTCCTCGTGAAAACCCACTCATCTGGGCTTTCTCGATATTATCGCTAATAGTATTGATCGGTATTGGAACAATTTCATCAAGAACAGCAATCAGCCATGAAGATGATTCGTTTTACGATGATGAAGAATGGGAAGACGAAGAAGAAGAGGAAGAAGATGATGACGATTACGACGATGATGACGATTGACGTCATCAGCGTTCCCAATCGTTGACCTCATGAACTAGTGACGCTGCATGTGCTAATATGGCAGAGGGTGTGTTCGCCAACCTCCACGAGAGCCTTCAAGAGGCTCTCGATAAAAGAGGATGGATTCCGACCCCGGTTCAACAGGTTACTCAAGCCGATATCGCAGCCGGTCACGACCGCTTGGTCATCGCTCCAACCGGTTCTGGTAAAACAATGTCAGCAATCCTTCCTTTGCTCGACAGGTGTTTGAAAAACGATTGGCAAGGAATGTCAATTCTCTACATTACTCCACTACGCGCTCTCAACCGAGACGTGGACAGAAGATTGGATGAATTGACCAAGGCTGTAGGTTTGAAACTAGGTTTGCGTCATGGTGATACGACCCAAAGTGAACGAACCAAACAGGTTCGCAATCCGCCAAATGTGATGATTACAACCCCTGAGACATTTCAATTAATGTTTACAGGCTCACGATTACGCCTATTACTAAAAGATGTTAAGGCGGTTGTTATCGATGAGATTCACGAAATGGCAAATGGCGAAAGAGGTTGGCAATTGGCAATCGGATTATCTAGATTGGAAGCATTCAAAGGTTCAACTGTCCAAAAAATCGGCTTGTCTGCTACGGTGGGTAATCCAGACCAAGTCGCAACTTGGCTTTCACCAAAAGCCCAGGCGATCTCAGCTAAAGCACCGCGTTATACCGAACTCAAAGTTGATGCGATTTCAACAACGGTCGAAGATGAAATCGGCTCGAGTGAACTTGCAATCTCACCTCGAGCACACGCAACCTTACGCGGTTTAGCTCAAGTGGTCAAAGAAAAGAATCCATGTTTGATTTTCGTCAATTCACGAAACTCTGCTGAAACGGTTTCTCAACGACTCCAATCGATTGCTCCAGAACTGAAAATCGGCGTACATCATGGGTCATTAGCCGCAGAAACCAGAGCAAAAATGGAAGATGACTTGCGAGAAAAAAAGCTCCAAGGCTTAGTCTGTACATCCAGTCTTGAATTGGGAATCGATGTTGGTTCACTCAAACATATCGTGCAAATACGCTCACCTCGATCGGTCGATAGAATGCTTCAACGAGTCGGAAGAGCCGACCATAGAATCGGTGGAATTGGAGTCGGTCATCTAATGAGTTGGGAGGTAGATGATCTCCTAGAGGCTGCAGTAATCGCCCGGCGAGCTATGGCAGGAGAAATCGAACCGGTAGAATGGCGAGACCGACCACTAAGCGTCGTAGCGAATCAAATCGTGATGATGGTTCACAGTCACGGCGCATTACCAATAGCCGATATAACTCAAGTGATCGGGCAAACCGGGCAATACGAGGGTTGGAGCGATGAAGATACGCTTGGAATTGCCCGAATATTAGCCGATGGTTGGGTGGTAAAATGCGTTGAAAATCCCAGCGAAGTCCCCTGGTATCGCTGGCCGCACGATGTTTGGCAAGCAATGATTGCAAGCACCAAAAAATCGCTTCCTGAAAAACCAAAATTAGAACGAGGAGAAGAACCTCCTTTAGAATTATCTCGAATGAAATTCGACCCTCCAAAACCATTCGACAAAGGTTGGATTAGCAAGAGTGGGAGAACCAGACAATGGGTGATGCATCATTTATCGATGATACCAGACAAACAATCCTACCGGGTTAGAGATGCTGTGTCCAGAGCAACTCTCGGCAATGTTGACGAGGCTTTCGTTTTATCTCTTAACGATGGTGGAGCTGAAGAGGATGGCCGCCAACGCAGATTTGTTATCGCTGGACGAACCTGGATTGTTATCGATGCTGACCCCGAACGCAACGAGCTGTTGGTCGCACCGGTTTCCGACCAAGGCCACGCCCCTCAATGGGTCGGAGAATTACCACCGACCCCCGCAGATATCAGCCGAGAAGTAGGTCGATTGAGGCGTCTAATCGCCAACGATATCGGTTTGAAAACAACTGAAAAGAAAGATATTATCGACCCTGCTGAGTTACTAAAAGGAAATTCAAAACTTGAGGATTATCCTTTGAACGGTGAAGCGTTCAGTATGCTAGCAGAAGCGGTGCGCTCCCACATTGAAGGCACCGGAAATTTGCCGACCGAGGCGGTCATGACCATCGAAAGACGAGAGGATGCATTGGTCATCAATTCGTGCCATGGCTCAAAAATCAACGAAGCGATCGGCCATTATCTATTGGCGATGGCTAGTACAAGATCTGGAAAATGGGGTCGATTGATAACCGAACCATGCCGAATGTCACTCCAAGTCCCAGAGGTTTCACCCGAGGACCTTATCGAATGGCTCAAAGAAACCCCACCGGATGCATTGGAAGGCGTGTTGAGTGTTACTTTACCAAATTCTAGAGAGGTTAGATGGAGATTTGCACAAGTTGCGAAAGTTTTCGGAATTTTACGTCATGGTGTCGATCCGAGAAAAATCAATCTCCAGGCTCTACTCAAAAAATATCGTAGCACTCCAGTCATGACCGAAGTTCTTGGTAAATTATTCCATGAAAGAATGGATGTAGAGGGCGCAACAGATGTACTCAGAGCAATCCAAAGCGGCTTAATTGAACTGGAAATAACCGCGGCTGGACCATTGGGAATCTCTAGCAAATCCGAAAAAGATCTACTCTTGCCGAATTGGGATAACAAGCAGGTAAGAGCGAGATTAGAAGGGCGCTTAATGAATGAAAGAGCGGTTACATGCTGTTTGAAATGCAAAACTACCAGAAGGTTTAGAGTTGCTCGTTATACTGTTATCGACGATCCAAAAACCTGTATTAGATGCGGCGGGAAAATGCTTGCAGTATCGAGGGAAGGGCTTGAAAAACAATTGATTAAATGGGTCGAATCCGATGATCAAAAAGATCAAGAAAGGATGATGAAAAATGCTCAAGTCGTCGCCAATCGGGGAATAGAAGCAATCCTTGCTCTGATGGGCAGAGGGGTTGGAGAGATGACTTGTCAACGAATTATGCGGAAGGTTCAACGCGGTAATAGAGATGCTTTGCTAGAAGCGATTCATATCGCAGAAATAGATTATGCGCGCACTAGAAGATTCTGGGGATAATCTAGAATTCGATCACATATTGAACAGATAAAAACCGATAAAGATGAAGGGACCGTAAAGTAAAATCGGCCAAAGAATACGCCACCACCAACGCTTATTGAGGCTTTTTTCAATCTCATCGATGGCATCGCCCACCGCTTCAACTAGATGGTCAACCATGCTACTCTCCATCTGTGTTGAATGATAAGCATTGTGCAGGTTTCAAATAATGCATAATTTTCAACCCAAAATTAGATTATGGGCGCACCGGAAGATTTCGGGATTGAATTATCGAGCAGATAGTTTAAAGGCACATCCACAGAACCCCTAATTTGGTGTTAATCTGATGAAACCACGTGCCCTCAGCCTCGCCATGCTGATTCTTCTTTCTGTTTTACTTCCCACCATCGCTTCAAACCCAGTAATTAGCGATGAATTCGAACTGTACCAACAGACGGTCGAACTAAAGCCTGGCTTGAATGAATCGACCGCTATTCCCCATCTATCAGGGTATCGTGTCGACTCTGCTAGTCTCGATTGGCAACTGAATCCCGAGATTAATTCCTCGGCTTTTGTTGCCGACATGGTCACTTATCATTCGGTGTTCGGCAATTCTAGCAATCTGACTATTCAACCGAATGGATTGATGCTCAATCAATCGACTACAGGGCCATCTACTGCTGGAAATAACAGCCTCCACCTATTCAATAATTCCAATCTTCAGGGTTTCCACTCTTACAACGTACTCCAATTGTCATGCGGAATCACCTCCTGTGGGAGCATAACCGCGACCGCAAATCTCACCATTCATGCAAACAAGGTCATCATCGATTCTTTTACATCGATAAACGGTGATGATTTGGTTGCCGGAAATACTGGTGTTGGTAGTTCTGAAATCTCTTCGAAAAGCTGGGTCGGCAATGGTGCTGGCGGAGCTGGTCATACATCGGCCGGTGGTAACGGCGGAGGCTCATCTACCAATGGTGGTAGTTCGTACGGTACCGGAGCCGAACGAGGTTCGGCCGGTGGATCTAATTCCCATCCAACCACTTCTTCATCACTTATTGCAGCAGGAGGTGCCGGTGGGGTTGTGATCACAATTGTATCAGGCTCTATCATCATCAACGGTTCTGTGACCAGCGATGGCGGGGATGGTGACAATGGTCCAACGCCGCCAAGTGGCGGAAATGGCGGCAATGGTGCAGGAGGCGGCTCAGGGGGATCTATCATTCTCAAAGCCAATACTATCTCTGTAGGCCAGTACGGCGAAGTAAGTTCCATCGGCGGTGATGGCGGCGATGGACATGATGCTGTTGCACCAAGCGGCCCTTCGATTGGCATGTATCACGGCGGCGACGGCGGTGGCGGTGGCTCTGGTGGTTTTGTAAAATTCACAACTATGGTCAATGGTCTTTCAAATTCTGGAACTGTCGATATTAGTGCAGGCAGCGGCGGTGCAAAGGGCGTGAAATATGGTACTGGGTCCGATGGTATCGCCGGCGTTAATAGTGGAGTGGGCAATCAAAGTTCCAACACTTTTTCCGGGTTCAACTCCAGCGGCAACTCAACCACAAATGAAGGCCGTTACCAGACTGATGAACTTGGAGGTGGTGGCGAAATTATCGAAAATGCATGGCTGAATTCCACCGTAAATATCCCGGCTGGATCAATTCTTGAACTGAATTATAATTACACTCTCAATGGAGATGATTGGTCTGGCTGGCTCAACGGAAATATCACTCATCAAGTTATGCCACGCTTTTCTAAAATCATTCTTCGCTATGATTTCCAAAGGTCTACCGGTGGAGCATCTCCAACTCTAAATGCGTTAGAATTAGGCGATACAGATATCAGTCACATGGAAAATTTAACCCTTGAACTTGAAGGTCAAACCATCCTTGGACCGACCTACAGCCTCGGTAATAACACCGAAGGCGGGTCTTTGCCAAGCGCGGTAGGTGTCGATCTCTGGATTGATGTCCCCTTACAAGGTGAGGCTGTGACCGACCTTTGGTTATGGCTTGAGGTCGAACAAGACTTTACTGGAACTGTCACTGGAACTACCGATAATGGCAACTCCATCACATGGACAGAACAAGATGTTATTGCAGGAGGAATCGACCTTAACATCCCCAAAAGCATGGTTCAAGCTTCTTGGCCAACAAATTTGAATACCACTCACGACGGAATGGATTGGGGAATAATGAACCTCAGTATAGCATTCTCGAACCTTTCAAACTTCAGCCTTTCAAATCTTAGTTTCCACCACACCCTTGCAGGTACTATCGACATCACCGCCCAGATGGTGTCACATGCTCTGGCAACATGTGGTAGTTGGTATGCTTCAACACCATCGTGTTTGAGCGAGTACCAAATTGAGTCCACCGGAGATGGCTTGGATGAGATGTGGAATCAGACTCTCGAATTGAGTAACTTAAACATCGAGTGGGTCGATGACATCGAACCTCAAATTCAATCGGTGAGTCATAAGGTTGGAGGCGTCGATGGCGCAGATGCACGAATTGGTGAATCTATTGTTGTCATCGTCAAAGAAAGCATCGCCGATGATACCCTCCAAGGTCGTATCTGGGTTCACCAAGGTCAAATCGCAAATGAATTGGATCTCGCTGCAATTTCGTTCAAATGGTTGATTTGGGAATCGCAGATACAGGGCTATTGGGCCAGTTCCTCGACCACCCATCTAAATGCTTCCCAAGAGCACGATATATGGATTAGTGTAGAGTTGACTGATGCTCAAGGAAATACTGAAATTCTACTCAATGCCGATTCGATCACAGTACTTCCGGCGGTACCTTCCGTCGTGGATTTGATAATTACAACCACAGACGGGGAATCTGCCGATGATGGTGAATTCAGCACCCCTGATAATTTACAATTCACCGTAGAAGAAGCGAATAATAGATCCGATCTCAATGTGGAAATCGAACTAGATTCGGCGGAGTCAACCCATATTCTCACGATGATTTGGAATGATTCGGAATCGGCCTATGTGGTCGACTGGGAGCCGGACTACGCCGATTTGGGATATTGGACAGTAGAGGTACTAGCAAGTGAAACAGATGGCGGAATGTCTGATAGTGATGGCTTGGTCGATGGCATTGATGCCAACTTCACCATCGGTGATGGAATTTCTCCTGTAATCATTTCAGGAATTGCAACCGAATGGGAGGATGAAGTAAGAGTCGATGTACAATGGACTATCGAGACCGGCGATTCTGTAAATGCATGGTTATTCGTTCTCGACCCAGATGGTGAAGTGGTTACAACTGAAATTCTTCAACAAAGTGGTTCTAACAGCGGTTTTACCACCATCTCAACGACAAACCTCAATCCCGGTCCTTACAATGCACGAATCCATATTTCAGATCTTTCTGGCAACGAAGTTAACCTCACTATCGACTTGATCGATATTCCTGAACCAGCGCCAGTAATTCATTCAACCGATGTTCTTCTAGCGCTGAATGGTGAATCGATTATACTCACAGGAAATATAAGTTTTAGAACCAATGAGGGCACTTTGACTTGGTTTGTCGATGGCGAGGATTGGTCTGAGAGCGATATCGGTGAAGGCATGTTATTGGAAACTCTCGCCCTTGACAATCTAAGCAATTCTAGTCATGAAATTATTCTAATGATTTGCAGTATGGGCCAATGTGAGAATTATACCGAGAGTGTAAATGCAACGCCTTGGTGGACAATCAAAATCCAATTTCAATGTATTGAGGCAAATTGTACTGTAGAAAATATCGGTGAAAGTACAATTCCTTTGAGAATCACCAGCATCAGGCCATCAGCAGATTTCGCTTGCTCAACAATTGAGCTTGAGCCTGGCTCATCCGAACAAATGTCTTGTGGGTTGAATTCTGGAATGGCTGTAGGAGACCATCTGCTAGAATGGCATCTAGAAGCACAGCAGAGAAGTGGAAATTGGTTGGAATTGAATTCGGGCACTCATACATTTACAATCGCGGAACCCGAACCAGAACCAGAACCAAAAGTTGAGCAAGGAGATGACACAATCGATGAATCGAGCCAAGCAGGGCTTTCATCGACCACGATTGGAATCGTTGGGTTGATTTCACTACTGCTGGTTGCTTTGATTATATTCTCTTTTGTGACCAGAAAGAAATCAAGTGATACTAATGAAATGATCGATTTGAACTTTGTTGACGAAATTCCTTTGGACCAAACCACGATGGTTGATTCATATCAAAATTTACCAGGAGGTGGCCAATATCACGAGCGTGATGATGGCACATGGTATGAGACACCTGAAGGTGATTGGTGGTGGCAGCACCCCGATGGTAAATTCGAAAAAGTTTGAATCGGTATTTGAAAATTAAAAAGATTGGCTATTATCTCGCAGGTCTTATGACTTACAGGAAATACCGAAGGACATGCACCGAAGGACTTCAGCGGCCATCCTACTTGGATTGCTTTTGTTGCAAGTAACCTTCTCGAGTTCTTTAGCAGCGCATAATGTAAGCGAACTAGAAGTTTCTACAGAACCACCAGCATGGCCTGAAGGTAGTGCTGCGTACGATAATATGGTTTCTATGGCGAATTTTGGCTATCGCCAAATCGATAGTTCTGCAAATTTTGCAGCCAGAGATTGGATCGCCGAGCAACTGGAAGACATGGGCTATGAGGTTGAAAGGCAGCCTTTCACAACCCAAGAATGTGCAAATTGTGAAAACATTGTAATTACAATTAATGGAACATATGAAGATGAATGGATGGTTGTTGGTGCTCACCATGATGCTATCTGTTACTCCCCACCACCACTCATCGGCCAAACCTATCCTACTTGCAGCAGTTCGGGCGCATATGATGATGGAACCGGCAGCGGCTCATTGCTTGAATTAGCCCGGGTATTTTCCCAATGGGAACAAACGCCTTTACACACTTGGAAATTAAGTTGGTGGGATTATGAAGAATGGCAGGGTTCTTCCTCCTCTGAAGGAGGAGGCATGGGTAGCTTGCATTTCGTGGAAGAACAGATCCCCGATGATGTGAACGTAACCTATGTCAATCTCGATATGTTTGGCCTCAATTGGCCAGTACCGACCCCGCTCGCAAGTCGAGCATCAGGATGTGATGAAGACTATTGGACCTTGTACATGTTTTCCTCACCGGTAAGCGATTGGTCATATTATGAGAGTAGGGGACTTGAGGTAAGCGATGAGATGCGAGAGAATGCTGAGTCCTTCCAAAATCGATTGAAAGAGATCAATTCCAATTTATCCCATCCAGAAGAGTGGGTAAAGGTAATCGATGATACAAAGGGTAATTCAGACCATTATAATTTCATCATGAATAATCATACCGCGACCTGGCTAAGAGGTCAACACCAATACGCAATTGAAGAAGGTGATTCATGTGAACAAACCCCTAAACACGCTCAAACCGATTCGGTCACGGTAATCAACACGATGGCAGGAGGCCGAAATAATTTGGAATCCGGTTTGCAAACCGGCCTAGATATCGTTGCAACTTTAGCATGGTGGGATTGGAATGCTAATCGTTCTAATGTGTCGGATGGAGAGGATAATTCCACCACTATGTCCGTGGGTAGTGGTGTGATTTCGGGATTGTTATTCTCGCCTTGGTTCATTGCAATGTTCGCACTTGTAGGCTTCATTTCTTTGAGACGAGATAAGTATCAATTGGGCTTGGTTTTGGAAGAAGATTCGAGTTCAACCATCGGTGATTCTTCATCGGAAGGAAAAACTTTGATCGATAGTTATCGGTCTAGAGTCTTGACATTATGTGCTCTTTATGTCGCTCAAGGCATTCCATGGGGTTTCATTACGATTACATTTGTGACATATCTGGCGGTAGAAGGTGTTGCTGCCGGGGAATTGGCATTTTTGCTAACCCTTGGCACCCTTCCATGGTCGCTCAAATTTTTATGGGGACCGGTAATAGATCGCTATCAAAATCGAAAATATGGACGGCGGAGGCCTTGGATTTTAATCGCACAAACCGGGATGATAATTGCATTATTATCGATGGCATTCATTCCAAATCCTACAAGTGATGTTAGATTGATCGCTTCGATGTTTTTGGTTTACAATATTTTCACTTCATTACAAGATGTTAGCACCGATGCCCTAGCTGTTGATATTCTGAAACCTCATGAGGTTGAAAAGGTCAACAGTTACATGTTCACATCAAAGACCGTCGGTGGAATGATCGGTGGTGCAGGTCTAGGCACAATAATCGGGATAGTTGGTATTAAGGGTGCAATTCTGTTGCAAATTCCAATTCTGATTGTGATAATGCTGGTTCCTTTACTGATGAGGGAGCGCCCCGGTGAGAAATTATTTCCATGGGATGCTGATGATGATATCGGTGATGAAACCAAAAACGAAAATAAGAGAGATTTCAAGGAGATTCTTTCAAATGTTAAAACCGCCTTTTCATTGAGGTCAACCCAACTTGGAATTGTACTAAGTTTAACAATGTCATTATCCTTTTTCTTAATCCCTATTTTACCGCTATTATTCGTGAAAGAACTCGGTTGGTCAGAAGAGAAATTCAATGCAACAAAAGGTGGAATTATTCTCATTGTTACAATGGCCGGATATATCGTTGGGGGACAACTTGGAAAACGATTCGGTGGTAAATCCGTCATCATCTATTCGGCGCTTGGTACCGCTTTGGTCACCTCGACGTGGGGTTTAACCGAATCGATGTGGAGTAGTGGTTTCTTCATGATGACCATCTGGTCACTTCGAACCTTTGCTTGGTCGATGGTGGCGATCAACCTCTATGCACTAATGATGAAAATCACTTGGAGTGAAGTTGGTGGGACCCAATTCACCGCCTATATGGCGATGATGAATTTGTCAGCAATCATCGGCTATCAGTTAACAGAGCCACTTGCGAGTAGATTTGATTACCCTACATTATTCATGATCGCTGCGATCTTGGAGACCTTTGTAATCATCGCGGCTTTATTCATCGACCCTACTGAGACTAAGCGGGAATTGGATTTCTAATTTTCAAACCGAGCGCGGATCGCGCGGTCCTTCGGTCCTTTGAACTTCAACGCCGTGATCCTCGAGATAGCCGACCCCGTTTTCACCTGCGAATCCACCATCGACAATTACGACCCTGGCTATTCCTGAATGGTGGATTAATTTTGCACACATCATACAAGGCTCACCGGTTACTATCAACCACGCCCTATTGGTTGAAACCCCGTTCGCCGCCGAGTTACAGATGAGATTCATCTCGGCATGATGACAACCGATTTCAACTCTAGTCCCGCTTTTGATATTCATAGTCTCGCGCAAACATTCGTTTTGACCACATAAATCACCGCCACCGCGCGGTCCACCATTATAGCCGTCCATCAAAACGACATTTCGATTTGGATCGACTAGCAGTGCTCCGAATTTTCTTCTTGGACAATTGCTGGCTTTAGAAAGTGTAAGACATTGCTCGATTCGAATGGCCAAGTGTTTTTCTTTCATCGATTGGGGCCAAGACTATCAAGGTCATGAAAGTATGTTGAGCGAATCATCATCATCCAAGCCAAGGGTTTCCAAGATATTTCCGCAAAGATAGAGCGAACCGATTATTAAAATTAAGTCGGTATTTTTATCGATTTGGGCCAATGCGTCTTTTGGTTGTTCGATATGCAAAACATCTGCTATTGGCTGTTTTTCTCCAGGATAACGACCTTTTTGAGGCTCGGTTGTTATGATTTCTTGAGGTGGATTTTTTAACATTACTTCGAATAATGGACCGAGGAATTCCACCATATCTTCTTGGGGTGATGTGCCGAATAATAACGACCATTTTTGTGGCAGAATTTTTTCGATTTCTGGCATGACTCTAGCCATGCCCGTCTGATTATGGGCACCATCTAATAAAATCGGGATCTCGGTCGGAATTAACTGCATTCTTCCGGGCCAATTCGCAGGTCTACGTTCGAATTCCAAACCTAGCATTTTACACAGAATTTCGGCTAGATCGCCTGCTTCGTCCATCACTCCTGCTGGCTCGACATCAACGAATCTGGCGCTGATAGCTTCCTCTCTCATCGCGTTGCGAACGCTGGGTATCATCGGGTCGCGAATTAGCATCGGGACTCCCGGTCGCCAAATTGCGGCTTTTTCGGCTGCGATCTTCTCTAGTGTATCGCCTAGGATATCGGCGTGTTCCATGCTGACCGATGTGACCAAACAACCGACGACTTCTGCGGTTCTTGTCGCATCTAAGCGGCCGCCTAAGCCGGTTTCGAGAATCATGATTTGAACCGCTTGTTTTTTGCAAGAAATCAATGAAACTAAGTAGGTGATCTCAAAAAATGTCAACTCGATTTCTAAGGATTTTATCTGCTCCAAAGCCAGATTAAATTGCTCTCGGCTTATAGGCCGGCCTTGAATTCGCACCCTCTCCTCGATTCGGGTCAAATGTGGTGATGAAAATAAGCCGACCCGATAACCGGCTTGGGTCAATCCGGCAACTAGCATAGCACAAGCCGAACCTTTGCCGTTTGAACCGGCTACATGGATGCAAGACATCGATTTGTCTGGTCGGCCAAGTTGCTCCAAAGCAGCTTGGACCCGGTCCAAACCAAGTTCCATCCCCTTGGATTTACTCGCTTCTAGCCAAGCCCTCACAAACCGGTCCAGCACCATCTAGGAGATTATTTCACCGGCCCCTATAGGGGCCGTTTGGGCCAATCATTAGAAAACCACCCCGAGCCTCGGTCGAAGTCATGGGCGAAGGTGCAACCACGGACAATGTCAAACGCGTTGAACGTGAATTGGCAAAAGAAGACCGGCTAATGGCCAAGATGCTCGACCAAGCACCAGGCATGATTGGCATGGCTGCCATGTTCGTTGTCACCATCGGTATAGGTATATGGTTGCGGCCGTTTTACGATTCTGCAGAACTACATGCTTTCGGTGAAGCAGGAACAACTCAAGGTCGCTGGATTCTGATGGAATTAGCGGCGATTTTCGCCTTTACATTCATCATTTTATTCTTGGCGAAAAAGCACATGGAAAAAGTCATCAAGTACGGATTGTTATTTGTTTTATTCTTGGCATTATGCTATACTACGGTACCTGGTGCTCATCTCTTGCTGGTCGATGCACCAGAACCGGCGGATTTTGAATTTGATAGCGAAATAACATTCAATGAAAAGTTCACATCCATGACCTCTTCCGGCCAAATGATAACCCAATCAGGCGATTGGGACGAAGGCGGATTTGATCCCATAATTACCATAAACATGCGAGATGGAACCGATTCTGAAGCGATTTGGAGCACCGAAATTCATGCTTTCCCCGGTGAGCCAACTGCTACGATGATCGAAGGCGAATACGGTTATACATTCACAAATGCGGCTTATGCTTGGACACTAGACAAAGAGAGCGGCGAATTATTATCGAAATACGCTTGTTATGACGAAGTGATCTGGGACAATGGGGATTTTACAGTAATGCCATTCATGAACCTTCAGGGCCACTGTAGTAGTGTTTTAGAAGTAATCGAACACGAAACCGGTGATTTGAACGATGACAAAGGCGCATTGTACATAATGACGATTGGGAACGAATTGGTGCGTCGAAACACCTTCCATGGTGTTGAAAATTTTTCTGTACATCAAGCGTTATGGGGGGTTCCACAATTACAATTGAACGAATATCAAATCCACATGGAGCAAATGGATAGCGAGCATTTGATACTCGCATCCAAGTTAGGAGCCATCATCATTGAGTTGGAACAATCAAATAGTCAACTTGGAAATCCAGGGCAACATACTGGCGATGCGTCAATATCATGGTATTATCTCATTAAAGGCGATAATTATCTATCCTCTTTTGCTCAAGGGGCAAGCCCCTATGATGAGGGTGAGGATTTCATGTTCGTAATCGGTCATGACTCTGGCAAAATCGACGCATATACTTGGGATGGTATCGACGTACTCAATGAAACCAGAGTAAAAATCGGCGATAATTATCCTGGCCCAATCGAAGCTCTCGCACTTCAAGATTTAACCGAGAACGGTGTCAATGAATTATGGATCGCAAGCGGGGATGGCATCCATGGACTCTATGGCGAGTCCTTGGTGGAAATGGTAAGTTTCGAAATGAATACTACAGGGTATAATGAATTCATTATTGCAAACTCTACCATCAATATCATCAGTTCAAGCGGAGACAATATCTCACTTAATTCCGGACCATTTACCGAGGATATGTACAATATTACCGGATTGGTTTTGGACAATACAGCAACATGGCTCGGGTTATTTGTGGCGGTTATTTTGATGGCTGCTTTGATGTGGCGACCTGAATGGTACATTGTCAATACCGTAGGAGTATTGGTAGGCGCAGGTGTCGTGGTAATGCTTGGAGTGACCTTTGTTCCAACATTGATAATGATCTTCATGATTCTTGCGGCGATTTACGATGCGTGGGCGGTTTACAAGTCCAAACACATGCTCGATTTAGCCGATACGATGATTGGACTAAATCTGCCAATCCTCTTGGTAGCACCTCAAGAAAAGGGCTACTCGATGCTCGAGGGCCAAGATAGTATTAGGCCGGTTGACCAACCTCAAGAAGGCGCTGTACCGAAGAAACGAAAGAAGTCGAAAGAAGCGATGTTCATGGGTCTTGGAGATGTCATATTCCCCGGAATGTTGGTTGTCTCTTGTGTTCAATGGATCGCAGTCGATGGATTCGCAGTCGGAATAGGCGCACTTATCGGCGGCTTAGTCGGATATTTTGTCCTGATGGGCTTCGTCGCATCAGGCCGGCCTCAAGCCGGCTTACCCCTGCTAAATGGTGGCGCAATTCTAGGATATTTGATCGCTGGCATGATATTTGTTGGTACTTCAGCATTCCAATTTGGTCTTTCGTTCTAAGGTGATTTTAGATGTTAAATATGGATCTGTTCAGAAATGGAATCGATAAGATTCGGGCTGACCACGATAAGCGTGGGCTCGAACATACTCGGATTGACCAAGTGATTCGACTCGACGATGAATGGAAAGATGCGCTCAAGCAAATGGAAGATGCTCGACGAGAGCGAAACCAAGCGGCTAGAGGGATCTCTGAAGCTAAGAAAAACCGCGATACAGCAGCAGCAGATACCATAATGGCTGAGGTTAAAAACATCGGCGCGAAAATTTCTCAACTCGACGAACAAGCAAATTCTTTGCTCGAACAAAGAGATATAATTCGAATGAGAATTCCAAATATCCTCCACGAAGCGGTACCAATCGGTGCCGATGAGGGCGGAAATACCCAACACTCACTCCATGGTGAAAAACCACAATTCGATTTTGAACCACGCACTCATAACGAGCTCATCGAGATGAATAAGTGGGTCGAACTCGAAAGGGCAGCAAAGATTGCCGGCAGCAGATTCTTCTTCCTAAAGGGCGACCTCGCCCGAATGGAATTAGCATTGCAATCCTTTGCAGTCGATTTCATCATCAACCGCGGCTTCACTTTCGTTCAACCACCTGTAATGATGAATCGTAAGGCGTACGAAGGCGTAACCGACTTGAGCGACTTCGAGACGGTAATGTACGGTATTACCCCAGACCCACTCTACATGATCGCTACCAGCGAGCATCCTCTTACCGCGATGTTCATGGATGAAATCATCGAACCGAGTTTATTGCCTATCAAGATGGTTGGCGTTAGCTCTTGTTTTCGCCGTGAGGTCGGCGCTCATGGCTTGAGCGACAAAGGGATTTGGCGAGTTCATCAATTTACCAAAATCGAGCAAATCATAATCTGTAAACCAGATGATTCTTGGCAACATCACGAAGACCTGCTCGATAATTGCACCGACCTCTGGGACGCACTTGGACTGCATTACGAGGTCGTCAATATCTGCACTGGAGATATGGGAACAGTAGCTGCGAGAAAGTACGACTTGGAAGCATGGTTACCTGGGGCGGATGCTTACAAGGAGATCGTATCTTGCTCAAATTGTACCGATTATCAAGCCAATCGCTTATCGATGCGCTTTAGAACCAACGAAGGAAATACTGCGGTTCACACACTCAATTCGACCGCGGTCGCAACCAGCAGAGCGCTGGTGGCAATTATGGAACAGAATCAACTTAAAGATGGGCGAGTGGCAGTACCTGAGTGCCTAGTCCCATTGATGGGCGGCAAAACCCACCTCGAACCTTGCCAATGGTGATATTATGAGAGTTTTAGCAATTACAATTTTAATTTTCCTAGCGACCATTAGTGGCTGTTTTGGCCAAGAGGAACCTACGATCACACCAACCCTAAACGCTGAGGAAATAACCATAGCAACTCGAGGCCAACTGCTGACTATCGAGGTCGAATCAAATGTAGACTATACGGTAAACCGAAGCGCTGGGCTATTCTTTGTCGATTCGGATGGCGTATTCAGAGATTCGAGCGAAATGACTTTTGCTGCAGGAGAATCATTTGAGATTTTAGTTTTGGATAGCGAGAGAGATAATATCGAATTGAATATCTCTAATGGCTTAGATTTCATTCAATTAAATTTAACTCTTGAAGATAGTGCTGAAATGATGTTGGTCGATGGCCGCCGCGCATTCGACACCATCGATATGTTAACCACGGAATGGAATAACCGCTGGTGCGCTTCGGCTTCGGTCCACGATAGTGGTAATAATTACAAGAATGCAGCAGAAGGGATGAAGGCGATTTGGGAAGGCTATGGATTCGACTATGTCGAAGTTACAAATTATGCGGACGACCCGGACCAACTAAATGTTGTAGGTTACAAATATGGCAATGTTTACCCGGACCAATATATCGTCATCGGTGGTCATTTCGACGTCGCATATGTTGCAACACCTCCCGGTGGAGGCACTAGTGAAGGGGCTAACGATGATACCAGCGGTTCGACCGTCTCAATGGAGATCGCCCAAGCTATCGCAAGCCGTGAATGGGACCACACAGTTGTCGCAGCACTATGGGCTTGTGAAGAAGAGGGGCTCAAGGGGTCTTCTGCATTCGTAAATCATCTTCCAGAGGATATAGCGGTCAAGGCATACATGAATTTCGATATGGTTTCACTCAACTACCCAATCACTCCACCGCCGGGTTATGGCCCTTACGATCTTGATATCGCTACCGCGGGAGCAGATGATGATAACCTCGCTCAAATGAACGAATGGCTTCGATTGGTCATCGAGGATGAAATGAGTTTCAACGACCAAGCCAATAACGATATTCATTGGGCTAGTGCCGAATCATGTGCAAGCGATCATTGTAGTTTCTTTTCACAAGGTTATGCAACTTTTAATTTCTTTAGCGCAGGTGGCGATGCTTCGTTCTGGCAAGAATGGCATAGTGGGACCGATAATCTCGATTTCATGGTCCAAAAGGCCGGGGGCGAGGATGAATTAGGAAATGGTTTCAACACTTTGGTTTGGACCTCATTATCCCTGTTCGTCCATATCGATAATACCGATGACTCGTTTCAAGGGCGTTGGTTTGCCGAAGAATAATTTTGCCGGGTATAATTATTAATAATCCGTTGAACCTGCAACATATATGGATAAAAAGGTCTGGATTTATATTGGCGCTGCTTTTATTCTTGGAGCCATAATTCAATTGATTATTGCAGGCCCTTCGGCAGGTAGCCATTATGAAAGTCCTGAAGATCATGCGGTTTGGAGTGGGCTTAAAGCAGATAATGAATTATTAACCCTCAGCCAAGATGATTCATACGATATATGGATCGCTCGAACCGGGACAATAGATTTTTTCACCATAAAAAATTCAACTGGTCAATCGGTTCTTGAGGGGACGTACTTTGAAGATAATTCTGAAGAGTGGATTTATTATGGCGAATATTATGCTGAAGATTGTCCTTGTACTATCAATTTAAATTCTACTTCAATGGTTGTGTTCACTCCTTTTCGTGAGGCCGGAATGATGGGCGATGAAGATGTGTATTTCATGCAGATGATGTATGCTTCAATGACTTGCTGCCTTGGAATCGTTATCTTGGTTGGAGCAAACTCAATTAAGCAGGTTTCAGATACTGCAGCTGTTGAATTGCAACAACAAAATCAATCGGGACTCTGAAGTCAGAGCTTCACAATACAACATCAAATACCTTGAAAGCGAATCCCACCGCGAAGGATGGTATGCGCGAGCGCCCACCAATAGTTTTCGTCCACGGAATCAAGGGGGGAAATCTCAGGGGGCCGGATGGTGACCTGCGTTGGATGAGAGTGCGTGACCTCTTCGTAAATCGCGATCGTGGTCTCACTTCCCCGCTGGAGTGGAAAAACGGGGAGCAGGCTCATGATGGAGTTTACAGCGACGGGCCGCTGCGCGGTGTGTTGTGGAAGCCAATCTATCGCCGTTTCCTCGACGGTATGCGGCGTCTTGGCTGGAATATTTTCAGTTACCGACATGACTGGAGGCGTAGCCAGTCAGAACTCTCCGCTGGATTGATCGAGTTCCTTAGAGAGATTCGTGAAAAACATCCTGCTCCATTGGTAATTAGCCACAGTAATGGTGGGATGATTGTAGATCACGCTCTGCGAACCAAAGGAGTAGGTGAGCTTGCCGGCGTGCTCCATGCTGGGGTTCCCTTCGGGGATGGTGTCAGTTTCCTTCCCGACATGACTAATGGAGAGGCAATCATTCGAAATACCCATCTAGCCGGACCATTTGTGCATTTGAGTTGGGCATCTCCATGGGCTTATTTTCCTATAGGTGACCAATCTAGACTTCTCGACGAGGATGGCGGGCATGTCCCCCATGACTGGAAGGATGTCGTTTCATGGAAGAGGTTAGGGCTTGGGCCATTCTCACTAGATGTCGAACTATCTGAAATACAGATTGAACATCTCCGCTGCGCAATGCAAGCAGCAGCCATAGTCCGCGCTAACATCGAAGCAGGCTGGCCAAATGACCAACCGCGCCCCCCGATAGCAGTGCTGCGTAGTCGTTCTCAAGATACGCCTTCCGCCTATCAGCGTAGAGAAGATGGCGTCGCGTTCTATTCGATTCTGCAATTCCGCCCTTTGATATTGAAGCCGATTATGAAACAAAGTTTGGGCACAGTTCACTACTCGACGATATCCACGTAGTAGATGCTGCATTGGCCAAACTGCTCACTCTTCCTCAGATACCGGCTTCGCTTTGAGGAACATGGCGAAGGTTGCCGCAAGTTCCTCGGCCTCCTCTGTACGAAGGGCTACGGTTTCTACCACGCTCTGAGTACGAACGGTGAAGAGTGCTACACCATCTCCCGTATTATGGCCGATGATATCACCTGGGCCGAGTGTTTTGATCACATCGGGCACACCATCACCATCAATATCTCGGCTCACTACT
>PSPR01000034.1 GCA_004195515.1 Methanobacteriota archaeon | reverse complement strand
TTTATTCCTAGATTCTGCGAGCTATATTACTGGCTATATCTTGCCAGTAGATGGCGGTTGGTCGCTCACATAGAGCCGAATGCCATACCACCTCAATCAAAGCAAATGCGATTCTTTGATATGGAGTGAGTTCTAGGAACTACCATGGGAATGAGGTGTCCTCACTGTGGAAAGGTCGCGTTTTCATTTGCATCAAAATTATTCCTCGGCCCAGCCCGTACAAAACAATGCGACCAATGCCAAGGAAAAGTTTCAATTCCTTGGACATCAATAATCGGCCTCGCCCCGGTTCTCATCGGCGGCTATCTCTCAATAGCCACCTCCAACAACACTCTCGGGTTCTCAATAATCATTTTTGGCGGCATCATGATTTTCTTGATACAAGCCTCAATGCCCCTCGAAAAACGCTAGCTACTAACTTGTCAGCATCTTAACGTCAAGTCGTTAGGGGAGGGAGGTGAGCAAAGCTTGCTTTACGAAGTACATTTCTCAACATTTCTCCTGAACCCCCTTCACGAGAATAATTAGGAGTATAAAGAGTGAAGGGGGAGGGATTCGAACCCTCGAAACTGGACCGATTTCAACATGTTTCAGCCAAGGGAAGTTACGAAGGTGAATCACACCCCATTCACGAGTATAATTGAAAGCAAAAAGAGTGAAGGGGGAGGGATTCGAACCCTCGAACGAATTCCGACCGGATCTTAAGCCCGGCGCCTTTGACCGACTCGGCAACCCCTTCTTGTGCCGGGCCTCGGGCCTAGGGGTTTTGAATTGCGCGGCTAGGCGTCCTCGGATTTACGATAAACACCCGTAGGGTGATACATATGCCAAGCAGTATAGGCAAAATGGTTTAACACCCCGGCTGTGAGGGCTGGTTGGTGCGCATGCTTCGGATACGTCTGGTTCCAATTCTAGTTTTGTTGCTACTCCTGTCTCCTGCTTTGCCTCTTGCAGACTTTTCGCAATTATCAGAAGAGGCAACTGTGCTCCAAGTTCCTGCGAATTTGGAAGGGTATGACCTCTATCTCGACGAGCCGGGAGATTCCGGTGGAGATGGTGCGATTACCACAATGGAGCCTGCAGGTGCACACAAGGAGGCTAGTGTTCTTTCTGGAGTCGAGTTTAGATCCACGGATATGATTTCTGATCTCACCGTTTTCGGTGAGGGCAGCAATTCATTTATTCGACTTTCAATTTACATGCAATTCAAAGGTTCGGAAGGATCGACTGCAGATATCACATTTACATTGAACTCGGTCGGTGGGCCGACCTATACCGAAACCAAGAGTTTGGACGACCCTTGCAGTAGTGGTATATTGAACTCGGATTGTTCTTGGACGGTTAACGAGGTCTTCTTCGATGTACCTGCTGATGGATTTGTGGTTGAAAAGGGCGCTCAATTACGCTTACAAATCGATGGCAGCGCTTCTTGTGAAGGTCAAAGTGGAGGCATTGGCCAAAGTGGTGAATGTGAAGTATCGGTCGCATATGGAGATGTAGAGCAAACCGATGGTTTCTCCCGCCTTGAATTGAAGGCAAATGCTCTCGCAGATTCTAGCGTAAAGGTTCATGCAACCGGCTCTATGTGGATTGATGACGAACAATTGGAATGGTCGCCGAACCATCGGCCTGAATTCAGAACAATACAATTTTCGGTCGATGTTAGAGATGCATTCGGCCGAGACGATATTCAATCGGTTAGTTTGATTTTGACTACTCCTTCGGGGACAAATACCGTATTTGACAGGGAATTTGAAGAAGATGACCTCAGGCTGGACAACAA
Organism: Methanobacteriota archaeon; assembly: GCA_004195515.1. Classification (GTDB taxonomy): domain Archaea; phylum Thermoplasmatota; class Poseidoniia; order Poseidoniales; family Poseidoniaceae; genus MGIIa-K1. The sequence continues at coordinate 17,844 of PSPR01000034.1, read as the reverse complement.
TGGCTTGGTCGGCAATTATACTTGGACTTACGATGCAGGAATCGCAGCTGGCCATTATACCCTCCAATTACAAATTACCGACGTTCAGGCTCATACCGTCTTGTATAACCACCAAGGAATCGACTTCATGGAACATGGTGTTTACCTCTCCTTGCCCGTCGACCATCCCGACGTTGTATTGATTGCTCCAGGCCAGGTAACCAGCGTTGAATTCATGGTTGAACACACCGGTGCTGCCGAAATTGAGATGAATGTCGTATTCGAATTGTTCACTTCTTTACCTTCGACTTGGTCCGACCCAATTTGGGACCAACCTGCAGGATATACTCTTGCTAGTGGTGGTTCTTTCGCTCGTCCTATTCTTTCGATAGAAGCACCGGATAGTGATCTTTCGACCGCACCAGAGCGAATCGAGGTATGGGCTCGTGCTTACGCTGAAAATGACGAAGGAATTTCTGCTGAAGTTGCGATAGAAAAAATAGTTCTAGATGTCGAAGAGGTAGGAGTTTTCGCTCCTCCTAGAATGGGTGTGTTCGAAGATGCTGATCATCAACGCCAAATCGCCGATTCGACTCGCCCAGAAGCCTATGATCCAGCGATATCCCACTATATCGATTCGGAGAGCGTAGGTGAGTTTTACATCGATCTATTCAATGCAGGATTCGATAATGATAATTATCGCTTAAAGGTTGAAGACATTCCAGATGGCTGGCAATATGTATTCTACGACAATGAAACCGGAGCCGAATTGACAACTGAAGGAATTCATGCTATTACTCCGGAGGTCTCCTCTCATGGAATCCTTTCACTGCTTGTAAAAATCTACCCACCGTCCTCAAGGGATGACCTCGATATTGGTTTGGTGACAATCCGTTGTGCTAGTACCGGTGATTCGGTATTGAATTCGGTTATTTCCTTCACCGTTCACCGAACCTTTGGAATTCTTGCACAGGTTCTTCAAGATTCAGACGGCCAAGAGATTGGAAGGGTTGTCGCCGACCCAGGAGATACCGTATCGTACAGTATCAGGGTCACCGATAGTACCGATTCTACCAGCCAGAATACTTGGAGAGTAAAATCGCCTGGTACTCTAGATAAAAACACCGATGTCAATCCGGCTTACGGAACTTGGGATTATTCGATAGTCGATGATAATGATTCCGCAGTCGTCGCTTTGCGGCTCTCTTCTGGCCAATCTAGTGATATTGTTATCACCATAGAAATGAGAGACCAAGTGACAGCAGGGAACCACACATTATTCCTTCGCGTGACCGAAGAAAATGTTGAGGAAAATGCTCGATATTTTGATCTGCCATTAATTATCGAAATCAATGAAGATGTCAGGGCAGGACGATTGAATGTTGAGCGATTAACCGCACTTTCCGCCTTTTTGCCAAATCAAGCTCAAGATGTAGAATTTAGAATTGAAAATGAGAATAACGTTCCACTGGATGTTGTGATTACAGCTTCCGATATACCGGCTGGTTGGGCTGCTAAATTATCGACTACTAGCAGTAGTAGTGGCCGGGATTTCGTGATTTTGGAAATCGGGGCATTTTCGACCAAAGAATTCACAATGAGCATGGTCGCACCTGATGATATTGTCGCAGGAAAAGATGTGAAGGTTCAGTTGGAAATAACACCGATGGACGATGAAGAACCCTATGCTGAAAAATATACTCAACGGCCAATATTCCTGTTTTCGACTTCCTGTGAAGGCGCTCCTTGCCTGATCAATGCGGCGATGGATTTCCAAAATCCACAAACCCAAACACTCTATGTGGGCATCCTTTTAGTTGGCGGTTTAGCACTATATCGTCGTGGTAAATCTTCAGGTTCATCCGAGAAGGGTTGGCACGAGCAAGATTATGAAGTCGATGAGGATGATGTTGAAATGGAATTGGAAGATATTCCAGAACCTATCATGTCAGATCAAGACCTCGATGATGATTTGGAATTGCTCGATGAACTCGAGCATCTGTGAACAATAATTGTGATTTCTCCCCGTAGGGGAGATAATTGATATCCCTCAATTGTCTGAACAACACTCCATTCCCCTTAATAGGCTTGGAATGACCCGTCGATTTGGTGTTAGCAATGTCTATGTCTCCTGTCCCATCCACGGCGCGCCAGAATTACTTCAAAGAATTGCAACCAAATACACTCAAGTCGGTTGGACTTGTAGCGCTGATGGTATTTTCATCGTTCGCATCTTTGGATTTCATTTCATATGCAGCTTTAGCGGCAACAGACCAAGATGGAGACGGTCTGACCTATGGTTTGGAATATCTGATAAACACTCAACCGAATGACTGGGATTCCGATAATGATCAGTTGCCAGACGGCTGGGAATGGCAATATGGAATGGATCCATTATCGACAAATGGTGCCGATGGCGCCATCGGTGACCCCGATGGCGATGGATTCTCAAATCTTCAAGAATACTCCTACGGTAAACCCTCCAACTGGGATTTATCTTCAACCCCAACCGTTCTCGATAATGGTGTCTGGTGGAATGGAACCGTTCCGGTTCGAAACTGGGATGAAGAGAATGCAATGCAATACAACCAATTAGGCTGTGGTGATGCTGGTTCTGATGGTACTGGTAACACGATTCTTTGTGATGAAGACCCGGTAGGAAATATTTGCACAGATGGATTCGACAATGATAACGATGGCATGGCCGACTCCGCTGACAATGATTTTGATGGTGATGCAGATTGTGCATCGGATGATGATGATGGTGATGGCGTCCTCGATGAGGACCCAGATGGCTGGGACACAGATGGTGATGGCATGCCTGATGGCTGGGAAGCATCAAATGGTCTAGACCCTACATCTCCTTCTGGAAACGATGGGGCAAATGGTGACCCGGACGGTGATGGATTAGTCAATATTTACGAATATGTCAATCCTTCTTGGACCACTACTTGTGGTGGCCAAGATTGCTATCGCCCAGGACCTGATGGCTCATTTACTGAAACAATCACTCCTTGTTCGCCTCATCAAGGAATCGGGCCAGGTGGTTGTTTAACACTAACCGCAGAAACCGATGGTGTAACAACTACTAATCCACAGGATAGCGATACCGATAACGATGGACTCAACGATTCACATGAGGCGCTTGTTCTTCTGACCGATCCTACCAATTACGATACCGATGGCGATGGGATTTCCGACGGTGTTGAAATTGGAAGCCAATATGGAAATCCGGCTCAAGTCAGCGATCCCCGCGATAATAATACCGACGGTGATGCATTCGATGACGGTGATGAAGATCTCAACGGCAATGGTATTGTCGATGCTGGTGAAACCGACCCTACTCGCCGAGAAGATTCAGGTGATTTTGATAATGATGGAATTGAGAACTGGCAAGAAAACCTCTCTTGTACGGTTTGGAATATTGCCGACACCGATTTCGGTGGAATTAACGATGGCGATGAAAATAATATCAGCCACAACACCGATCCTTGTGATTCGATAATTGATTTTTCTACTACAATAGTATCTTACAATGGTGGTACCAATCAATTGACTGTGACCGATGGTTCTGGATTCAATCCAGGCGGTGGCTTTGGATTTTTCAATAATTCTGGGACGATGACTCAGTTCTCATATGCAGGGGTGACAAATAATGTGATTCAAGGGGTTTCTTCCGGGCCCGGTGCTGCTTCGATGGCGGTGAATCGGAATGGATCATTTTGTCATGATGCAAGCACAGGTTCTTTTGGCACCCATTGTGATGACGACTATGCTGATTCGGATGGCGATGGCTTAGCTGATTGGCAAGAGACCCTCGGTACCTTTGGTTACTTTTCCAATCCAACCGTCGTCGATACAGATGGTGATGGCGTCAATGATTATGATGAAGTCATGGGAGGAACCGATCCTAACGAAGCATGTCAAAATAACCTCGATGACGATGGTGATGGTCTCAATAACTACTTCGAAACCTCAACCGGTTGTGCTAATTCATGGATTGGAATCACCAATGGTTCATTCGATATTTGGTCAACTAGTGAAAACGATGCCGATTCTGATGCTGGTGGTGTGAACGATAAGCAAGAATATTTCGATAGTACCAATCCACAAAACGATCCAACCGATGATATAATGCCTGGAGATTTTGATGGCGACGGAATCCCAGACGTAATCGAAAACCAATCCGGAACCGATTGGCGAAATCCGGATACCGATGGCGGAGGCATGCTCGACGGCGATGAATGTCCTCAGCCATTTTGGTTTACCAATTGTCAAGGAGCACCATTCGACCCTTGGAACCCATCGGACGATGTTAGTCAAAGTGAAGTTGTTTTCTGGGCAAATAATACCACTACTGGTGTAGATACTGCAAAAACTCATTATTGGAGAGTCAATACCTACGACTATTATACCGGTGCTGCTTATGGTTTAGAACAAGGAGTCCACACAAGATCAGCCATCACGCCACCTTATGCAAATGCAACTTCATTAGCACCCTCTAATTTCGCTAATTCCAGTGTTAGTTGGTCGATGGTCTATGCAAATCCTATCCTCGGTGGTACTGCACCGATGCCAGCCTACCAACACAATATCACGTTCTGGTCAGATGCTATGTTAACCATCGATCGAACCAACGATACTCACGCCTATACTGTTACCGGTGGAGTATTAGAGGAATTCTGGGTTGAGCAAAACGAATATTGGTTCGACTGGTCAACTTTATCAAGCAATTCAATATCTGGAACAAATTCATCTTATTCAACAATTTTACCTGCAGAGTTTTCTGACCCTAGCGTCCCAGAATCATTGGTTGGAAATATTACTGCAGAGGTTATCAGTAATGTTGGAGCAACCGATGCATATTCCAAGGCAGCAGCAATAAGTGATTTCTTGATTAACGGCAATGCAACTTACGAATTCAAACGCAATTACGATGGATCAGGTTCAGCCCCAGAGGCTGACGTTTCTTATGAATTATTAAATCGAGCAAAAGAGGGGACCTGTCAAGAGTTCACTACAACTTTCATAACGATGGCTCGGACAGCAGGATTACCTGCCCGCTATGTTTCAGGATATAGCGGTGGTACTTGGACTGGAAATGGTTACGCTGTATATGGCAAGCATTTCACCCAATGGGCTGAAGTCCGACTTGAGTTGTCGGCTGGTGCGGGTGGGGATGATTTGGGATGGATTCCATTCCAAGCTTGCCCCGCAGCTGAGGAATTGCAAATTGTCAATTTAACCTGGAGTCCAACTACATTAGACCGGGATAGTACCTCGGAGGTTAGCGTTAGTGGAACTTTACAATTCACCGATAATCTAACTGGAATTGCAAATATTACACTTCGTGGATTTGTGGTTAGTCCAGAAGATGTAGGAGACATCCCTGGCGCAGCTAGTTTAATCGGCAATCAATTCGGTACATTTACAACCGATTCAAATGGTAATTTCTCAATGAACGGCTCTCTTCAAAACCCTGCAGTACCAGGATTCGCGAAAATCGTTATCGAGCATATGCAGAGAGGTTATGTCTCAAACAATGGAATCGATTTGGGAGTCAATATCAATATGACAGATGATGCCAATTTGACACATATTGGGCCTAATGCGATCGACGCACCCGTGGTAGGTGCAGGCGCTACGACTTTGCTAACCGGCCAATTATCATTCGAAAGTAATTTAACAGCCGGAGCAGAAGATTTAGGATCCCTGTCGATTTGGTTATCGTTTACATCTGCAGTTAATGGTGCTCTCAACCTGAGTGGCACTGTAGGACCTGGTGGTCTGTGGGAAATCAATGTGAGTTTGGATGAGACCGAAAACAAGGGGAATATTTCAGCAACACTTGGATTTAGTGGTTGGCAAGACACCTCGCAAGCATTCGCAGGAATGCCTCAATTCCACCTACGACCGGTCAACCGGTCAATATTCCTTGATGTTCAATCCGCACCGAATTTGACTGCGACCATCGAAGGCCCGCTAGCAAACTCCTCAATTATGCAAATTGATGAATTGGTTTTCATCAATGGCACCGCCCAAGACTTCGGCGTTTCACCAACTTCTTTAGCTGGAAACCTTTCATTTGGAATGCGTGAATTAGGCGGTGGAGGAACCTTTGTTGAATTATTCAATCAAAGTGTTAACGGTGCTTTTTCAATTCAACACCTCCTCATTTCAAATACAACATATGTTAAAGCAGGTGCGGTCGAATTATCCTTAACCTTCTACCCTGATACTCTTGCTGCAACCGACTCATTAAATACGTCTGGGACCGAATGGTGGTTACAAAGTATTCTTGACTTTGAGTTGTCCGCTTACCCTCAACCAAGAGCCAATGTTGTATCGATAGTGGTTCAGGTCAAGGACCATTTAGGCAATGAATTAGATCTCAATTTAACCGGCGATTTCCAATTCACCTTCGATGGAACTTTAGTCAATACAACGACCGATCCTGGTTCCTCAACTCTCACACCTACTTTCACCCCTGGTGCGAGTTTGGTTGCAGGAGATTATGATTTTGAGATGGCTTTTGATGGCAATCCGTACTTCCAAGTATCTTCAAATTCTTCATCCTTGAGAATTAAGGGCACGGTTGACATTACCGTTATCGTCATCGATGATTGGACACATTTGGGTAATTCGACTTGGGTTACCGGTGAAATTACTGACTCGGTACATGGTACAGCAGTACTCAATAATGATTCATTGATCAGAGCGGTATTGATGACCACTATGGGTCCGATCGATTTATCCTCTGGTTTCTTGAATAACACTACGGGCCGATATAATTTCAGTATTACCGTTCCAACTCACGTGGCTTCGGGAGTTTATGATTTAGAAATATATTCGGATTTTGATTCGATGGCACAACTTGGCGGACCTTACTTTGAATGGGTGGACCCTGCAGTGCCTCCAGCAATGCCTTCGGTTCCAAGCGACACGATCGGAATCGAATCTGAAGTGAAATTGAGAGTAGGCCTTGGCGGTCCTCCGCCTGCGGTCATAGCGGTGATGAATAGCACGATTGACCTAGCGGTTTGGGTTGGTGACATCGCTGATAATTCCAATGTATCAGGGGCAAGCGTCGATTATATTTTGGATTATGGTGGTGCAAATATCAGTATTGGCAACGCTGTTTCTGGTGCTGACGGCAATGCTTCATTGCAATGGTTGGTTACTAATGTTGCACCCGGCGATTACGTGTTGAGAATGGTCGTAGCGGACGATATTACCTCAGCTAAGATAGGCGGGGCAACTCGACATCTCGGCAATTTCACCGAGGTCAACGTCACAGTTCAGGTTCAATCGATTATTCGAATCGATAGTATACCCACTCAAATTATAGCAGGAGTTAATTTCCAAGTCATTGGTCAAATCGAGGATGGCGATAACCAATCACGCCCACTTTCAACCCCGGTGGCCTTGGAGATGTTCTGGGAAGATAATCCAGATGAAAAATTGGTGAATGGTGTTTACACAACTACTAATGGAAGTTTCAATTTATCTGTACCAACCGATGTTTCTAGCAATGGAACACTTCGTGGTCCAAGGGTTTTCGTGATCAATGTTATCAACGGTTCCTCACAATTCTACCTCGAGGCAACGACCAATCGATCCATTCAAGTCATGGGTGTGACAGACTTTGAGAATGTCCAACCATTCCCTAATCAAATAATCGTCAACCGTGGCTCGCAAGTAAATATCTCGATGCAAATGGTGGAATCATCCAATATGTGGCAGGTTTTGCCTGGATATACGATATCGGTAAAGTTTGATGAAACTTGGTTGCTCGCAAATACAACCGATTCTTCGGGAAGAAGCAATTTCACCCACGTGATTCCTACTTCGCAACCGCTTGGTTTGGTGACGATTTCGATAATGTATAACGGCAGTTCAGATCTTCTAGCAATTCAAAGAAATCTTTCGACGGTAACAGTTCGTTCGATTACAATTCTTGTTATCGATGCGATAACAGAAAATCCGGTTGCAGGTGATTCATTCAATGTCACCGGTACCATCGAATCAGATAATGGAAGTTCGTTACAAGTTCGTAATGGCAACCTTTTGGCCGCAAATATTCTCTTTACAATCGATGATGCTCCGGTCGGATTCCAAATTTCAAATGGAACGGTTCAAGCCGATGGAACTTGGCTCGCCATCATCACATTATCTTCTGATTTTGCTGCTGGCAATCACATTATTTCAGGAACATATATTCCTACCGTCAATTATTATTCGGGTTCGAATGCAAACGAGACTTTCGATAGTCGAGGATTTACGGTTTTGGCTTTCATATCACCAACACTGGACGGCTCAGGTCAACCCTCATTGAATGACAGAACCGATAGAGGGGACGATTTAACCGTTAATGTATCACTAATCGATAACGCTGGCGCACCGGTTGTTGGTGTCCAAGTTAGTGTGGTATTGAATGGCACTTCGGTCAATGGTGTCGGTACAACCGATGCTAATGGAATTGCAATGATAGTACTTACAATTCCAAACGATGTTGATCCTGGCGTCCATAAATTAACTGCTGAATTCCTTGGGACCAGCGGTACAACCGGTTTGGTTGGCGATGTCGCAAGTATCAATTTCGTGGTACTGGCCAATACCATTACTACAATTGACGAAAGTTCGGCTAGTTTAACCGCTGGCGAGACACTATATGTCAATGGAACCTTATTGGATGATTTAGGTATGCCATTACTCGATGCTGGTGTTAACGCTGGTGGAGTAATTCACTTATTGGTTGATGGCGTTCCAGTTGTGAGCGTAACAAGTGATGCAGATACCGGTGCTTACGAAATCACATATGTGGTTCCAACCGATACTGCAGCAGGCTCACACCAAATCCAAATCCTCTTCAATGGAGGTCGTGATTGGGTAGACCCGGTTGGGCAAGGAGACAATGCAAATCCTGAATATTATTATCCGAGTAATAGGGTAGTCAATTTCTCGGTAAGCGTACCAACTCAAATTCTCCTTCTCACCCCTGGTGGGGATGTTGACCGTGAATCAGCATTGACCGTTCAAGGCCGATTATTGGATATCGTCGATAATCCATTATCAGGCCAAACTATCGAAATTTGGCTTGGCGGGGTCTTTTTGACAAATGTTACTACCGATATCGATGGCCAATTCACCGCGGTCCACCCAGTTCCAGCAGATGCAGAACTAGGACCACTTAACTTGGAAACCATATTTGCAGGTTCAACATTTTATCTGCCAAGCAATTCTTCAGGGACATGGTACATCTACTCTCAGATTTTGGTCGTAATCAATATTGAAAGTCCGCTTTCAGTCGGCGAAAATACAACTATTGATGGATTCGTTGGTGATAATCAATTAGCAGCAATTTCTGGTATGACGGTAATGATTTCTATCGAGGGAATCGAGATTGGTAATGCTACAACCGATGCTAATGGAAACTTCAGTTTATTCTGGTTAGTCCCTGTTTATCTCGATGATGGTTCTCATATCTTGACTGCTGATGTGCCTGCACAAGGATGGTATAGGACAGGATCTGGTAATACCAGTTTCTTCTTATCACATCGAAGCGGAATCACTTACTCATTCGATGATGCAGATGCAACACGACTCGATTTCTGGGAAGTGAGCGGTAGTCTATACGACTTGGATACTGCTGAGAACGAGGGCTTGTTTGGCGAGACGGTTTACATATTCTTAGATGGTCAGCAAGTTGGATATGCGATCACAGATATTTCCGGTGAATGGAAGGCATCCATCATAGCTATTTCTAGCCTGGACCGTGGAAACCACAATATGAGTTTCGAGTTCCAAGGAAGTACTGGTCACCTACCAATCGGTGATAACGGTGTTGTGAGAGTATGGGCTGATGTCACCGTTCATCTCGATTCGATCTCAAATTATACCATTAGAAGTGATGGAATGAATAATCCATTGGTAATTACCGGTAGGGTTTCAGAGATCGGCGGAGCAGGAATTTCAATCGATGAAGCTGAGTTGATCCTTGGCAATGGTACCGATTGTTCTGATACTGTTACAACCGCACGTTGTATTGTTGTAAGCAGTATTACATGGAATGGAGGTACCTTCACCATGACTGCGGTTGCACCATCTTGGATGGAACCTGGCATGACCAGATTAAATGTTCAAACCCCAGTGAATTCAAGCCTTTACCTGAATACTGGTGATTCTTGGACCGATGCATTCCGACTGACTATCGATGCTTCATTCGATGTTGAAATTGCAAAGATAATCGAAGATGAGCAAGAGGTAGTTAGTGGTCTAATCACAGTGACCGCTGATGATACCGGTAAAGGGGTTGCAGGAATTCCAATCACTATCTATATCGAGCATTCCAATGGAACTAGATTAGATGAAATGGTTGTGATGACCGATAATTCCGGAACAGCAATATTTGAATTTAATGCTGAACCTGCTTATGGAGATGCTTCTCATTATGGTGAAATTTCGATTTCTATTGTTGCATCTAACGGGAATGGAATCTTGTCTGATTCCAGTTTGCAAACTTTCAATGCCGAATATAGTGTTGGAATTTCTCCTTCATACGCATATGCTGAAGAAAATACCGGAGTATCTTGGTGGATGTACGTCGCTGCTTTACTGATTATTGGCGCTGGGGTTGGTTTCTTGATTATGCGAAAGCGGACAGGAGATGCAGCGAAGGAAATCGCCGATATTTTCTCATATACTGCCGAGTTATTAGCAGCAGGCGATTCAATGCGTGAAGCGATTTTCCAATGTTACGAAAGTCTGGTCCATCTCTTGTTGGGTCGTGGCTTCTTACGCCGAGATTTCGAAACGGTGCGTGAATTTGAAATGGCGATCAGAAAAGCACTTCCTCAAATTTCTGACCAAGCTTTGGCTGGATTGGATGCTGTTTTCGAAGAGGCTCGATACAGTCGCCACGAGATGGGTGAACAACACAAGATCCAAGCCCAAGATTCTCTATCTCGTGTAGTAAGCGAAATCAACCAAAATTACCAATTGAGAGAGAGGACGCCGTGCTCGACTTTTGCTTGGATGTTTGAAAGCGCAGCAGGGATTGGGATATTCCGTTCGAATTCGGAACCAGCCGATATTTTGAGAATGCTATGGCCCTCGATTTCGCCTTTGACTAGGTCAATCATTGTGGAATCAGCGCCTTGAAGAGGGATTGTGAAACCGTCTTGGTGAGTTCTTCCGTTGAGTTCTTCAACCATCCACTTCAATCTTCTCTCGGGTGCGATCGAAGCGATTTGGGATTCGGGTAATTCACCAGCAGTTGCCAACATCATGGTATGTCTGTCTCTAACCTCGGACAAATGATCATTAGCAATTTCGAATAAGCCCATCTACAACAACTTGAGTTTCGATATCGACCTTCGAATTATCGTCCATTAAAACAACCTCAAGAGGAGGAGGATATTGAACCTTTCAATCGCTGGGTTCCCATTTGACCTTGCGGAAAAACCGATTTGCAAATGATCCGGTTACTTCAGAACTCGATGTTCGATTCATATGAATGGTCGAAGGATAGCATTCATCATAGGGCCTTCCGAGATTCCTTTTGTCCAATAATAGGATTAGGGCTCGGTCACCCATCGCCCGAATTGGCCGACCCATCGCTTGCAATATTGAATTTACAGCAGGTTGAGAATTTGCATAGCGCCAAAAATTTCTTTGGCCAAATTTCTCTTTAATATATTCACCTAGAGCTTTTTGCAAAACCGATGGTGGAGCATTTGGGATGCCAATGCAAACAACTGCGTCCAACATACCGCCTTTGTAATCGACACCATCGGATAATTTTCCATTGAATACACCACCGATTAACATTCTTCTTCCTGTTGATTTGGAATCTTCCAAATTAACTAATAAATCACCGATATCTTGTTTTGACCAGGTCCTGCTTTCAACTAATTGTTTAATGCCTGGTGTGTAAAGATGTTCAAAATATTCTTCGATCAATTTGTAAGATGGCGCGAAAACCGCAACGTTTCCAGGTGTGTTTTCAACCAACTGAACGATGTGATTCCTAATTTTTCTGGTATTTGCTTCGCCCCGTTCAGTCCATTTTGTCGTGACGTCATCAGCGACCAATATCGGACGGCGCCCTTTTTCGAATGGCGAAGGGTGAACCGATTCTCCACGATCGGATTTTGGAATACTCAGTAAATCTGCGAACATATGTGGTGGGTTTAGGGTTCCTGACATCAGGATTGCTCCGTGAAGTTTTTTGAAGATTGGGCCAGAAACCAATCCCGAATCCAATAGATTTGTGATTATTCTGCCATCTCTGCCGTCACCGTCGAAGGACAGGCATAAGGCAGTTGTTTCGCCAAATTTCATCATTACGCTCAATAGATTTGCTAATAGGTGTGCTGATGGCTCATTATTTGCCTCATCGTCAATATCTGTTTCATTTGTTTCCAGCATTAGTTTGAAGGCTGCTAATCTTTGAGTTTTATCTGGAATAAGAATTGTTGTTTCCCCAGAAAGAGTTGACTGTGAAGCGATTGCTGCAGTCGCATCAAACGCTTCTTCGATCAGGTTGAGTATTGAAGACGCTTTAATTTCTATTTCCTTTTCATCACCGAGGAGTGTGGTCAATTTTTTGAATTCTCTTGTCATGATTCGCCTGAAATCTTTACAGACCATAAGCGCCCAAGATTTGAGTACGACCGCAGTACCAGCGCTTTCATTGACCAGAGCAGCTTTCTCAAGAGAACCTAGGTGCTCCTCCAATTCCATCGCGGCATTACGAATCATGGTTGGCGTTAGTTTTCTCTCCATTCCTTTACGGACTCTATCGGGGAGATTATGAGCTTCATCAACGATTACAATAATGTCATCCAAACCTAATTCCATCGCCTTTAATGAAGCATTTCGCACCTCTTCGATGAATAGATGATTATAATCACATACAATGATATCTGCTTGTTTAGCAGCATTTCTTGCTGCTTTCCACGGGCATGTTTGCCTTTTCTCGCCGTTTTCTCGATGAATTTTTGATAATTGCACCAATTCATGGACGTGTAAGGGGTCAGAAAGAATTCTCCTTTCGAATTCAGGTGTATTCGTGAACCATGGAATACATTGCTTGTTTTTCCGGTGGTTAGAGCAAAGCATGCTGAATAATGCGCCACCGGAATTTGCGAATGGCTCGACGCACATCCCAGATTGGCCGATCATATCGACCAGGCTCAATTTATCAGCGGTTGATCTTTCATTGATTCGACGAACCGTATCGACAACGATTTTGTGCTGGGATTGACGAGGGGTGAGGAACATGATGGTTTTTCTCTCATCACACGACTTGGCGTATTCGAGCGCAGCAGCCAGAGCGGCTGCGGTTTTACCAACACCTGTGGGTGCACTTGCGAGATGAGCTCCACCTTCGACCAATGTGTCGATGCATTGTTGAATCATTTCGAGTTGACCATCTCTTGGAGTTGGATGGGCGAGCCACTTCAGGGCAGAACTGGCACGCATAAGATACAAGCCCTTGTCGAAGGGCCTTAAGGTTGAGCATCTGAAAGGCAGAGCGGCAGCACCGGTTGTGAGTAATTGCACCCGGGTACGTGGGGGCCCGGGTGCGTGTGGACTACTCTCGCTTAACAAGCGGGAGTGGAATCGGAGTCCCCCCGGTTGCCCGAGGGGACGTGTGTTGGGTTGTCAGTGTGTGCAAGTTTTGCACGTAGACGCAGTGCAGCAAGTCCAATTCCGCCTGACATTGCGGTCTTGAACTGAAAGGTGGAAGTACGATCATTTACATTTTCGTTCTTCCATTGCATTTTCCCATCCCCTCCATTTAGTGGCTCTCACCCTAAGTTCACTGTGTGAACTCCTTGCGTCTTTGTGTCTTACCTCGGGCTTCTACAAGGCCCTCGGTGAGAATTTGATTGAGTGCGTTTTCCTCTTGGATGAGGTTGCGCACGTAATTTTGCAAGCCTTCGCTCGCAGCTTGTTCAGGGCTAACTCCCTGCAATTCGTATAATTGTCCAAGTCTAAGTTTGGTAGACCGGCCAATCGGGATTGTAATCGTGTCCATATCTGGCAAAAGAGGTTGGTTTGAAAGATGAGTTCTGATCGCGGCTCGGATAACATCGGAACGGCTGCGTGCCCCATCTAGGCCAATTCGAGCATCTAGCAATTCTAGATCCTCGTCGGTGATTCTTAGGGTTACAGCTGTGTTCGGTGTGCTCATCTTCGTCCCTCCGCTTATGGTTATGCTTAGTATAACCACTATATGAATTGTACGACAGGTAATTACAAATTGAATGACATATAATTACACCTCGATGAAAATCCAGCGTAATCCTAAGAATCAGCGAGGATGAATGGGCAATGCTCAACAAATTGCAAAAGCTCCTTGGGATTCAACCAAATGAGCACGCTTTGATCGAAGAGGCGATTCGAGCGATGAGTGACTCAAATGAACAGGGCGAACGCCGAATTGAACGTTTGGAGCGCTTCAATACTATCTGTCCTTACTGCTGAATACCACCCTAAAGGTGACAATGCTTGTAAGGTGCATTCAGGTGGCGCGGACTACACCAAAGGTGTAATTAGAGGTGCCAATATGAGCGTCATCAAAGAGATCTTCGAAGCAGTAAAGCGACGTGACCCGAATCAACCTGAATTTCATCAGGCTGTTTGGGAAGTGTTGGAATCACTAGAACCGGTTTTGGAAGCACATCCAGAATATGTTGACGCAGGAATCGTAGAAAGAATTGTCGAGCCGGAGCGTTTGATCCATTTCAGAGTCCCATGGGTTGACGATAGTGGTGTAGTTCAGACCAACCGTGGTTTTAGAATTCAATTCAATAGCGCAATCGGTCCATACAAAGGCGGTCTTCGCTTCCACCCGTCCGTAAATGCTTCAATTCTAAAATTCCTTGCTTTTGAGCAGGTTTTCAAGAATAGCCTTACCACCCTACCAATGGGTGGTGGCAAAGGTGGTTCTGACTTCGATCCAAAGGGCAAATCCGATGGTGAAGTTATGCGATTCTGCCAATCCTTTATGATGGAATTATGGCGCCATATCGGCGCAAATTGCGATGTACCAGCAGGTGATATAGGAGTTGGCGGTCGTGAGATTGGCTACATGTTTGGAATGTACAAGAAACTGAAGAATGAATTCGAGGGAATCCTCACTGGTAAAGGTCTTTCATATGGCGGTTCATTGATTCGACCTGAAGCGACCGGTTACGGTTTAGTATATTTTGCCCGAGAGATGCTCGCGGCTCAAGGCAAATCGTTCGAAGGCGCTGAAGTGTCGATTTCAGGTTCTGGAAACGTCGCTCAGTTCGCTACCGAAAAAGTCCTAGACCTCGGTGGCAAAGTTGTCACAATGTCTGACTCTGGCGGATTTGTCCACGACCCTGCAGGTATCGACCGTGAAAAGTTAACTTGGATCATGGATCTGAAGAATTCTCGACGCGGAAGAATCAGCGAATATGCAGATAAATTCCCTGGTTCGACCTTCACCGCTCGTGATGATAGCATTGGCCATAACCCACTTTGGGCAGTCAATGTCGATGTCGCACTTCCATGTGCGACTCAGAATGAGATTAACGGCCAAGATGCAGAGCATTTGATTGCGAACCAAGTAATCGCAGTTGCTGAAGGTGCAAATATGCCTTGTATGCCCGAAGCTGTGGAGAAATTCCAAAACTCCGGTGTATTATTCGCTCCAGGAAAAGCCAGCAACGCGGGTGGGGTTGCAACCTCAGGTCTCGAGATGAGCCAGAACTCCTTGCGATTATCTTGGACACGTGAAGAGGTAGACAAGCGCCTCGACGACATCATGGTCTTGATTCACCGGCAAGCATTCGATACTGCAAAGAAATATGGCCGTGATGGCGATTATGTCTTCGGTGCAAATGTCGCAGGCTTCCTCAAGGTTGCAGATGCAATGTTAGCTCAAGGCGTACTTTGATTCGGCAAAAGTATTACACCGAGTACTATCTAACAGGTTTTAGATGGGACCCAAAAAAATGCTATTTGCTCTCGATGCCTTTAGTGGCCCACTCTTTGGTGGGATTTTAATTGCCTTAGCACTTGTATTCATGATACAAGGTCATCGAAAAATCAAATTGTTGACTTTTTTTATGGGTGCTGCGGTCGGTTTCCAAGGTTCAAGTCTGATTTTCCCATATGTAACAGAGTTTTTACCGGGATGGACTCCAGAAGAATTTCTTTTTGTTTCCTCTTTTATCTCTGGTGTAGTTTTACTATTGTTGATCGGAGTTGCTTCAAAATTGATTACGATTTTCATCTCATTACAATTAATGCTTTTCATTGTTGGAAATCTTGAAAACCGCGGAATTGATATCGGTAACCAGTTTGCTGGTGGTTTGATGGTGATATTTGCTTTCATCGTCAATCGGTTCATGCGAAAAAATCTCTACTTGATCGGCTCAGCCGGTTTGGGTTCATTGATGGGAATCTCCGGGTTTTTGATATTTAGTGGTGAAGTTCCTTCTCAAATGGAACTGACCCAGGGCACGAATGGATTAATTTTCTTCGCCCTTTTTATCAATTCAATTCTGATGCAAAAAGTCGACCAAAGAAAACATGATGCCGTTAAGGAACAAATGACATTTGAAAAAGAGCATCATGCAGAAACCGATGTTCATGGTAGGGGTCGAGTTATGGATCAAGATATTTTGACAACAGCTTATCACTCGGAGCGGCTTGAACGGCGGTCGAGCTATGAAGATTATCTTTATTGATCAATTCTATTATTGCTATGACAAAAGCAACTAACAAGATGGTCATCTACCATTCCAGCAGCTTGCATCATTGCATAACATGTAGTTGGGCCAACAAATGAGAAACCTAATTTCTTTAATTCTTTGCTCATTCTAATGCTAATATCGGTCGTTGCCACAATTTCGTCCATGCTTTTACGAGAATTAATTATTGGATTTCCACCAACAAAACCCCATAGAAAATCACTAAACGAATCCTCATCACCACCAAAGTGGTTCATCACTACTTTCGCATTTTTGATGGCGCTCTTTATCTTAGCCCGATTCCTAATTATTCCTGCGTCCAAAACCAATCGCTCCACATCTTCATCGGTGAACTGCGCAACTATTGCAGGATCGAATCCTTGAAATAATCGTCGGTAATTCTCTCTCTTCTTGAGAATTGTAATCCACGATAATCCTGCTTGAGCCCCTTCGAGGCAAATTTTCTCGAATAAGCGTCTGCCATCTCGATTAGGACGCCCCCACTCCTGATCGTGGTATGCGATGTATAGTGGATCTTTTGTTGACCAAGCACACCGAGTTTTTTGTTCCATATCTCTATGACAATTGCGATTTGACTTAAATTGAGGTGGCGAAACTATCATGGTAAATGCCTTCCTCAGTAGTTCATGGTCGAAGATATACATCCGCACGGAGAGAAATTACCCGATGATTTATCGGATATTTTCAATATTGGTGACTCCACCCCTAAATTAGAAGAAAAACTCAAGGCGGTTCACAAAGAAGAACACGAAATTTTTCTCTTTAACACCGGGATTGGAATTTTGATCAACCGTTTGATGCCAATACCGGTTATTGCTGCAGGTATCATTTTCCAAATTGATCCCTCGATTTTAACCGTCGAAATGAATGGATTTACGCTTCCAATAATGTTATTGCTGATTTTAATGGGGCAAATCATGTGGCAGATTCTTCTCGGAAAGCGAGAACATGGCCTTAAATTGACTCGAGCAGGATTTGAAATTCAGGGGGTAATCGCTCGAAGGAAGGGGCAACCATTCAAATCTCTTGAGGGCTATGATGATGTTTCTAATAATTTGAAAAACGAACATATGCAAGCGATATCGCATCGTGTTTTTGGAATTCTGGCAAT
>PSPR01000080.1 GCA_004195515.1 Methanobacteriota archaeon | reverse complement strand
TATTCAGGAATAACCAATCATTTTGGAAATGATTAAGGAGTAATCTAACCAAACTTTCACTTGACCTGGACGCGCAACGGTGAAAACAGAACCATGAGAGGCGATGCTGTGCTGAAGAAATCTTTCATGCGCCAGTATTGGCGTATTCAACAAAGCCAAACCTTGATTTCGATGGGGTTTTGGTGTACAACTCTCACTCTTCTAGTGTGGCCATTAGTGAGTTGGAGATTCGAAGCGATGGATTCGGTCTTTGGAATTCAACCCACTTATCTTGGTTTAATTGGAATTGGTTTAGGGGTACTTTCAATAGTTCTGATAATTGGCTGGGTTTACGATGTTACATTCGGCCTTTGGCGTGAACATCTTACGATAGTGCAAGAACGAAACCCATTTACAACATACAAAGTAAATGCACCATTTGGAATGCTGCTTGCACAAACGAATACGATTTTGAGAAAAATGTCTGATGATGATGAAGAAATACAACGTCACTGTGATTTCGTTGACCGTTGGTTAGAATGGAATTCGGAACAAGAAATTTGGGCTAGAACCATGTCTTCTTGGAAAGAAATTGTCGGGGAAGAAGACCCTTTTCTTTACCACCTGAGTGAAGAGGCGCGAACGAAGCTTGAAACTGCAGCCGAAGAAATGCAAGATTTTTAATCGGAGTGGCCCTTTTGGATTCAGAATTCATTGTCAAGCTTGCAGAAGATGCAGGGCTTGCGATTTTAGAAATCTACAACCGCGCAGAAGGATTTGAAATATCTAACAAAAGTGACAATTCTCCTTTGACAGAAGCTGATATTGCAGCGCACAACCTCATTGTCGAGGGATTACAGTCGTTGAATAACATACCAATTGTTTCGGAGGAAGGTAATGTCGGAGACCCAATCTCGAGTAACACTTGTTGGTTGGTCGACCCTCTTGATGGGACAAAGGAATTCATCAAGCGGAATGGAATGTTTACTGTTAACATCGCATTGATGGCGAAAAAGGGCGCCCGCTGGTCACCGCTGTTCGGCGTTGTTCATGCTCCGGTGCCGAATACCACTTGGTTAGGGGGCATATCCCACCCATCAGAAAGAAGGGGTTCAGATGGTTCTGGTTTAATGATGGTAAATCCCTCAAATCCCCCAAAACCAACAAGGCTGGTCGCAAGCGGATCGCATAGGGGTGAGAAAGACGAATCTTTTGCCAAAACGCTTGGGAATTATGACCTAATTAGAATGGGCTCTTCTTTGAAGGCATGTATTGTCGCAGAAGGTAATGCAGATCTCTATCCTAGATTCGGACCAACATCTTGTTGGGATATAGCGGCAGCACACGCTGTCGTTGTCGGTGCCGGAGGTTGTGTGTTGGGTCCTGCGGGAAAAACTCTTGATTACGATGTAGTTGACAATATATTAAACCCATTTTTCATGGTAGCAGCAGATGATCGTTGGAACGAGCAATGGATAGCCCATCAGGACTGAATCCACCAATCTGGATTTGAAAAACCGGTTAATTCTTCTAAAAGCAATAGGTCTTCATTCACTGTTTCAGCCAGAATAGATCGTTGCTCATCAGTGATTTTCCGTTTTTCAAGTGCTTTACCAGATAATACTGGCATTTTGTATATATTCACACCCTTTTTTTGTAATCGCTTTACAACCGGCCTCTTTACAAAATCAGGCAATAAATTTGCAAGGCTACGAAATAGGCGGCCAAATAAAGTAAGGGGCCGCCTATCTGAAGCAGTATTTGTGTTGCGCACCAGATCTAATCTAAAGGAATAATCATCGACACCAATGTGCTCACAAATTTTTTTCAGAACGATCGCCGGCTCCCCCCTCATCCTCTTTGCTTCAATAATCAAAATAGAATCTAAATCAAAAAATTCCAGCCATCTTGAGATAGCCGACCCATAAAGTGTGTCACACTGTAAACGTGAGTCCGACCAAGCCACCTCAAAATCACTCCAATCCAAATTATTTTCCTTATCTTCTTCTGTGCTGATGGCCATATTCCAATGAGAAATCGTGCGACTGACGGGCTCTCGAAGAGAAATAATCAATTTTGCACCTGGCCAATTTTCTCTGACTCTTTGAGGAGCTATCGGGCAGGCTAATGCGTGAACCGAACAATCTATTCGCACCCCTTTTTCTACGAAACAGTCAGCATATCTCTGGAAAAAGTTCCTTTGTGAGTAGCTACAATATTTGGCTCCTTAGGATCAGAGACACAAATATCTGGGTGTTGAGAAAGGGCATCTGCTAACCAAGTGGTGCCAGCTTTGGGTGAACCTAGGAGAAAAGCGCCGACCTCAGGAACCACTGGCTGCCCTGCCTCCATGGAACGCCCCCCGGTACTTCAGATATAGGAATTCACACATTAATAGTTACATCAACCACCCGTCGCAATAAAATACGGGTCATATTTCGGCCGAGTCCCGGAAGGTGTAATGATGAGCAACAGAGTAGTTTGGTTCACAGGTCTTTGCAGACAGGTATGGTTGTGAAGTGCTTGATGGAGACACAATTAGAGACTTCTTTGCTAACCACGATTTTAGCCGCGAAGGACGAGAAAGACATCTTCTCGGCATTGCTAAGATGGCAAAAATGATTTCAAAACACACCGATGTTCTTTGTTCATTCATCACTCC
This sequence comes from Methanobacteriota archaeon, assembly GCA_004195515.1. Lineage (GTDB taxonomy): Archaea > Thermoplasmatota > Poseidoniia > Poseidoniales > Poseidoniaceae > MGIIa-K1. The sequence goes on along the minus strand of PSPR01000080.1, from coordinate 2,014 downwards.
TTACGAAGACGTACGAGAGAAGATTCTAGAAATACTCCCAGATAATGCAGTTATGGTGCACGTATCTACATCTCTTGAAGTATGTGAGGAAAGAGATGTGAAAGGCCTCTACGCAAAGGCCCGCATTGGTGAAATAACTAATTTTACAGGTATTAGCGACCCCTTTGATGAACCAAAGTGTGCACACATCACACTAGATTCTAGTGGTAATGAAGGCAACTCCGTCGACGACATGGTCGGGCAACTAGCACATCTCTTTGAGAAGCAAAAGTCCGTACTTCTTCCAGGTCGCTGGCAACCTCTACACGTGGGTCACGAATGGCTCATCCAAAGAGAGTTAGATCAAGGAAAGAGGGTTGTTGTTGGCATCAGAAATACTCCAGTATCGGATTCAGATCCCTTCTCAACAGATGTTCGAAAGAGAATGATTGAGCATAGGTATGCTGACGAAGACGTTGAGGCATGGGTTATGCCCGATATCGAAGCAATTTCCTACGGCCGCAAGGTCGGTTACGAACTCCGTGAGGCGGACGACATACCTCCAGAGGTATTCGCAATATCTGCAACAGGCGTTCGTGGGGGAAACAGGGCGAACGTGTCGGAACGAGTCATGGAATTCATGATTGCAGAAGGAATCTGGGATGGCGAATAATCTTCATCTCTACACTCTTTTAGCATCAACTCCCTAACCCCCAAACTAACCTTAACCCAAGCGACGGCTTCATTGCACCCCGACTCCCCCCCGACTCGATGAGCGCATCCGATCGGGCCGAATTGCAGCGAATTGCCCAAACCGTTGACATCAACCGTAAGCGGATGGAAGCCCTCGAACAACAAATTAGTAGATTGGAGCAAATTCGCATCGAACAAGTACAAACTATCGAAACATTGGCTGCAATTCCGCCAGAAGGAGCCAAAGGAGCGATGATACCATTGGGTTCTGGCGTACAAATTATTGCCGACATCCCATCAAACCCAGGAGTCGTGATTGATATTGGTAGCCGCGTGCAGGCCGAAAACACTCTTTCAGAAGTGTTTGAAACAATATCGAAAAGAGGTGAGGAATTGTCACGCCTCATTGAAAATTTAACGGAAGAATTCAATAATTTGGAGCAAGAAACTCTTGTATTAGCAAATATATTCAATGAACAAATCGCAGAACTACAAGGCACAGAACCTGAATTGTTCGGCAATGTTGCCGAAGAAACACCCACCTCTCCTGAGACAGTGTCGATACCAACCGAATCGAAAACAAAACGGCGCAAGAGGAAGCGCGGCACCGAGTTTACATTGGATGATTGAGGTGTGTGAATGGGATTATTCGATCGATTCAAAAAACAAGCCAAAGACGTAGTCAAAGAAGAAATTGTCGTAGAAGAAGACTCTATTGAGGCAGAACTAGCTCTTATCGAACGACGAAAATTACTCGAGGCAATAGAGAAAGCGAAAACGACCGCGCCACCACCACCACCGCCCGGATTTGAAGACTTTCAAGAAAAGGTCGAAGATGAATGGGACGATTTTAAAGAACAATTGCCCCCAGATCCGTTTGCTCAGCCTGGGGATAAAAAGCAGAGAAAACGGGCAGAAAGAGCAGCATCGATTGAACCCAGCAATTTAGCTGATACAGAATCAAAACTAAAAGATCGTGATAGGATGCAATCAACAACAGGTAGGAAATTAGTAGCAGTAGAGCCAGCCCACTTCAATATAGATTTAAGCGATTCAGAAGTCTCTAGTGGTGGACAAATTATCAAGAATAGTTCCGTATTAGATGAGATTCTTGAAGACCTGGAGTTTGAATTGTTGAGTGCCGACATGGGGCATTCTGCAACACAAGAGGTAGTCGCCGCCCTGAGAGCAAATTTAATTGGGGCACGAATTTCAAAGAAACAATCTTTAACAGAAGTTGTTGATTTAGCGCTAAGAAAATCCTTACTCGGATTATTGGAAGCCGGCTATTGGGATTTTGACAAAACTATCCAAGCATTCGTCGCTGCCGGCGGGCCGGTTT
>PSPR01000033.1:394-23126 GCA_004195515.1 Methanobacteriota archaeon | reverse complement strand
TCGATGGTTGTTGACCAGCGCATTGAAAACCAAAGGGCTTTGACACCTCGTTGTGGAGTTGAAGATGGCAAGCCAGGTCACCTCTCCAGAAGAGGATGAGGCAGAAGGTTGTATTCAATGTCAAAGAGGCAGTAAACTTGTTCTATTCGTTACTGGCAAATGCCATTGGGGATGTGATTATTGCCCCCTCAGTGATAATCGCCGAGAATCCCCTGATATGTTTGCCAATGAACGGCGCTGCACTACTTGGAGCGAAGTTATTGAAGAGGGTCATGCGATGAAAGCGACTGGTACCGGCATAACCGGCGGTGATCCGATGATGGATTTTGACAAGACTGTCGAAGCGATAAAGGTCCTAAAAAATGAATTCGGTCCTGCACATCATATTCATTGTTATACATCGATTCCAATCAAAGCCGAACAGGCGATAGAACTTGGTGAAGCAGGTTTGGATGAAATTAGATTCCACTTGCTCAACCTAAAACTTGACCCTTATTTAGAGGCGGTAAACTCAGCGAGCAAAGCGGGAATTTGCGTTGGTGTTGAATTACCAGCCGAGCCGGGCAAAGATGAAGAATTACAATTGCTTATTACGGAATTATCCAAAAGTTCAGTAGAATTCTTAAATTTAAACGAGTTGGAAATTACGGTTGGGAACCAAGAAAATATGGACGTCCGTGGTTTTAATTTGGCAAGCGGAAATACCGCTGCGGCCCAAGGTTCTGCCCAACTTGCAATCGATATCAAACATGCAGCGATAGGTCTTGACCTTCAAGTAAAATTCTGCACATCGGCTTACAAGGATGCAGGGCAATTACGTAATCGTTTCAAACGAAGAGGAGAAGCAACATTGCGACCTTATGAAATCCTTTCAGATGATGATACGATTATTTTTGGCGCTATTCCTTGTTCTCAACAAGACTCTCTCGATGATATATCTGAATTACAACAGGAAATAGGTTTACTCGATGGTTGGATTCGTTACGACGAATCTACTCAAAGAATAGAATTGCCTCTGCCAATTGCAGAAGAATTGGCAACGATTCTAGAGATTCCAGTTTTGTTGGTCGAGGTTCATCCCACTCATGAACGATTGGAGGTTGGCGTGATCAATCTCAATGAGAACCGATAAGGTGCTTACTGGTCGGATGCTACAACTACTCTAGCCGGAATGAGAACTCGATCCTTGTACATATAACCGGCTTCTAATTGCTCGATAACCCGGTTCGCAGGGAAATCATCGGATGGGGGAATTGTGGTGATGGCCTCCATCGATTTGGGATCGAATTTTTCCCCTTTTGCAGTAATTTCTTTTACCCCGTCGGCAGATAACTCAGTCCACATCTTGGTTCGAATCAGGGTGAGTCCATCGTCTTCATCGACCGCTAAAGCCCGATCGATATCCGCAAGAATAGCGAGCATCTTCCTAGCCATACCCATGCCACCATATTGAATCGCAGTTGACTTTTCAGCCATCAGTCTTTTTCTGACATTTTGGATTTCAGCATCTCGATAGGATATCTCTTTTTCAGCTGCTTCGGCTCGTGAAAGCGCCTCTTCAAGTGGGTCGATTTCTTCGACTTCTTCGGGCATAATGACCTCTATTTCGGATTCTTCCGCTTCAACTTCATCATCGGTCATGGTTGGGGCCAAAGGCAAGCCCTTCTTGAATCTCACGAATCAAGAATCGATTTGAGATTCCATTGGCCATGACCCCAATCCTGTGGGGGCAAGTGCTCTCGCCCGAGGATTTGGAGGAAATTTTTCTTCGTTACTGCATGGTGAAGAGTACGGGAATTACGGTCATGTGCTTCGAATGTAGGAATAATTCGGGGGTCTTTGGATTGGTCCAAAGTTTCACCCAACTTCTCCCTTCGATGCATCCAATCCTCGCAGACTTTCTCACTAAAGTCTGATGCTGTAAAATCGCCAAGCCCAAGCCTAACTTCATCCCAAACATTCTCGCTATACATCGAATCAATCTTGTGGCCGATCGCATTTTCAATATATAGATAACATCGTGCTTCCCATGCATTCCAATTACCGATAGAACACCATTCGATCAACTTTAGAAGTACATCGAATGAACTTGTGTTTGCAAGTACCTTTTTGGTAATTCCTCGTTCTGTAATCGCTTCTGCTAAATCCAAAAATTCTGCTTCACAATCAATATCAAAACTGCGTTCTAATATTGAATCCTTTTTTGGTCTAGAATCTCTTAATGTTGATTTTGACATCGAATCAACCAATTCGGTCCAATCCATCTTGAGTATAGAATTAAGACATTTCTCATCGACCAGATGGAGAATCATCTCTATGCCCATATAGCCTTGGGACCAAGCGATATGTCTTCACTTCATCGGGACTTGTCCTGAGTGTACACAATGCTGAAAACAGCGTTCAATAAATGCTGGCACCTCATCCAATAGTGGATCTTCATCGCTAGAAAACCCTAGGCAGGATTTTCCAATTCGTCTTGGCGCTAATCTCTGGACAATTTCTGGTTTTTCATATACTGTCATCGAATAGACACCAACGTGTTTTTTTTGAACAGCGATCGCCATGAATGGCCTACGGCTGGGTGTGTAGAGTCGATAATATCCTTCTTCGTTAATTGTAACGACCATGAATCCTTCAAATTTTTTCAACATATCGCGCAATTTGAAGAACAATACCGCATGGTCTGCATTCTTCACGCTTCAAGCCGACGGGGTGATAGCATTCAAGAATGTGGTTCTCCCCGAGTGAATTAGGAGGGTGTGATTTGGCTACCATCAAAGAGCAAATTCAGGCCCTTTATGATGAGATTCACAAAACTCAAAAAAACAAGGCGACCAATGCTCATATTGGAAAACTCAAAGCAAAAATCGCCCAATTAAAACTCAAGGAAGAGAAGGTAGCTGCTTCAGCAAAAGCATCTGGGCCTTCGAAGGGTTTCGAAGTCCGAAAATCGGGTGATGCAACGGTTGCTTTAGTCGGATTTCCCTCGGTCGGAAAATCGACATTGATCAATCAGGTTACCGATGCTGAATCCGAAGAAGGCCACTTCGAATTCACAACCTTAACCTGTATTCCGGGATTGATGGAGCATAAAGGAGCAAAAATTCAGATTTTAGATTTGCCAGGTCTGATCAAAGGAGCTGCTGAAGGTAAAGGCCGAGGAAAGGAAATCCTTGGGGTAATTCGCTCTTGTGATATGGTTTTGTACATCGTCGACCCGTTTCAGGACGCACACTTCCATGTGCTTCATCGCGAATTGGAGAATGCTGGCATGAGGTTGAACCAAACCAAACCCCCGGTTTTCATCAGGCGAACCCTCAGAGGCGGAATCGATGTTCGAACCACCGTCGAGCAAACTCACCTCACCGCCCCAGAAATGAGCGAGATCATTCGCTCGTTCGGATTCACAGATGATCGTTGATACTTTAGCCGGTAGTAGAGTATATTCAAAAGCAGTGGTTGCGATCAATAAAATCGACATCGCTCAAGAGCACGAATTGGTTCGTTCAGAAAAATCTTTACCGCAAGGTTGGCCAATTATGCGAATTTCGGCTTTCAAAGGCATCGGCCTCGAAGACCTGAAGGATTTTATCTATGATAACTTAGGCTTCATGAGAATTTTTCTCAAGCCTCAAGGTCAAGATGCAGATATGGATGAACCTTTGATTGTCAAGGATGACTCAACGGTGCGAAATGTTTGCAATAATTTACACCGTGATTTCGTGCGCAAATTCAGATTCGCCCGAGTAAAAGGTCCATCGGCAAAATTCGATTGGCAACGTGTAGGATTAGACCATTTACTGAATGATGGCGATATCTTGACTATCGTGGTCAGGCGATGATTAAATGGAACAGAAAAATCAATTTTCACATCTATCACTTTAGCATTAATTTTGATCGCACTCGAATTATTTCAGGTTTTAATCAACATCTCAAAGGAAACACTTGCGGTATCAAATAAAATATTTGGAAAAATAGATGACTAATTTCGGTTTTTCCAAGACCCAGATTCTATCTGATTATTTTTCTCCTCGCCGTTATAGAAATATGTCCAAGCCCATTGAGGACCAATATCGGTTTCGACAGAAATAATGTGACGGCGATAAAGACCGGCATCAACCCCTTCTATCGAATCTAATCGTTGAAGAGCGGTTTTCAAATCCTCAAACTCATATAACTCACCCCTCACCAATTCTGTTCCTATGAGTAAACCTGGATAAGAACCCAAATCGACCAAAACTCCTTCACACGTCGCGTCAGAAATAAGAATTCCATTCAAATTTTTAATGATCGGCGCTCTCGATTCGCCACTGAGCAAGGTTCCATAAACAAAAACATCCTTGATTGGAAAATGACTCGCTTCGTCTTCAATAGCATTCACCAAATCCGAGATTGGCAGCCCTCTCTTCTTCAGCCCAGATGAAATCAATTCAATGTATGAATCGGTTGGTTGAATATAATTCGGTTGTAATTTACTTTGAACTACCGTATAGGTTAAAGCCTTTTTAGAGTCTCCATTTGGACAACAAATATCGACCCATTTTCTTTGATAATACTTTGGATGGCCTTCTTTTTCGTCCATCGCAGCCAATGCCTTATCGTCTAACTCAAATAAAACACCAGGTACTGCACAACCGGTTTCAGTTTTGACCACATCAGCAGCTCCACCACCTCGGCCTTGGGAATAATAATGAAATTTCAATGAATAACCTGGAAGCCATGCCGGGCAAATCTCTGTCATACCTTCAGGATTAAAGCCGAAATCATTGCACCATTTTGTCCAATCGGCCACATTTAAATTTGAACCGTAAGCGAAATACAAAGTCATCGTATATCCTCAGCATGTGGTAATTCAGGTGGGTTGATTACAATGCTCATCAAAACTCCAACACAGCCTGCGAGGAAAACAGTACCGATGGTTGAATGAATTGTCCAACCGAATGGAGACATTACTGGATAACCCTTTGAGGTCGCAATTTTGAATGGTACTTGAGTCAACCAAATCAAAATCCAAGTTAAAGTATGACTTGCAGGGATAATGAAAGCGAAAGTTCTGACCTTTTCCTTCGGCATATATTTGTAAATCAAATCTAAAATGACTCCAGCAATTATTGGTACCAATATATGTTTCCAAGCAACCTTCAATTCACCAGGAGCAAAGGCGGCGATTGCAAGTCCATTAACACCCAGAAGAATAGTAAAAGCCCCAGGGGCTGGCCTCCACCTTTTCATAAATAGAAGTATGAACCCGGTTAAAATAGCAGATTGTAATAAAATCGAAGTAATGCCTAATTCCAATCCTTGATTCCCATCTGGACAACCGTTTGCAACTGCACATATCGAATTATACGATATGGTTTGGTGATGGGCATAACTTGTAAAGAGAGTCAGAACCGACCAAGTTGCCCCAAGTGCAAATAGCATCGGCATCTGACTAGAGAGTCCCTCTTTTCCAGAGTTCGGATTATGCCATGCCGACCAGAAGGGTGCCATTAATGTCAAGGCTAAACCAGCTGCTAAACCAAGATGGGTTGGTGAAAGTAAAATATCAATCCCACCTTCAATTCCCAAAAAGGTATGCCATAACATATCACCTAAACCCGCTAGGCTGAAAACGACCATCCCCGCTACCGCCGAACTATAACCGGCTGGCATTGCTGATAGAAATTGTTTGATTGTTCGCGGCGAGGTAGGGAGTGGGCCATCGTGTAATCTCCATAGTGCAATTGTAATGAAACTGGCATACGCGGTAAAGCCAGAGTACCAAATCGCGTGCCAAGGAGTGAAAAAAGAATCATCGACAGCACCGTGTTTATGACCCCAGCCATCGACCGACATTCCAACGAAACACCATAACCCAAGGATCAAAACAGTCCAATCAAATCTTTGTGAACCTGGTAATGACAAACCGTGTTTTACATGTCTATAACCAAAATAAGCCGCTGCAACTATCAGACTACCAAAGAATATTTCTCCAAAAACCATTAATTCGTCGAAACCACCCGCAGGAGTAATTTGGTTTTGAGTGGAAATTTTCATGTATATTACTAGCAATTACCCGGCCTATGAACTCACCGGTTTCGAATCTTGTGACATTTTAGACATTGACGGTTGACTAAATGATAATTACAAACCGGTTTTCTACACCCTCGGCAATCGCCGGTGGCGGTTCGTTTGCAGACCGAACACCTCTTCATGAGTCGACCCTTGTGGGTATGAGGTTTTTATTCTTGCTGTAGAATTAAAAGTAATCAATGGTTTCTCTAGTCCCAAATACCCATATCCATTTTGGCATCTTCAGAAGCGTGAACCTTAGGATCCCAGCGAGGAGTCCAAACCAAATTGATATGAACGCTTTCGACTACATCCAATGCTGCTCGGTGAGCAGCAGCCATAATTTCAGCAGCAGCAGGGCAACCTGGGGAGGTTAATGTCATATCTACCTCAGCATGGATTTTATCCTCCTTTGTTTCGAGTCTAACATCGTAAATCAATCCTAATTCTACTAAATTAAGATGTAATTCAGGATCATCAACCTGCTCTAAAGCGCTCATCACTTGTTCTTTTGTAACCATCAAATCATCTCTTTTATCGTTGTTTGAATCAAATCGAACATATTTCTAAATCCGTTGGAACGGCTAGGGGTCAATGTATTCAACAAACCCATTTCAACCGCAAAATCAGGGGTTAGGTCGAGTGCACTTTGAGGGCTCAAGCCCTGAATTGCAATCGTCAGAATTCCTTGTAAACCTTGGACGAGTTTCGCATCGGCTGCTGCTTTTAGATCGATGCAATCATCTATTATTTCAACCTGAATATGAGCGATGGACTGGCAACCTTTAACCAAATTTTCATCGGTCCATTGTTCTAGGGGTAACTCATTGACGTGGTCTGCGAAATCGATTAAAATTTCCAATTTTTCAAACTGGTCATCGATCTCAGAAAATTCTTCAATAATCTCTTGAAGAGCAGGGCTCCAGCTCATTCTAAGACCTCCAAAACCCGGTCGACTCCGCTGATAAATGCCCGAACATCGGTCTCGTCATTATAAATGTAAAAAGAGGCTCTAATCGTACCACTAACACCCAATCGTTCCATTAGTGGTTGCGCGCAATGATGACCGGTACGAACCGCTATGCCTTGAGCATCGAGGAGTCGTGCAAAATCTTCGGGATGAATATTTGGATGATTGAATGAGACAATTGCTCCATCGCCATCATGGAGTGGTGAGTGGATTTTCATTCCTTTTTTTGATAGATAATCTGAAGTGATTCTGGCTAAATTTAGAATCCGCTTATGATGAGAAGCCAAATCGATTTTGGCAAACCATTTTAGCGCTGCTGCCCAACCAACCCCTTCGGCGATTTTAGGAGTTCCGGCCTCAAATTTGTGCTCATTTGTTTGGAAGGTTGTACCTGCCAATGTCACCTTTTCGATCATGTCCCCTCCTCCCATGAATACATCCATTTCGTTAAATGTTTCAGGCTTGACCAATAATGCGCCAATCCCGGTTGGACCACACATTTTATGAGCACTAAAGGCCATAAAATCCGCACCTAATTCCTTGAAATCTATCTCTTCATGAGGCACAGCTTGAGCAGAATCAAGAAGCACCTTTGCATCTACTTCTTTTGCTAACTCGATTATTGATCTGACTGGATTTCTGGTACCAAGCACATTTGAGGTTTGGGTGATACAAACCAATTTCGCGCCATCGAGGGCGATTTTGTAAGCTTCCAAATCCAATTTTCCGTCCTTTAATGGAATAAACCTCAATTCAACCGCAATCGATTTTGCTAAAATTTGCCAGGGGACGATGTCGCTATGATGTTCCATTTCACTGAGTACGATAACATCACCAGCCACAAGATTTGGTCTTGCCCAAGCATGGGCTACCAAATTTATCGATTCAGTAGTACCACTTGTGATGATCACTCGGTCAGCATTATATCTAGATTTGAGCAAGCGGCGGCACTCTTCGTAGGCTTCGGTTGCTTCTCCGGCTAAGGTATGAACCGCCCGATGAACATTAGAGTTATTGTTGCAATAATAATCGTTCATCGCATCGATAACACATTGCGGTTTTTGGGTAGTAGCAGCATTATCGAGATAGATCAATGGTTTACCATTGACTTTGCGCTGAAGAATTGGAAATTGGTCCTTCAAATTTAATCACCCGTTCACCAAACACTCTAAATGGACTAATAGCCTGGTTCTAATTACGTCGATAACCTTTTGATTTTTTACATTTCTGAATGCGTCCATCAAAAATCCCTCCACGATGAGTGAACTTGCTTGAGAGGGTGAAAGACCTCTAGTGCATAAATAATGAATTTGCTCTGGGGAAATTGCCGCACTTGCGGCTCCATGAGCAGCCTTGACATCATCGGCTAATACTTCGAGTTCAGGTATTGCTTCAGCTCTAGCCTTTGGAGAAAGCAAAAGATTTCGGAAAACCTGTCCAGCATCACTTCCATCTGCTCCTTTTACGATGGTCAGTAATCCGGTACTGACCGAATGTGAAGACCCGCCACAGGCCGAATGAATAACCAAGGTTGAATTTGTATGCCCAGCATTATGGATAATTTCCACATGATGGTCATCATGACGAGATTCGTGACCGTGAGAAGCGATTGCACCTGTGCAAGAAGAACCGGGTTGGGTAAGATCAACTCTGATATCTGATTTAATTAAAAAACCTCCACTAGATAACGTAGAAAACTCGAGTTTGGAGTCTCGACTTACCTTCCAATCATCACAGCGTAAAAGGTGGGCATCCTTTGCTAAATCATTGACCAATACCACACTTAATTGGCCCTCAACTTCTCCGGTGATCCTCAAACCTGCCCAACCTGGTTCTCCGCTTAACCTTATGATTAAGGTTGAATTACCGGAGGACTTAATTTTCAACTCGCCTGCGCTCATATGGCCACTTGCTCTAATATTTAGATCGGTTATTTGGTCGATTAATTCTAGAAAAACCGATTTTTTGGAAACCGTGTGGATGAAGGAACGAGCAATTTCGTCACTACTGGAAGATTGGAAATCAATCCCCTCTGAAAAAAAAAATTCATCGACGGTGGGAACCTCATCCACCTTTGTTGGGTGAATTCTTTTCCACGGGGTATAACGCCACAAATGTACACTTCTTGGTGGAACAGCAATATCGAGATAAGAGATCATCCAATCGAACCCTCCATCTCTAATTCAAGGAGACGGTTTAGTTCGACTGCATATTCCATCGGTAATTCTCGAGTGAATGGTTCAAAGAATCCGTTAACGATCAATCCCATAGCTTCGGTTTCAGTATGGCCTCGACTCATCAAGTAAAATAATTGATCACCGCTTACTTTTGAAACGCTTGCTTCGTGTTCAATATCGGCAGTAGAATTTCCAATCTCCATTGTAGGGTATGTATCGGATCTGGATTCTGGATCGAGGATAAGTGCGTCGCAAACAATTTTTGAACGGCATTGATCGGCCTTCGGTGTGACCTGTAACAGTCCCCGGTAAGAAGAGCGTCCACCATGTTTTGAAATTGATTTCGATAGAATATTGGAGGTAGTATTGGGCGCGAGATGGTGAACTTTTGCACCGGTGTCTTGGTGTTGACCTTTACCAGCATATGCAACAGAAATTACCTCTGCATGTGCACCTTCACCACGTAAAAGTATAGCTGGATATTTCATTGTAAGTTTTGACCCTATATTTCCATCGACCCATTCGATGGTTGAATTAGCATGAGCAACCCCTCTTTTGGTGACGAGATTGTAAACGTTGGCCGACCAATTTTGGATGGTTGAATATCGAATGGTAGAACCTTCTAAAGCGATTAATTCGACCACTGCAGAATGAAGGGAATCAGTAGAATAAGTAGGCGCAGTACAGCCTTCAACATAATTGATTTTAGCACCTTCATCGGCGATGATTAGGGTTCTTTCAAACTGGCCCATATTCTTGGCATTAATTCTAAAATATGCTTGAACCGGCATCTCGACATGCACCCCTTTCGGAATATACAGGAATGAGCCTCCAGACCAAACTGCGGTATTCAAAGCCGCGAATTTATTATCGGAATAAGGCACGACTGAACAGAAATATTTTTTGACGATTTCCGGATATTGTTTGAGACCGGAATCCATATCAAGGAAAATCACGCCTTGGGCCTCTAAGTCTTCTCTAATCGAATGGTAAACCGCTTCTGACTCATATTGGGCAGTCACTCCTCCAAGCCATTTTTGCTCCGCTTCTGGAATTCCAAGCCGTTCGAATGTATTCCTGATATCTTTTGGAACATCGTCCCAATTTTTTTCGGTTTTTTCCGAAGAACGTAGGAAATATATAATCGAATCAAAATCGATTTGCTCCAAAATGTCGCTTCCCCATTTTGGCATTGGCATTTGCTCGAATCGGTGGAATGCTTTAATCCGAATTTCGGTCATCCACTCTGGTTCCCCTTTGAGCTCTGAAATGTCCCGTACGACCTTTTCACTCAAACCACTATCGAATCTAATCGTAGCCGTTTCAGGATCGTGAAAACCAAATTGGTAATCTACAATCGCGTTCTGTGCATTTTCTTCAGCCATGGTTTCACCTGAATTTCATGCGGCTGTTTCGAGCCATTCGTAGCCTTTTTCTTCTAACTTTCCGGCGAGTTCTGAACCGCCGGTTTTTACTATTTTACCATCGATCATTACATGAACAAAATCTGGTTGAACATGATTTAATAGTCTTTGATAATGGGTGATAACGAGGCAACCAGCATCGGTTGTAACCGAATTTATTCCATCTGCAATCACTCGCAATGCATCGATATCTAAACCGGAATCGGTTTCATCGAGCAATGCGAGTTTGGGTTGTAAAAGTAGCATTTGAAGAATTTCCAAACGCTTTTTTTCTCCGCCACTAAATCCGTCATTCACATATCTGCCCAAAAAAGAGCGATCCATTTCCAATAAGGACATTTTTTCTCTCAACTCAGCTCTGAATTGGCGCGGACTAAGTGAATCATCTCCTCGTACCGCTTTTACAGATTTTCGCAAGAAGGTTCCAACTTGAACTCCGGGGATAACCACAGGATATTGAAATGACAAAAACATGCCTGCCCGAGCTCTTTCAAAGACTTCAAACTCCTCTAGTGCTCGACCGAGATAATGAATTGTTCCCGATGTGATCTCATATGCTGGATGACCCATAATCACATTAGCCAAAGTGGATTTTCCAGCACCATTCCGACCCATGATCGCATGAACTTCACCTTTGTTGATCACAAGGTTCAAGCCCTTGATAATCTCGATACCATCGACCGAGACGTGGAGGTTTTCAATGCACAATACCTCTTCGCTCATACCTGTGCCTACAAGCGCTTCCTTATCAAGGACTGTAAACAGATTTTGCCTAACTTTAGGGAGGGTTATTACCTTTCGGACTCAGCCATAGAAATATGGACGATGATATCCTAGAGCAATATCGGCGTGAGGCTGCTGATGCTTTGGCTATTGAATCTTCAAAAAGAATTGCCGAATCTACTAATCTGGAGGAGGAGGAACGCTTGCGTGACCTTAGTTTGATAGGTTTAACGGATTTGGTCCCAGCTTTATTATCGCGACTTGGACCGGTAAGAGCTGCCTTAGATGGTCATGGAGGGGAGATACTAATTTCATCAAAAATCGAATCGAATAATTGTTTACAATTAGTTTTGGATTTAGGTGGCGCTTGTATATCTTGTGGAGCCGCACCTGGCACTTTACAAGGCATTAAAAATGATCTTGAAAATGATCCCGAAATAGATAGTATAAAGTTTACAAAAAGTCTTTTGGATACATTCGACGACTTAGGCCGAGAGTTTGTATTGGCTCATGGTGGAGTTGATTTTGTATGATGAATTGAGCATCTGCCGGTCGTGCATTGATATAGGATAGGAACCGTATATCCTCCTATGAGAGAGGTAAGGGTCCGGTACACAGGGGCACAGTTGATGAATACCGAGTTCAAAGAACTCTTCGCAATCTGTGAGAAAATGACTTTGATGGGAAATATTTGGCGAGATAAAGAAGCCGGATTTTTACGTCAAGCATATGAGATAAAAATGATACAAGGCCATGAACTCGATGAACTTAATGACATTCCTTGGTTGGTTGTCGAAGAGATTCTCTCGGTTAGAGAAGAAAGGGGGCAACCGATTCATACCGCTATTTGCCAGAATTATCATGGTCTAAGCCTAATTGGTGAAGCCATCAATAGTGCAGTAGTCATTCCAGATTCGTTTATCGGCCGAACCGAGACGCTAATAATCATCAGAGGTAGCCCAAAAGGCTGTAAACAGATGGTTGAAGGATTCCGCCAATTCAAAGAGCCAGTTTCTATATCGGTAGTCGACTCGACACCAAGTGAAGAGGATTATTTGACCAAAGGCTTGACCGAACAAAAAATCAAGGCTTTTGAAGCAGCCTGGAAATTGGGTTATTATGAAAATCCACGGCAAATCTCGCCAAAGGAGATCGCAGCTTCGATCGATATTTCTCGAGTCACGCTTTCAGGCCACCTACGCAATATAGAATCTCACCTCGCTGCACTCTTAGCAAGCCAACTCGACCTCTAGTTCCAACCTAAAGACTTGATTACCCCCCGGCGGCAGCGCCCTGATATGAAGTGGCTTGATGGACGCCGTCCAGACCCAAAACCTTGCCGGGAGAAAGACCTTGGCCGTTTTGAGATTACCATCAGGGATGGTCAAGCTCGGTTGGGTAAACTCCATACTGCACATGGGGTTTTGGAGACCCCGTGTTTGCTCCCGGTTATCAATCCAAACATTCGTACCATAGAGCCACGTGAAATGTGGGACAAATATGGAATTCAAGCCCTGATCACCAACTCTTATGTGATTTGGAAACACGATCATCTCAAAGAGGTCGCTTTGGAAAAAAATGTCCATGAGTTAATAGATTATCCTGGAATAATCATGACCGATTCGGGGACTTTTCAATCTTATATTTATGGCGATGTCGAGGTTGGGGTCGAAGAAATTGTCGAATTTCAGAAAAATATTGGAGTAGACATTGCAACGATGCTCGATGTGTTTAGTAGGCCAGATATGACTTATTCACAGGTCGAAGACGCGGTCGATGAAACCATCAAACGCGCTGCACCATCACTGGAAACGGCTGGGAGTACTATGTTGAATGGCCCGATTCAGGGTGGGATTTTTCCCGAATTACGCGCCAAAAGCGCAATTGGGATGAGTAAGTTTGATTTCACCGTGCATCCGATTGGTGGAATTGTACCCATAATGGAGCAGCAACGCTACAAGGATTTAGCAAAAATAATGTTGGTCTGTAAATCGAGATTAAAACCATCAAAACCGGTACATATGTTTGGTTGTGGTCACCCTATGCTATTCCCAATGCTGGTTGCTATGGGTGCAGATCTATTCGATTCAGCCGCTTATGCATTATTTGCTCGCGACGGTCGTTTGTTAACACCATGGGGTACCGAAAAAATCGCCGAAATGACCGAGTGGCCAATGATTACACCTGCAATTTCTGGAGTTACACCTGCTGAGGTAAGAGCTTTGCCAAAATCTGAGCGAACCGAAATCCTCGCTCGCTTCAATCTAGAGATTACCCTTCAGGAATTATCGCGATGCCGCCAAGCTGTTCGCGACGGCACGATTTGGCGCTTGGCAGAGAGGCGAAGTCACGAGCATTCAGCCCTGCGCGAGGCATTCCTATGGCTAGTGACCAACCCTGCTAAATCCTCGATGGAGCCGATAATACTCGACGACATTAGTGCGAGTAAAGAAATCGGTGAGCAAAAAGGAAGATGGGAAGAGAACTGGGAGTGGTTATTGAATGCTCAATATACCCCTCGAAACGGTTGTGAAACCTGGGGTGGAATCGATACTCATCACCGACCACATATCGTTATGGCAAGACGCAGATTATTCACTCGATGGCGTTCAACCTCCCCTGGGGATGTTTTGGTTTTACATGGCGCACCGGCACCTTGGCGAACCAAGGTCGGAGACCTGATCGAGCGATTGGTTTCACAAGATATAGAAATCATGGTTTTAACCCCTCTCGGCTTGATTCCTTGGAGTCTGGAGGACCTTAATCCGTGGGCGCAGATAGAAGGGCCAGATTGGCTGTGGAAGCGCCGTCCTGATATGATGTGGATCAAATCTGAATTGGAAAGATTAGGAATCTTTGAACGAAAAATACTTTGTATGGATATTTCCGAGGGCGAAGGTTTGCATCAGCGAGCATTTGATCTATTGAAGATTGAAGAAAGTGAGCGTGATAGAGAGATGCTAAACCGTTGGCAAATTTTTGATAAATTGGTTGTTCTGAACAATATTCACCCGAATGACGCAGAGGAAATATTGGAAGGGGCAACCTACGTGATGAGTCGTACTGATCGAGTGAAAAATGTCATTCACGCTGATGGTCGCCATCTATTCTCGCCTCGCTTAGCAGAAGGTGGTATTTCCTTGACGATCGAAGGGGCAAAATGGGCTCATTCACTACGGCAAAATCCAATTCCGTTAGGATTTGGTCCTGAAGGTATCATCAATAATTGTGCTGGGGGAATCGCATGGGTCGTCGTCGATGACGATGCTGCACCATTTATCCGTCAAGGTCGAACCGTCATGCATGGATTTATCCTTGGCTGCGATGGTTGGGTTCGACCGGATGAAACCGTTTTAATCGTGGACAAGAATGGAAATTTGCTCGGTGTTGGCCGAAGTCAATCAACGGCATCCGAGATGGAGTCTTTTACAAAAGGTATCGCCATAAAGACCCGAGAAGGATTGCCCCTGTAAGGGGCATGTTCAAGGGCCTATCGAAGTGTCATGTCGACATGGTCGGG
Organism: Methanobacteriota archaeon; assembly: GCA_004195515.1. Classification (GTDB taxonomy): domain Archaea; phylum Thermoplasmatota; class Poseidoniia; order Poseidoniales; family Poseidoniaceae; genus MGIIa-K1. The sequence goes on along the minus strand of PSPR01000033.1, from coordinate 8,258 downwards.
GAATTCGTCATAGAATCCACGGGCCTAACCAAGGCTTATGGCCCTCATATCGCCTTGGATTCATTGGACATCCAAATCCCACATGGCGCGACCGGTTTACTTGGGCCGAACGGTGCCGGGAAATCCACATTTCTCAAAACAATCCTCGGTTTGATTCAACTGACATCTGGAGATGGAAGAGTGCTCGAACTCGACATCCGTACCCAAGGCGATATGATTCGACAACGCATTGGCTATATGCCTGAATATGATGCACTCAATCCCAAAATGGAAGCGATATATCAGGTCAAATACAGCGGGGAACTGTTAGGGATGAATCCACAAGTGGCAATGCAAAGAGCCCACCAAGCCCTGGAATATGTTGGACTTGGAGAGCAAAGATATCGTGAGGTTTCAACATTTTCAACCGGTATGAAACAGGCAACAAAATTGGCTTGTGCCCTTATTCATGACCCGCTTTTGATAATTGCAGATGAGCCTAGTAACGGCCTCGATCAACAAGCCAGAGAATTCATGCTCAACACTTTGGAGACAACAGTTAAACAAGGCGGCCGCTCGATATTGATGGCATCTCATCTGATGGAAGATGTTGAAAGAGTTTGTGAAAATATCGTCCTTTTGCATAAAGGAAAACTGGCAGCACAAGGGAAGATTGAGGATTTAAAAGCGATCGATAAAGAGGTTGAAATTCATGTTTGGGGCGCAGCTTCAAAAATGGAAGAGATCATGAAAGACCGAGGGTTATCGGTTCGCCGGGAAGGGCGAATTATGCGAATCAAACATACTGGAGATGATATTCACAATGCTATTCTAAATTGTGCAAATCAAGCCGGATCTCAAGTTAGAAGGATGCACGACCACGAGGCAAGTTTGGAAGATTTATTCCTAGTGATAATGGACCGTCTAGGCCATGAGGTCAAATCGACTGACGACTTGTTGAAAGGGGTGATGCTTTGAGCGATGAAATCGAAACTTTCGGTGCACAAACCCCCGTGACAGGCCAAGCGAGAATGGAGGCGGCGTGGTCGTCGGGAGATGGCGATGAAATCGCTGAGGCACAGGTGGCTGAACAGCAGACTGGACAAATATTCCAGCAGATTTATCAGACTTGGGAAGGTGAATTAAACCCGCGTTGGATGCGTAATTGGGCAATCCTCAGACACCATGTTCTTGGAATATTCAAAAAAGGCCACAGGCCTTGGGGAATGCCAACCAAATTATTCGTTTTTTTTGTGATTATAGCTTCGATGACCGACGTGGCACTCACCGTGTTAGCTGGGCTGATTGGCGAGAGTACCCTCTACGGTATGTTCGGGGTGAACCGCGACAATTTATACGGGCACGTGATGGGGTTTTGGCCGCGTAATATTCTCTATTATCCCGTTGTAGCGGCCTTATTAGTCGGTGGTATGATCTCTGACGATCGAGCCCATGGAACTAGTGCATTATACTTTTCACGCCCGATTTCAAGATTCGATTATGCAGCGATGAAATTCCTTTCGATAATGATTATTTTATTCATAATAATCAACGGCACACTCGCACTCTACTATTTCGCAGACATTTTGGTTATGGGGCGGGGATGGGCATGGCCGTTATTTTTAGCGGCTTTTGCATGCGGACTTTTCCTATCTTTCACCTATACCTCCATCGGCTTAGCCCTCTCGAGTGTTTCGAGAGGGAGATTCTTTCCCGCAATCGGATTATTGGCGATTTTGATGGGCACAAAAACCATGGCTGCAATAATCGATGGTTTATTCGACAAGTCGATTTTGTATGTGATTTCACCTTATGATTCGATCGCCCATGTTTGCCAAGCGATAATCGGAACCGAAATGACCTATGACCATCCATGGGCTTGGTCATTAGCCTCGGTGGTAATCTTCAATGGTTTAGCTCTATACTTACTCGCAAATCGTGTTTCATCTTTGGAGGTGACCCGAGAATGATGCCAGATATGACCCAGGTTGGTCAAGCCGAAACCAAAGAATGGACTCCAAATGTTTCTGTACCTGTGGTGATGTTCAATCAGGTTTCCAAAACCTACGGTCGAATAAATGCGCTCTCGGGAATCTCCTTGGGAATTTCGGGCGGAGTAACCGGAATCTTAGGAATGAATGGAGCAGGGAAATCAACCCTTTTCAAATTAATGATGGGGAAATTAAAACCGAGTTCAGGAGATGTGAAACTCTTCGGCACAAATCCGTGGAAAAACTCAGCGCCATACTCTCGAGTTGGCTTTGTTTCGGAAGGGGAGAAATTGCACGATTGGATGACTGCGCTTGATTTTGTGGTCACATTTGCCCGCCTTCACGGCATGACTCGGGACGAAGCAAGAGAGGAGGCTGAGAGGGTTTTGGAGTTTGTATCCTTAACCGATGTCATGCACAAAAAGATCGGACAATTTTCCAAAGGGATGCGGCAGAGGGTCAAGATTGCCCATGCATTGGTCAATGACCCCGAGTTGATTATTCTCGATGAACCACTCCAAGGCTGTGATCCTTTAGCTCGAACCACGATTATGAATGTTATCAAAGAATTAGGCCGGTTGGGTAGAACCGTTTTGGTCAGTTCACATATTTTGCACGAGATTGAGCGCATTACCGAACAGATCGTAATTCTACACCACGGGCGGGTTTTAGCACTTGGAAACTCCCATGCAATCCGTGAAATGATCGACCAACATCCACACAAAATTTCACTCGATTGTGAACAACCGCGTGAAGTTGCAAAGTATATCATGGCTATCGATGCGGTTACTGGGTTGAGTTTTATCAACCCAACCCAATTGATGATCGAGACAAAAAATCTCGGCGATGTCCACAAAGAATTACCACAAGTAATTCTTCAAAGCGGCCTAAAGGTCACTGGAATCGACAACCCAGATGATGACCTTCAATCAATTCTTCAATATTTGACCGGAGGCCTTGCATGAGTAATCAAATGGATACTATCTGGTCGAAACTCGACCGCAAAGCTACCGCAATCGCTGAGTTTACGATGCGTCAATATCGCACCCGTATCTCGACATGGGCGGTGATGGGTGCTGGATTGATGGCGATTTTACTAATGCTGCTGTTCTATATCGATGCGATGGGAACCGATATCGATCCGATCGATAATGACGGGGATTCCTTTGATTCAGATGGTGATGGTTACCCCGATGGTCAAGAGCGAAAGTACGGCACAAATCCGACGAATCCAAATTCATTCCCCTCCGGAGTTGAACCCGACGATCCTTCGGTTTGGATCGATGAAGATGATTTTAATTGGGCTAATCTCAATGGTCAAAACATGAGTGTCGGTTATGACGATGATGGCGATTGTTTACAAAAGGATACCTCAAGTCAGCGCGATGCTAACGATAATGGCATCGAATGCGATGTTTATCTCGAGTGGAATGTTAGGACTCAAAGTTATGAAATTCTAAGCGATGGAGGGGTAGATGAGGACCCTGATGATAATGCCTACGTCAAGGAAGCAGGGCATCGTGCTTTCGTCTTAGGAATCGGAAAATTCGGCATTGTTTATCTCTTGGGAATATTCTTACCGCTATTTTTAGCGACCGGTTTAATCCGTGAGGAAATGAGCGACGGTACCCTCCATTACATGTTGGCAAAACCGATCGCTCGGGGTGAAATATTACTCTATCGAATGGTCGGGTACCTCGGTATTGTCTGGCCGTACATCATCGGTTTGTGTACTTTCTTAGCTGTGGTTACAGGATTTATCGGCCCAAGTGATGGATTCTTCAGATGGTCAGATCTAGGGGTATGGCTATCGATTGCTTGGGCCGCGATGCTGGTATCATTTGTATATGGGATGATATTTTGCAGTTTCGGGATATTATGGAAAAACGGCGTAATACTTGCAATAATTTTCGCAACTTGGGAACTGGGAATGGCTTTCGTCGCATTATTATCAGGCGGGGATTCACCAATCAAATTCTTCTCGGTAATCGGCTGGGGCCTAACCTTGGTCGATGCGGGAGTCGCTTTGAGTTGGCCAGATAATTGGAATTTGATCGAGATGGGATTATGGGGCGGCGGCAATGGAGATTATTATTCATGGAGCGGTCGTTGGAATTACAATGCCCTGCCTGGTGCAGAACCCTTAGCGGTATTCTCAGGAAAAAGTGGACTCAATATGGCAAATTGGGCAGCATTTGTTACCGCAACAATGGTCTTGTTGGTTCAAGGAATCGTCGCATGGTTCATTGGCCAAACCCTGTTTAAAGGCAAGGAAGTTGATTGATCGATGATTCCTGAAAAATTCACCGGCGATTTGTCAAGCCTGTGGAAATTACAAGAATTGGAACCCTTACACCACCTGACTTGGGATTGGTGGTGGTGGTTATTGATGCTCGATGATGAAGAGGGAAAGTCTGCAGGTCGCCAACTGATGGTGCTTTGGTCGACCAAAGATAATTCATCGGTCACGATAAATGGTCATGAATGGCAGCCAAAAGGGCGACCCGGCTTCGACGAAAAAGGCGGTATCGCAATGAATGGAATGGTCGCAGCCTGGTGGTTTGATGGTGAAAAAATGGTCGAACCTTTAGTTCTGGAGGAATCTAGAATTATCGTAATCGCAGAAAACCATCCTCAGTGGAAAGGCGGAAAAGGTGGAATTGTAGCAACGACTACCGAAAAGGAATTTTCGATGGGATTGAATGATAAAGAGGATAAATTTTGGCTGAAATTACAAACCGAACACGGGGAATTTGACTTTGAGATGAGGCCATGGAATCGTGCGATGTCGACCATGAAAAAGGCCCAAGCAGAATATGGGTCTGGAATGGGTTATGGCATTTCTCGTTTACATGGTGCTCTATGCAATGGCTCGATAGATGGGGTCAAGACCCAAGGGACCGCATATTTTCAAAAGGTCTGTGTTCAAGCACCATCGGTGCCGTGGTTTTGGGGAATGCTCCATCTAGATGATGGATCATATATCGATTGGTTCCTCCCTCATTTGGCACCTACCATCACCGCACGCAACTCAAAACCATGGAAGCGTAGAGACCTCACCCACTTGGCAATATCTCAAGCCGGGTTATTTCACGATGCAAAAAACCAGAAATCCGAACGGTTTTCAAAAGTTCAGGTAGAAAGAACATGTAGCGAAGAGGGCTTACCTATTTTTCATGTTAGAATGTGGAATGCGGTCTGTGAAATAAAAATTGAAGCACATGCGGTCAGCAGAGCACACTGGACATTTGACCAACCTACTCGCGGTGGTTTAACCTCTCATTTAACCTATAACGAATATCCTCTCGATGTGAAAAAAATCGCAATTATCGAGAAAAAGGAGACTCGAAACCGAAGTGATTGGACCACTATCCGTGGCAATGCAGAACACTCATGGGGCCTTCTTCACTAGGGAAGTAGGCAAAACCTTCATCAAAGATGCTTATTTGTAGGACTGTTTAGGGAGAGGGCAATATGACTGAAGAGGAAGAATCTGCACCTGCTAAAGAAACCAACCAAAAACTGCGGGATAAGTTCCGTTTAACCAAAGATGAAGAAATTCTCAAAGAAATAAAACCGTCCGTATTTGCATTCACATCCAATTACATCCTTGGCGTATGGATTATTTTGATTCATATGATATTCAATGGTAGTTTTGATTCGATGATAAGTGGAGATAATGTCAATTTCGTATTCGCATTGGCTGCTACTATCATCACAGGCTCTGGTGTCTTCGGGTTTACTGCATTCATGTTCATCCTCGCTTGGATGAATCGAATGATGAATGGAGCATCGAGTGGGAAATGGGTATCATCCTATCTAATGTTCATCACAGCATTCCCAACCTTATTGATTATCGATGGAGTTATCGGCAACGATTACATCCCACTAATAGACGATTATAATTATGGTTTAGCCGGATGGGTAACCGCTGGCTTCTTTTGGGCATTCACTCTATTCTACCAGCGCAGTTTCCACTATGCTATCACCAACCACCGTGTTATCTTCACCCAGCACTTCTTCGTGCCAGGTGATGGCCGAAGAATCCTCTTCGACAATATCAACGAGATCAGAACCCAACGTACAATGATGGGATCGTTAATTGGATATAATACAATTATTTGCGATACTGGCAGCGAACTTGGTGTTGGCTCAGACACTATGGGAATTACCGCGGGAGCCGCAAGCGATGGTGGCGGAGATGGTGGAAGCATAGAGAAGATGATCACTAAGAACCTCTTCAAGAAATTCTTCGCTGCATTATCTTTCCAGAGAACTCGAAAGATAGATTTACCCGACCCCCGACACTGCTTTTACTGCATCGGCAAGTGGAAAGAGATCGATGGTTTACTCAACGAGATGCACCAGCGTCATTCGACCTCTGGTGTACTCACCGACCTAAAGGAACACCTCACTCAGTGAAGAAGTTTCAAGGGATTGATTCAAGAACTAATCCCGTCAGGGCTCAATTCATGAGCGACCTAACTCAGCAAGCAGGCATCGCCCTTTCGGGTGGACAATTCGACGATGCTTTGGCATTATTTGATCAAGCTCGAACCGCAGAGCCTGAAAACGCAGCCGCACACTATGGCTGGGCTGAATGCGCATTCATGCGCATGACTATGGACATGGCAGACGATATCCCAGCAGCTTTGGTTATGCGTTCTTACAAGAAAGCAATGACTTTTGATGAGGAAAATCTCGAATATGTTTCTTCTTTTGCAAACTTTTGCCTCGATTGCGGCAGAATACCAATGGCTATCAAAGAATACCTACGTTTGGAGAAGATGGCAGAGCTCAACGAAATCCCGGTTGATGATACCCTATTTGAGGCGAGCCGATTGATAGTTGAAGCGATCGAACGCCTCGACCGTGACAATCCAATCTGCAAGCCCTGGCTTAAGCAAGCGCTCATTTGGGCGGTTGGTGGACTTGGTTATACGGTTGCAGATGCGGTCGAAACCCTAAGTTCAGAGTGAGGTGAACCTCTTTTGGCAATGGCGCGAATCGCCTTTCGGTTCGGTCATTTCGGTGATTGTTTTCACGGAAGTCAAATTCAGCCAGATATTCCAACGGTACAAGGAACTTTCGTTCATATCTTCCAGAAAAAACTCAAGTGGACCACTCAGCGAATGCCGGTTGCATTCGCAAGCAGAACCGATGCTGGTGTTCACGTTCGCCTAAATGGTGGATTCATCGATTTGGACGAAGACCAATGGGTGCCGATGGGTCCAGAAGGATTTCTCAAAGCCGTCGGCCACCAAATTCCAGACTCCATCTCATTGCTCGATGCTCGCAGGGTTGCAGATGATTGGAGTCCTAGACGTGCCCTCAGACGGACATACCGATATCGCATGGAATGCATGGAAGGGTGGACTGAACCGGACTTGGAACAATTCACAAACTGGTGTCAAATGTTTGAAGGAAAACACGATTGGGCAAATTTTTCCCGTACCGAAGCCGGACGAGGCACGGTACGAGTGGTCGAATCTTGCATACCTTGGACCAGCGAGGGCCGGATAATTGGTTTCGAAATAATTGGCGAGGCTTTCGTTTGGAATCAAGTCCGACGGATTGCCAATGCACTTCATGGTTTAATCACAAAATATCGAAGTCTTGAACTGGTTGAGCAAGCTCTATCTCACCCAGAGATGGATATCGACCTTGGATTGGCAGAATCGGATTGGTTAATCTTGTGGTCGGTTGAATGGGACGGCATTCCAGATATTGAATCTGAACAACCATTGGTGCCAAAACCCGACAAGACTAGTTCCCGATGGCAAGAGTTATGCCGCCAACAACAAAAAGAAATTCTGATTCGGCAATTCGATCTTATGGAAGGACGATACTGACTTCGTCACCATCATCGAGGTCACAGGATTCTCGCAAGAAAA
>PSPR01000033.1:0-388 GCA_004195515.1 Methanobacteriota archaeon | reverse complement strand
GGATTAAAATAGCGCAATCAAAACTCTGATGATGTGCTTCAAAAGTTGCCAAAAATGCAGTAGCACCACCAAAGGAAACACCGTCACGGTCAAAGCCTTTGATCCGATGAGATTCGATTTTAGATGGAGTTCCTTGATCCAATCCAGCGCTGACCCTCAACTTTTGATACTCGGTCAATGAGTCACCCTCAACTTTGACATTGAGAGTGCCCGGCCAAGCACTCCGGCCAATCAAAACTTTGAACTGTTCCTGATAATGGTGCTGGGCCATGAAAACATGGGCTCGGCCAAGGCCGGAACTAACCATTCCACTCAGGCGCATAGCCGGTCCAAGAACAACTGGTTCAAGACCTCTTCTAATTTTCAAAGCCAAAAGCAACATGTAGCG
>PSPR01000032.1 GCA_004195515.1 Methanobacteriota archaeon | reverse complement strand
CTCGTTGGATTTTCATCCACTTACCTTTTTGTGGGTTTTGGACGAAAGAGATGACTGTTCCAGATTCCCCTGCCCGAGCTGTTCGTCCTGAACGGTGCTTGAATGCCTTGCCGTTTTCTGGAGGGTCAAAGTGGATGACACAACTGATGCCTTTGATATCGAGGCCACGTGCTGCAACATCGGTTGCAACGATCGCGTGGGATTTACCAGCACCGAAATCTTCAACCGCCCTCGAGCGCTTGTTTTGTTGCATTCCACCATGAATAGAGGTAACTCGAAGTCCCTCGTCCTCTAGTTCTTCAGCGACTCTTTCGACCCCGGCACGGGTTCGGCAAAAGACGAATCCGCGGCCGGTTTTTCGAATCGCTTCGGCAGCGATTCGTGATTTAATCGAATTTGGAATCAGCCAGAAATGATGATCCATATCCATGACTGAGATCTCTTTTGGCCCGACTTCGATGATTTCCGGGTCGGTTTGATAATTATTCCTAATATGTGCGACCTCATCATCGAGGGTTGCACTAAACATAACGGTTTGACGCTTCTTTGAACATTCCTCTAGGATTTGGCAAACCGGTTCTGTAAAGCCCATGTCAGCCATGCGGTCGGCTTCATCAAGGACTACAATTTCAACTTCATCAAGGAAAACATTCTCCCTATCGATGAGATCTAAAAGACGACCAGGGCAAGCGACTACAATATCTACGCCCTTGTTGAGACGGCGAATTTGCTTGGTGTACGAAACTCCACCATAAATCGACATAATAGACAATCCAAGACCCCAAGCAATCGGGTCTAAAACTTTGAAAATCTGCTCTGCCAACTCACGTGTTGGAGTCAAAATCAGCGCTTTAGGAAGGCTAGGTTCACCCTTACCTACCCTTTCGAGCATCGGAATACCAAAAGCGAGTGTTTTACCGCTTCCAGTCGGTGCTCGGCAACACACATCTTTGCCAGTAATCATTGCTGGAATGGTAGCGGTTTGAACCTCAAAAGGCTCTAGGAAGCCCTCGCGCTTGAGCTCGTGGCTCATCTGTGGGCTTACGCCTAAATCTGCGAATCTTGCATCGACCATTATAGCACCTCTATACGCTGGCCGCCAGCCCATCTTATTTAGCATCAACAGTTTATTCAATCAAAGTCATCGAATGCCGGGGCTTCTAGCGGTGCAGCCGAGTCCCAAATCTCGTTCAGTGATTCCTTTTGCTTTTGCTTATTATTAAAGAAAAATAAACCAAGAATCCAAATTTGGATTACTAGGGAAAGCATCGACTGAATTTGCGATGCCGTCACCATCATCATCTAGACTTCTATCCTTGTCATCGGGCCATAGGTCGGCATTATCACCAATGCCATCACCGTCGCTATCCGCATGTTCGGTAGCATCATTCGGTGCAAAATCTGAATTATCACCAAAGCCATCTTTATCACTATCTGCCCATTCACTAGAATCATTTGGCCAAGGATCTAAATTATCTCCCACACCGTCCAAATCCGAATCAAAACATTCTGTTCCATCGAGAGGGAATGCATCGGAATTATCGCCACAACCATCTAAATCGGTATCATTCCATTCGGTTTGATCACTCGGGAAAAAATCACGATTATCGCCATAGCCATCCATGTCAATATCGAACCAGTCAGAAGAATCGTTTGGAAATAAGTCATTGTTATCACCATAACCGTCGCCATCGGAATCATTCCAATCTGCTTGGTCATGAGGAAAGGCATCGTTTTGGTCAGAAAAACCATCACCGTCGGAGTCAATACAGCCCAAGGGGAAGAGCGAAGTGCCAAATTCGACCGGGCAAATGTCGGAATTATCACCAAATCCGTCACCATCTGTATCGTCCCATTCGGTGTGGTCATTGGGGAATGCATCGGCGTTATCACCTACGCTATCTTTGTCAGAATCAGCCCATTCAAAGCTATCATTTGGGAATTCATCAGCATTATCACCAACACCATCCGAATCTGAATCTACCCATTCCAAAGGATCCAAAGGAAATGCATCTTCGCCATCCCATACTCCATCATCGTCGCTATCAACGTCGTATGGGTCGCAACCGCATAGGAATTCATCTTGGTCTGATAATCCATCGCCATCATCATCGGAATCTGGTCAAAATCAGAACTTGAGATTCCGATCAAACCGGTTGGGCAATCATCTTGTTCATCGCTAAATCCGTCGTTATCATCATCGTCATCAACCAGGTCAATACAGCCATCTGAATCGTGATCATTGCCCGGGATGTCGTTAGGGCATGGATCTATATCATCGGTTAATCCATCCTCATCGCTATCTCTTTGGTATGGTGCACAGCCATTTGAATCGACCTCGAAACCGGATTCGGTTTCTAAGCAATCATCGAGCCCGTTGGCGATTCCATCTAAGTCTTCGTCTTGTTGAGACCAATCGCAGCCAACCTCATCGACCTCTCCCGAACTCCAATCACAATTATCTAGTGAATCGATAATACCGTCGCCGTCACTATCGTTTTGGCCAATATATTCCAATGCCAACGCTCCGATTAACTCGTGCATGGTCGCTGTAGGATGGGCTTTATCAAAGAATAAATATTCATCTACATTGGATGCGACGGCATCTCCGGCACTGCAAATTGGTAGAGGTAAAAGTCCTCCTGCTCCAGAACAAGCCGGATCTTGAGTATTGGTTATTCCTACATGGCCAGGGTTTGCTAAAATATCATTGAAAACCGACCAAGCGTCGACCATGGTGATATTGAGGTTCATCGAATTGCTCAAGTTTGTCATCTCGGTCTGGAGTTTTGAATTATATGATTGAATATCTTGAGCCATTTGAGATTGTTGACTTGAAGTTTTACTTTGACCTTCTGGTGTTAATTGGATTGGTGGAAGGTTCACTACAACAAATTCTGAGCCACCAGCGAGTGCTAATTCTCTTACATGTGAGGCCATATTTTGACTGATGACATCAGGGTTCCCGGTGCCATAAAGGAAATCATTACCGCCGGCCCAGACAATGACCAATTGATTAGAGGTAATATTGGATTGAACGCCTGATAAAAAATTACTTATTTGTACACCGACATTTGGTAAAACAAGATATGCATATCCTTGGCCGGTTTGGGCACCACCAAATGCACGATTGCCGCCAGCCGACCATCCTGAACCATGGGTCAAATTTATTGACATTTCCGAAGAAACATGATCGATCCAAATAGGCCCATTTGAAAACCGACCATTCCAATAAGGCGGAACATCCGGCACGTCAAGCAAAGAGTCTTTTCCATTCCCCATATCGGATAATGAATCACCAAAAACCAAAATATCATCTATATTTACTGGTAATACCACATCACTAAGAACGATGAATCCAATGCTATCTTCAGCAGTAGTTGCATCAAAACTAATCTTTACATCAAAATCGATAAAATGATTGCCACGGAAAAAATCCAAAACTTCAATCTGCTCGATATGGTTTGATGAGGACATCTGGAAAGTGAAATTTCCATAGGTCAAATCGCCTTGGGAATCCATCAATTCCCATTCGAGTAAAATGTCTTTATTGAACGGGGCTCCATTAATATTTATTTCAATAATTATTGAGTCTGATGAAAGCCATATTTGTTTTTCTAAATCGATATCTATCGAGACCGCACGACCACTCACATCTGAAGAGCTGATTGGCACAGTAGAAAGCAAGAGGAAGGCTACAAGCCAATGCCTCCACATGAACGGTCCTTCGGTATCAACCAAATCAAGTTCTCCCTTACTAGATGTAATTGACAATACTTAATCAATTATCAGCGATAAAAATTAATCAGATGATGAGTTGGCCCAACATATGGCAACAGCAGTATTGGGCGGAGGCTGCTTTTGGTGTGTAGAAGGAGCGTTCAAAAATATGCGCGGAGTTGAATCGGTTTTACCAGGATATTCGGGCGGTAATACAACCAATCCAACATATGAAGCGATTTGCTCTGGAACTACCGGCCATGCAGAGGTTGTCGAAATAAAGTTCGACCAATCTCAAATCTCTTTCGAAACCATCCTTGAGGTATTCTTTACAGTACATGATCCAACCCAACTAAATCGCCAAGGCAATGATGTTGGCACTCAATATCGCTCGGTAATATTTTATCTGGACCAAGACCAAAAGCGAATTGCAGAAAAAATGGCAATAGAGTTTGGCGAATATTTTTCAAATGATCTTGTGACAGAAATCTCCCCTCTTGGCACATTTTTCATAGCAGAAATTACCCACCACGATTATTTTGCTAATAATCCTCAGAGTCGATATTGCCAAATGGTGGTTGCACCTAAATTGAAAAAATTACGTGAGAAGTTGTCCCACCTCTATTGATGTCGTCAATAGTTTGATGGAGAAATGTCGTGAAGAGTTTTAGCCCGAACCTCTTCCCCAATACATGGTCAACAATGTGGTAACCCCACCAACACCTGTGAACGAACCGATCTTGGCATACCTCCCAGGCAGTATTGAACGTGTGGAACTGAAAGCAGAATTGGCTCGCCAAGAAGCAGAAATAATCGAAATACCTTGTATTATCAACGGTGAAGAGGTCTTCACCGGTAATGTGGTCGAACAAGTAATGCCTCATGACCACTCTCATGTGATCGCTCGAGTTCACTTGGCTGGAGAAGTGGAAATTCATGGTGCGATCGATTCTGCATTGAACGCCCACGATATGTGGTCGAGTATGCCATGGGAATCTCGAAGTGCTATTTTCCTCAAAGCGAGTGAACTCCTCCGAGGTCCTCGTCGAGCCCAAATCAATGCTGCAACCATGTTGAATCAATCGAAAACCTGTCACCAAGCCGAGATCGACGCCGCGTGTGAACTAATCGATTTCTGGCGATTTAACGCAGATTATTGCCGCCAAATCTATGAGGATTTACAACCGCCGGTCTCTCCTTCTAGCATGTGGAATAGTAGTGAAGTTCGTCCACTTGAAGGATTCGTTTTTAGCGTCACCCCATTCAATTTCAGCAGTATTGCAGCAAATCTACCGTCGTCGGCTGCGATAATGGGGAACACCGGTGTTTGGAAACCTTCGAGGAATTCCTATGTCTCTAATTATCTATTGATGAAGTTGATGATGGAAGCTGGCCTGCCTCCTGGTGTTATCAATTTCATCCCAGGCAAAGCAAGCCAAGTTGGGAAAATTTGCATTGATCATCCCGAACTTGCTGGTGTTCACTTCACCGGTTCTACCGCGGTGTTTAGAAGCATTTGGAAAGATATCGCTAATAATCTCGAAAACCTTCGCTCCTATCCGAGAATTGTCGGTGAAACCGGTGGCAAGGATTTCATCGTCGCTCATCCCGATTGTGATCGTCAAGCATTGCTGGTCGCAATGCTAAGGGGTTCTTTTGAGTTCCAAGGGCAAAAGTGTTCAGCTTCGAGCAGAGCATATGTACCCCAGAGCATTTGGGACGCAATCAAAGATGATTATTGCGCCGAAGTCGCAAAGATTACCCTCGGCGACCCCCGCAACTTTAGCAACTTCATGTCTGCGGTTATCGACCGCAAATCGTTCGACAATATCGTAGGATATATCGAACGGGCAAAGAGTGCTGAAGGCTGTGAAATTGTCACCGGTGGCAACTATGATGACAGCGTCGGATATTTTATCGAGCCGACCACAATTATTTGTGAGGACCCTCGTTATGAAAGTATGGCAGAGGAAATTTTCGGCCCAGTTTTATCGGTTCACGTCTATCCAGATGCGGAATTTGAGCAAATTCTCGTAACATGCGACTCAACTTCAGAGTATGCTTTGACCGGATCGATTTTTGCAAAAGATCGCAGAAATATTGAGACCGCTCTCAAAGCCCTCAAATATAGTGCTGGCAATTTTTACATCAACGACAAACCAACTGGCGCAGTTGTTGGACAACAACCATTTGGCGGCGCTAGAGGAAGTGGAACCAACGATAAGGCAGGCTCTCCGCTCAACCTTTTGCGATGGGTCAGTCCGCGTTCTATCAAGGAAACATTTGCTCCACCTCATTCTTGGGGCTACGGATTCCTTTCCGAGTGATTGAAGGCAGATGCCTGTGCAGGGCCAATCCCTGCGATGATGAGCACACTTGAGCGGACTGCTGTTTCAGTGACGATTGATGGGCGAACTGAGCGGGGACCTTCAAATTCCAATGGGTAAGGTTTGTTCACTACCTACCCCTAAGCGAGGTTATGCAGGGTCAATCTTTGGCATTGACCCCGCCCCCGCAAAACCTCTCATTAGCAACACCATCAACTCCTTGGAGTGTGATTTGGCGCATGCTTGGCATGGTGATTTTAATCTTCATCATCGCCAATATAGTTACTTTTATCGCCTACGGAGTCATTGTGAATGACCCCACATTGAGCGTAATTTCAACAATTTGTTTGATGCCATTATTGATGGTTTACATGATTGCTAGAAGACCCAAATTGACTCACGTGCTATTAGCGACGCCTTCTGAATTTGGAAATACAAAGCATATGATCGATCAACAAAGGATGTTGAGCACACCGATGCCCACCAACTTTGAACATCATTTGATAAGAGATTCCCCCCCTCTCGAGATGCCAAAAACCACAACCCTCTGGATGTTATTTGTCGTGACGATAATCATCGGCGCAATCGGTTTAGCGCCGATGGCATTTTCTGATGAACTCCAATGGATTATTCTCGCAATGTTGATTGGAATTCCGGCATGGTTGCTAGGGTTCTCTTTACCGGTCCATGGTTGGTGGGCATTCTCAACCCGCCATCTTGACATGATGACGACAAAACGTGATGGCGAACTGATGTTGGTGACTGGGATGTTATCCACAATTCCAGCACTATTGATAAATTCAATCGCTTTCCCTAAGGTTTTAGAATCGATTGGGATTGATAATATTGATTCAGGCAGCATTGGCGAATTGTTGATTCTTGCAATTAGCGCACCTGTGGGCGAAGAGATTTGCAAAGCTTTGTTTGTACTCTCACTTTACCGATATATAGATTCCCCTCGTCGTGGGTTTCAAGTTGGTTTCACCGTTGGATTAGGTTTTGCTTTGCTTGAAAATCTCCAATATATTTTATTCTCATTATCGGGCGAAGGGGCTTTTTTGAGCTATAGTATTACAACAGTGATCAGAGGGATTGGTTCGATTCCAGGTCATGCGTTTTGGACTGGGATTTCAGGAACAGCAATCGGTTGGCATTTGACCAAAAATAGAACCCATAAAAAACATCAAGATGAATCATCATGGGTTGTAATAGATTCAAAAAGTGGCCAAATTATTCAACAACAAACAAATGAAACCTCAAAGATAAAGCAATGGCTCAATAAACCCTCTGAACAAACTTGGAATTTACCAAAAAACCCAATTGTGGCAATTATGTTAGCAATCTTGGGCCACTCGTTCTGGAATGGTTCATCTTGGCTAATTTCGTGGCTGTTCGAAGATAGCAATATATTGATTCAAGTTGTTGTCACTCTTGGTTGGTTAGTATTTTTAATCGCTGGATTGTGGTATATTGGTCGTCAAGTATTGGCTTCGGTATTACACTTACCATCTTGAAAACACATTATCTCGCATAAGTGACTAAGGGTAACATATAGAGGTGTTAGGGTTCGCACAGGCTGGGAAGGACCATGATTGACATCTGGACGCCCGGTCTCGAAGCCGGTAATATTGGGGTCACAAGCTTCATCGTTATCGCTTTGATTTTCTTTTCAACGAAGTTCAAAGTTCTTGATAAAAATGGCGTGATCGCGGCCGCAGCCCTCGGTTTAGGGGTCGGCGCATTCGGCCATTGGAGTTGGCTGATAATCTTGCTTTCCTTCCTGGGTTCTTCCCATAAAGCGACCAAATGGCGCTTTGATGAAAAAACCAAACTCGGCTTATGTGAATCCGAAGATGGCCATAGAGGCTGGACAAATGTTGTCGCCAATGGAGGATTACCCGGCATCGTAGCTTTACTCTCTTACATATCAGGAGACCACGAGAATGGTTTGTGGATGTTCACAGCAGCGGTTGCGGTCGCTGCTGCCGATACATTTGCTAGTGAGATTGGTTGTTTGGACAACCGGGTTAGAATGATCACAACAATGAAGCCATGTAAGGCTGGAATCAATGGTGGTTTCTCACCAAATGGTCAAATTGCTGCTGCAATCGGTGCGATTTGGGTTGCAGCCATGGCTTTGATCATTGAATACAATCCGATGTATGCCGCCGCTGCTGCAATTATCGGATGGCTGGGATGTCAAGTGGATTCCTTGCTGGGTGCACTACTTGAAAACAGAGGATATATGACAAAGGATAGCGTCAATTTCTCAGCTATTTCATTTGGAATACTTGCTATGTGGTGGTATTTAGGTATGCCAGTTCTTTGATGATTTTAATCGTCTTCTTCATCAACCCCATCAACCTCGCACCCACTATGGCCAAAGGATGGTTACTGCTATTCGCAGTTTTGTGCTTCTCCTTGCCTCAGGTAAGCCCTCTGCTCAATAATGTTGCAGCAGCAGGTGAAAATTACGAGGCTGGCTATACCGAATGGGATTTGAAAAATGCTCACCGTATCTATATTTCTGGAGATGGGACCGACATAAATTTAACTCGAGATTATCAAGGGCGAAGTGAAGGCAATATTGGAATTAGTTTTAACCAACAACTAAATTTAGGCCCGCTAAGTTTACCTCCTTTGGAAAATTCCTTCAATGGTACATTCAATGTCTCAACCTTCGTTGCAGCATATTTGGCTGGCGGCACGAATTCTATAGCTTGTAAAATTCCTGTCCAACAAAGGTTGACGGTTACGACAACAATTTCAATCGGCGGGGTTAATATCTTCACCGGTGAGTATAGCGATGTAGTCGATGAAAACTCAGCCTCAGCGATCAACTTCTCAGCACCAGAACAAATGGTCGAGATAAATGCATCCAGAGGCGATGTGATATCGATGACGATTCAAGCTCAACACAACTGTGCAAATGAGATCACCTTGGGATGGGGTGGTTCTAAGGGCCTCAGCGGTGGAATAGTTATCAAAGGAGAATTATTCACACCTGTTTTCAATATCGTGATGGATGATTCAGATTTGGTCCATATCGAATTCGAGCCAATATTTCCGTGGGGATTTAATGACCTAGAATTTCTTTCAATGGATGTATTTGGACCGATTCCAAAGGATGAATTAAGGGTTTATGATGGTGATTTTAAGAGTGAATCTTTCACTTCTTCGAGTGGATATTTACTGCGCACCGATGAAGATGGAACACAATCGAGAGTGTATACTGGGGTGAACTCTCTTCCAACAGGTGATAATGTGCTTATCATCTGCATGAAGACTTCCGATAGTCAGAATATGGTGACGCCATGTGACAACAAGGGTTTGATTAGATTTAATGTCGAAGGCGAAGACTCACCGATAGCAGATGCTTCATTTTGGCTCAGTATTTCGGGGTTCATCGCAATAATCGCTTATTTGATCGCTCTGATACGTCAAGGGATTTTCCTCCCACTCCCCTTGATTGGAGCCTTGGTCGTGATGGCCCTTTTAATGATTCCATTAGCTGGTAGCATCCCCGATATGGGTGGTGAAAACATCGTTGAAAAGGACGCAAGAGCCGAAGATTTTAGCATGCCATCGCAATTTAATAACTCGGTATCACTAAGTGATTTACTCGATGGTAAAGAAGCGGTGATCATTGGAATTAGCCTTCCGGCGTCAACCAATAGCCTAGATCACTTCAACCAATTGGACAATGCCAAGTCCAAACTTGGCAACCGGGTTAGCATTGCACAGGTTCTTACCGGCGACGGTGCAAATATTGATGATTTATTTGAATTTCAAAACAATGTTAACGCGACCTGGCCGATCTTACTAGACGATGGTGGGTTCGCCGACGGTTTACCGGACGGTACATCTGATTCAATAGTAATCATCGATAGATTAGGCCGAGTTACATTTAGCGATACCGGTAGTGCTAGTTCTGATGATTTGGTGCGAGCGGTTGATGAAATATCCGATGGTGGTCAACAATCTCCCTCCAACATATTCTCATTATTTTGGGGACCAGGGTTAGCGATGTTATTGGTCGCATTACCAAGGAAAAAATACGAAGCACCGGCCGAAGCGGTTCCTCCTGGAAGTCTTTGGGGGTCTATTGCAATAGCAGGAGGAATCGGTTTCCTCGCAGTCAACGTTTTCTCGATGGTCATCGAATTATTGCCGGTTGGCAATGAAATGAAATCGATGGCCGATATCGCATTGGTGATTTGGTTTGTTACCGCAGCGATTAGGGCGGCAATAGTAGGTACACCAAAAGAGGTGACTCTGCTCGCAAAAGGTTTACATCGACTTTATCCAAAAAACTTCAGTCAATGGCGTGAATTTGAAGATGTCGAAAGAGATGTACTAATTGGATTTTGGATGGGTTGGTTCATCTGGTTAGCGAATCCGGCACTCCTAGCTCAAGGGGTTGCTAGCGTATTCATCATTGGCGGATTCAATTACATTTACGCATTTATCCTCCTAGCAATCTATGTATTAGCAGCTGGACTTCTAACCTTGACCATCAGGGTTATCGCAACATGGGGTGGACCTCTATCACACGCTTTCGGTTCTTTTGGTGGCGGTCCATTTGCCGAGGCCTTAGGTTGGGCCCTAATTCCAATATCGCTCTGGGTCTTAGTCGATATGGCTCTCGATTTGATTTCTCTAGGCTTGGGTTGGTAGGATTAATAATGAAAAAGGTGAACTCACCAGTTTCATGAACAGCGGAAGAACCGGATGGGTGAACAAGCCTCGAGCTTGGTCGGCCACCAGAAGAGGAATGATGGAGAAATGCCCAAGGGCTTGGGCATTAAAATATGGATTCAAACGAAAATTTAGTGGCAATTTCAATCGCCACTTGATCAATATATCCGATTGGTCAAGTCCTTGGCGCTTGATGCAAAGAGCATTGCGAGGGGTGATAATAGAGCGATTAGACCTCCATGCCAAAGGAAAAGATTGGCCAGAAAACGATCTTGCAGCAAGGATTCGCCATAGAATCATCGGCAGCCTTGAACGCCAGAAAACAACGGTCAAATTAGTGGAATTAAGATTAGGCAACATAAGTAAATTACGAGTCAAAATTGAAAATGAAGAGTTAAATAGATTGATCGAAATCGCTTGTTACCGATTCCATTCTGCAATGAAAAGCGAACCTATCGCTTCGATTTTAAGAGGTGATATAGTTGAATGGTTCAGTTGCAGCAGGCTTGAAAAAACCAAACTCGACCGCTGGGATTTACACGTTGCTCCAGATATTGTTTGGCGCCAAGGCAGAAATTGGCATTTACTAAAATTAACAGTACAAGGTGCAGCAATCCCGGTCAAGCATCGCAGATTAGAGATCAATGCGATGGTTCTATGGGGTCTATCCCGACCTGGAATGCCAGTCATGACCAATCGTTTTGTGGTCGAAACGCTGACTTGGAACCGAGGGGAATGGCGACATTGGGCCGAGCACGCACATGACAAATTGGTCGATGATGCAACGAAATTAATCAAAGCCGATATGCAGGCCATGACTGAATTATATCACAAGATGGGTGATGCTTGCGATCTATCCCAACTGCCATTAGCCGACCAAAAAAGAACTTGCCGGAATTGTGGACATATCGATACTTGCCCTGGAGGCGAAGATCTTCAACGCGGCCGACTGGAACAATCTGCGCTCGAGATGGCAAAAGCAAGTTCAAATTAATGCGACAAGGTCAGCAAGAACTGCTGCTGCATCATCTGCTTTGGTCACACCGCTCGCCAATAGAACTCCTTCTGCACCCAATTTGATGGCTGTTGCTACATCTTGACCATTCTTCACGCCGGCTCCACACAGGACCCTAACATCGGGATTTACTTGTTTGACAACTGCGACGGTATCCGAAATTATCGAAGGATCTGCTGTTGTTACTGAGATATCTCCACCGATCAACTCTGGGGGTTCGACCGCGATGAAGGTCGGCCCGAGTTTTGCCAAGGCTCTCGCTTCTTCAACATCAGCTGCACAAGCACAAATCGGGAAGCCATCCGGTAACATTGCCATCAATTTTTCCACATGTTCGAGCGAAACCTTGTGTTCTGCATGATTGATGACGGTGCCGGTTGCACCGGCTGAAATTGCGGTTTCTGGTTCGAGCCAACCGGTATGGGAGCCTTGGCTTACCGGGTCTAGGTGTTGCGACCAGACCTCCAATCCTTCGATTGCCGAGACCTTCGACAGATCAAAAGCCGATACCACAGCAACCATACGGGCATCGGTTGAAACCGACGCCATTTTTTGAGCGAGAGATTGTGCTGCTTCACCTAAAGCAGAAGAATAGGTTTTGAAATTGACGACGACCAATGGTGCTTGCATGATATGTGCCAAAACGGCATCACACTTGATGGCTACGCTTCAGAAGGTCCCACCGGTCTGAATATGGCCGGCAGGGATAATTGCGCCGTGTCCGATTATGACCGCGTTCAGTAGCGAATTAGCACCGATCTGAGCCCCTCTTCCAACCAAACAATCGATAACCTTCGCATTGGTTCCAATTCTTGCTCCTTGTAAAATAGTGGAATTGCTAACCTCGCCTTCGATAATACAATCCGATTGAATCATCGAGTCGGTCGCTTGATGGACCTGGTTTTGAAACCAAGAGGAACCGTTTTTAGAACCGGCTGAAAATCGCCCTTCAGCAATGCAAGTACGCACACCCTCACTCCAAGAACTTGGAGTCCCTGCATCGATAAAATAACCTTCGAATGGTAAACCACTCAGGCGACCTTCTTCGGCCAATACCGGGAAAATCTCTCGCTCGAGGCTATGTTTCGTTTTTGGCATCATATCAAAAATTTCATCCTCGAGAATATATGAACCAGCATTGATCAAATTTGAAAATACCTCTTCAGGCCTTGGCTTTTCTTTAAACTGGGTAATCCGGTTATCTTGATCTAAGCCAACAATTCCGAACCGAGTCGGGTCTTCTACTTCCCAAAGTGCCAAAGAGCCAGTAACGCCTAATTTTTGATGTTGAGCGAGCATTGGCTCAATATCCAAAGAAGAGACTATATCACCATTGAAACAAGCAAACCTCCCCGAAATCACATCTCTGCAATTTCCTAAAGCACCACCAGTACCTAATGGTTCGGTCTCGGGAACGATTCTGACATCGAAATCTACATCAGCCTGTTTGAAATAATCCTTGATTTGGTCTATTTTGTAGCCACCAGCAACAACAACCTCATCAACCAAATTGGAGGGAATTCCTTCGACAACCCGCTCGAGAAGAGTCAAATCCAACATTGGGAGCAATGGTTTCGGGGTTTCATTGGTCCATGGCCGTAGTCTTGAACCAACACCGCCTGCTAAAACCACTACCTGCATAACCGATGCAAAATAGGAAACATACTTGAATCCAACCCCATCTTCGACATTGAATCATCGCATCATTCAAGGAGTGCATGCCGGTCGAGTAGATTGGGGAGTCATATGAACATCCACGAGTACCAAGGTAAAGAATTGCTCAAATCTGCTGGTGTGCCAGTACTAAATGGAGTACATTGTACTAGCGTCGAAGACGCACTAGCTGCATATGATAGCCTTAATTCAAAAGTTGTTGCAGTCAAATCTCAAATTCACGCTGGCGGCAGAGGCAAAGGAACACTTTACCATCCTGAAACCGGTGATGAAGTGATGCAAGGTGGAGTGAAAATCGCTTTTTCTCGAGATGAGGTCGAAACCTATTCTGCCAATATCCTCGGCAACCGATTGGTAACTATCCAAACCGGTGATGAAGGAAAAATCGTCAGTAATCTCTACGTCGAATCCGGTTGTGCTATCGCCCATGAATATTACTTGGCTTTATTGGTCGACCGGGATGACAAGTCGGTTTTGATTATGGCATCTACTGAAGGCGGTATGGACATCGAAGATGTCGCCCATAATACCCCCGAGTTAATTCACAAGATCAACGTCGACCCAAACGCAGGGCTTCTCGGTTTCCAAAAGCGGGATTTGGGAATGGCATTAGGACTTTCTGGAGCCGCTTTGAAATCCTTTTTCAAAGCACTTGGCTCAATGTACGATATGTTCGTAACCAACGATTGTGCCATGGTTGAGATCAATCCATTAGTCCTAACCGAAGATGAAGAAATCGTCGCTTTAGATGCGAAGATAAGCTTCGACGAAAACGCCGAATTTCGTCACAAGGAATGGTCAGAAGTACGAGATTTATCAGAGGAAGAAGATGTTGAAATCCGTGCGAAAGAAACCGGATTATCATATGTTAAACTCGATGGAGAAATTGGTTGTTTAGTCAATGGAGCAGGCCTTGCAATGGCCACTATGGACGTCATAAAACTCTACGGTGGTTCGCCCGCTAACTTCCTCGATGTCGGTGGAGGCGCTGATGAAGAACAGGTTAAAACCGCATTTTCGATTATCCTTGAGGATTCTAATGTAAAAGGGATCCTAGTCAATATTTTCGGCGGTATTATGCGCTGCGATATCATTGCAAGAGGAGTTATCGATGCGACCAAGTCTCTTGGGCTCACAGTTCCATTAGTCGTTAGATTGGCGGGAACAAATGTCGAAGAAGGCAAAGCTAT
The DNA here is from genome assembly GCA_004195515.1 of Methanobacteriota archaeon. Taxonomy (GTDB): domain Archaea; phylum Thermoplasmatota; class Poseidoniia; order Poseidoniales; family Poseidoniaceae; genus MGIIa-K1. The sequence continues at coordinate 732 of PSPR01000032.1, read as the reverse complement.
TCTCGCAGCGTCAAACCTAGATATTCACCCGGCCAATGATTTGGCCGAAGGAGCACAAAAAATTGTGGCTTTGATTGGAGGCGGTGAATAAAATGTCTATTTGGATAGAAGAAGATGCGAAAGTATTGGTACAGGGCATCACTGGAAAGCAAGGAATGTTTCATGCTGAAAAAATGGTTGAATATGGCACTAATTTAGTGGGCGGTGTTACCCCCGGAAAAGGCGGTCAAGAAGTTCTTGGTGTCCCCGTCTTCAACTCGATGATCGAAGCGGTTAGCAAAACCGATGCCGATGCAACCGTAATTTACGTCCCACCACCTTTTGCTGGTGAAGCTATTATAGAGGCTGCAAATGCATTCGAACAAGCCAAAGGCAAAGGTGTGATCGTTTGTATTACCGAAGGCATCCCAACCCTAGACATGATCAAGGCTGCAGCATATGTTGCAAACCGACCAAATGTTCGATTGATCGGCCCAAATTGCCCCGGAATCATCACCCCTGGGGAAAGCGGTGGCGCAAAACTTGGAATTATGCCAGGCCATATTCACGCAAAAGGCAGAATAGGAATTGTTTCAAAATCTGGAACTTTAACCTACGAAGCAGTCGCACAAACAATGAGCATTGGTGAAGGTCAATCCACCTGTGTCGGTATTGGCGGAGATCCCGTCAATGGGACCGGATTTATCGATTGTTTAGCAGCTTTTGAATCGGATCCACAAACGGTTGCCATCG
>PSPR01000079.1 GCA_004195515.1 Methanobacteriota archaeon | reverse complement strand
TACCCAGGCTATCAAGGCCCAGACCATTCGGTCATCGGTTGGAATTTGCCAACGGCGAAATAATGCTTGAAAGATAATTACCGCTGCAATCATTGTAGCGATGTAAAGTCCAGTATTGACTAAAGAATAACCTGCATCCCCACTAACGCCAGCATCTTTTACGATTGGATCCCAAACATAAATTTTGAGAAAATCGTCCCAGAACATTTCTGGCGCAAACACCAGTCCTGCGAGGATTATTGTGGCTACAAAACCAAAGAAAACCATCAATCCTCTCTCGGCTGGAGAGAACTCCGTATCGTCCATGGTGATGACTCACCTGCCCAGAATGGGTTCACTCTTCTTCGTGGTCGTGGTCACAATTTTCATCGTGAACATGTTCTTCTTCTTCTTCTTCGGTTGTTACACGAGGTTCGTGAACCTCGACAAAGGAAACCTTGCCTGCGCTGACCGCGTCACGTAGTACTGTGACGATTCGGAATTTCTGCATTGCAGCATTTGTATCAAAAAGCATGGTTTGAGGTACGGTGATGCTCAAGTCATCACCATCGAATGAAACCTCGAATCCCTCGTGGCCAGTATTGGACTCCAATAGAGCTGCAACCTTTTCGGATTTGTCTTTGATTACCTTGACAATCTTGTAATCGTACTTCAGATTTCGACCAGCCATAGGATGGTTGAAATCGATACGAGCACGCCCTGCTGCAAGGTATGATAGAACACCTGTGCGGCCATCAATAGTGACCGGTCCGCCAATGTAAAGCGACTTTGGGTCACCAACGTGGCGTAGTAATTTGTCGATAGAGATAGTTTCGATTTGGTCCGAATCTTTCTCACCATATGCGTCTGCAGCTGCAATTTCGCATGTGATGTCCTTGTTGGCTTTAGCTTCCAAAAGACTGTCTTCAAATCCTGAGATCAGTTGACCTGAGCCGACTACACAAACCAATGGAGTGTAGTTGTGTCCCTCTCGATGCATATCGTTTTCTTTAGCGACGTCCTCTCGAGTGGTCTCGATCAAATCTCCGGTCTCTGCGTTGTACAAGTCGTACTCTACGTGGACAATGGTTCCTTCTTCCATGGTTTCTCACCTATCGCCCCCTACGGGGGCAATCCGGCGACCGACCATCCCCTTATGAATCGAGCGGGCGCGATTTAGGTCGCCAAATAGCCAGACTTCCAATTAAAATTAGAGCCCAACCGGCCCAAACCAAATGGATTCCAGGCAAATCATATACCATCACTCTGACCAAGTCGCTGCCCTCCATCAATGACCTTGCTTGAGTGCCATCCATGATGATGACCAAGTCTCCATGAGCCATAGTTACTCGATCGACTTCAGACCGAGCGGTAGCTCCAAATCTTAGAACACCAGGTTCGACCGTATCTATCAATTCACCATCTTCGTATATGTTGATTCTCGCACCTAAGTAACCATCTCCAACCTCTAAATTCTCGGTTTGAGTGACCACTTCGACGAATTCAAATTCATAACCGCCCCACTCAACCTTTTCATCCATGACCAAGGTCACGCTGTGCTCATAGGTTCCTCGATCGATTAATGTTGTCGAAAGTACATGGCCAATTATGAGCAAAACCAATCCTAAATGAATGACGTGGGCCCACATCGGGATTCCCTTTTTCTTCGAAGATTGCTTGATTAAATCCAGCGTAGCCGGGATTGCAAGCAATGCCGGGATCAGAATTACGATTGCGATTTGACCTCTTGAAATACTAGCTCCCAGTATATCTGTCGAATCATAGCCCAATTGATTACCCAATAACCAAGAGATTGGAATCAGAGCAATCGGGAGGAAAAATAGCCATTTAACCCGCTCGGGATGAGCTCGCATCGACCAAGCGGATAAACCGAGTAAAACCAAAACAATGAACGGCGTCCCGTATAATTCATGAGCTGATAATTGGATGGCATCTATCGATGAAATCAATATTACCAGAGTTAGTATCAGATATAGCCCGACGACTACAACCGGGGTCCAAAGTGCAAGCCTTTGCTGAAAAGATCGCTCCTTAAATGCGAATTTAAATTCATCTTCGTCCTTGGCAAGAAGCCACGGCGAAGCGAATGCAGCCATGCCGATTGCACTGACCCACATCTCAAACATTCCCGACCAAGAGGCCGCCAAAAACAAGGTGATACCAGCACTAGCCCAGCCCCAGGCCTTCATCCGTTGGTCTGAGAGAATCAAGCCGAAAGCGACTGGAATAAAAACATCCCATGGAAGAAATATAGTCCAACCATGACTGCTGGCAGGCTAAGCCATTTCCAATCAAAGCCATTCTTGAATCTCCTAATTCCGGCTTCAATCATTGGACCTAAACCGATTAAAATAAATAGAATAGGGGGGAATCCATCCAATACGTCACCGCCAGAAACCAACCCCAGTAAAGCGATTAGGGGTAATGTCACCAACCATTTCTTGGAGAATGAAGTTTGGAATCGAGATGCAAGATAGAACGACATTAATTGAATTATCGCCATGAGGTAAATCAAGACTTCAACCCCGCTCATATCCTGGCGCAAAATCATCAAACGTCCGAAAACATCGTTGGGAACTGTGCCCGAATTACTCACGACGAAGGTGTGAACGCTGACCGCCCAAACCCCACCTGCTCTGGTGATCATCGTTGCAAAAATTGCTAGTGTTCCACAAGCCATCGCAACCCCTGCCCAAATCGAATCATCGGTCTTACCGGGTCGGGTGCGCAGGTGGAGTAAAACGATGATTGCAATCCAAGGCAACATAGAGCCGGTCTCGACTGGATCCCAAGCCCAATAGCCGCCCCAATCAAGAATCAAGTAAGCCCATAGCCCTCCTAAGCCGATTCCGAGGGTAGCAAAGAAAAATGCTGGCCTTCCGATGGTTATCAGCCGATTTTTCAAGCCTTCAGTATCGGTTAATAATGCCGCCAAACCAGTCACTGCTAGGGTGATACAAAATGAATAAGCCAAGAAGATCAAGGGTGGATGAATTACCATCAAATCGGTTTGAAGCAAATTGTTAAGACCTGCGCCGCGGCTACCATCGCTCAATTCAAATGGTTTCATCGACCATGAGATCAACAATAAAGTTAGAGAGAAGCCGTTCATCAACCGCAATCTCATCGTAGTAGACTCCTTAGATTCATTTTGGAATGGTTTACTCCAAATCGTCGCCAAAAGAGCCATCCAAGCGACCCATAACAGAATTGGCCCCTCTCTTGCTGCCCAAGTGGCGGCGAATCTATATCGCAATGGCAATTGTTCACCACCATAATATGCGACCAACTTATTGATGTCGTAATCGGTCAAAAACATCAGCGATAATAATAGGAATGGTATCGTTATTATCCAAGATAATTTTCGAGTATATTGGTCGGGAAAAACCGTAATTATCGCCGCGACAATTACTGCAAACGGCATTAAGAATGATTCCAACTAACCCTCACCAACCGAAATGCTTTGCTCGGCTATAACCGAAGGAAAGTAATACGCTAATCACGCCTTTTGTATAGAGAAGAGGATGGCGAACCAGGATTTTTGTCCCGATCCATAATTTGTCGAGTGGTGACATTGATCCTAGTTCTTTCGGCAAGCAGTGAGCCATATTTGATAATTCTTGGTCGGTCAATTCATAAAGTGAATTTTTGCCCTTGAGAATTTTATTATAAGGTGGAAATTTCTTTTTCCATGCCTTGGCATAAATCTGCATTTTTTTATCTGATAGATCGTTTTCTCCGATCGCTTCAAACATTATTTGTGCCGCTTGACGGCCGCTCCAAAGAGCTAGATGTGAACCGCCTTCGAATAAAGGAGATGTGAAACCGGCTGCATCCCCAACGAGAATTAAACCGTCTCCGGTGGTGATTTCGCGCGGCCCTGAAATAGGAATGGTTCCACCGAAAGGTCGAACCTTGATTCCTTCTTTTCGCCAAGGAGGATTGGCGATAGGATTATCTTTTAGATAAGAATCCTCAATGAATTTGTCGAGATATTTTATCGCACCTTTTTTGTCGGTCGTCACCAGGCCAACATTTGCTCTGCCGCCTTTTTTCGGAATCATCCAAACATAACCGTGTGGCGAATACTCCGGCCTCGTATTGGAATCCTGCAATCACTTCAACTTCGGTCGGCATATCGAGCAGTTTTGTTGCCGCTCCTGCAACTCCAGAAGCATCGATTACTGTTTTGCATTCAATTGGAAATTCAATTCCTCTCCCATCGATTATCCAATTGGTAAATTGATTTTCGCTATTGTAAATTCTTTCCATTGAAGTAACCCGGTGTGAAAGATGTAAAGATGCACCTGCACCAACCGCTTCATCACATAACCAAGTCTCGAATAAATGCTTTTCGAGCACATAGCCTTTTTCGGACAATAACTTTTTGGTGCCATCGGGGAATATCACTCTGATTCCTTCACAATGCAATGCGATTACGTGTTCTGGCAACTCCAAATTCAAGTTCTCGATCGCCAAATGCGATATGCATTCGCCACAATGAACCGGTACGCCGACCTCGGGGTCTGCTTCGACAATCATCACTTTGAGTCCCAATCGAGCAGCGTGCAACCCAGCACTTCCACCACCGGGCCCGGCGCCGATCACCAATAGGTCGCACGCCGCCATAGCACTTCCAAGGCTAGACCGTCTTTGAAGCCCACGGAAGGACGGGTAGTATTGATGAGCCATGCCCCGTAGGGGCATCATGGCTTGGACCAACCTCTCCCGATGGCTGGCTCATCTGGAGTCCAAAGGTGAGTTACTGCGCATCACAGAGCCAGTGCGAGTCGAACTCGACGCCCCAGCGATTGCCGACCGGTTGGTAAAGGGCGGAGGAAAAGCGGTTATTTTTGAAAATCCGCGGCTGCCAAACGGCGAAATCAGCGAAATCCCATTGGCGATGAATCTCTTTGGCACCCATGATAGGACCCTTAGAGCACTTGGAGTAAAAACCAATTCCGAAGTTGGAGACCGGCTTGTAAAATTGATGAAACCTGATATTGGAGCGATCCTCAAACGACCTTGGAAAGGGTTTTCTTTGCTGAAAGATGCTTTGTCACTTCCACCAAAAAAGGTTCGCAGGGGAGCTTGTCAAAGGAGACGACTGGACCTCGACCTCACCAAATTGCCAATTCCAAAAACATGGCCAATGGATGGCGGTCGTTTCATTACTTTGCCATTGGTGGTGACCAAAGATTCCAAGACTGGAGAACATAATCTCGGAATGTACCGCAGCCAAATATTCAGCCCAACCGAACTCGGATTACATTGGCAGATTCACAAGCATGGTGCAGACCACGCAGCCGCTTGGCCTGATGGAAAAATGCCGGTTGCGATTTGCATTGGCGGACCACCGGAATTGATATTCTCGGCTATTGCCCCTTTGCCAGATAATTTGGAAGAATACATGTTTGCTGGATTCTTGGGCCGAAAGCGATTGAAGATCACCAAGGCCCTTACCCAAGACCTGATGGTACCGGCTGAAGCAGATATTGTCATCGAAGGTTGGGTCGACCCCACTCAAACAAGAACAGAAGGACCGTTTGGCGATCACTTCGGTTTTTATTCGCTGACCGGGCAATATCCGGTGATGAATATTACCGCGATCACCGCCCGCAAAAACGCGATTTTGCCAGCTACTATCGTTGGCCAGCCGCCGATGGAAGACGGATATCTTGGTGAGGCGATCGGTAAACAGTTTTTGCCGATTTTAAAATTCCAACACCGAGATGTACTCGATTTGCACCTGCCTCTCGAAACCGGCTTTCACAATCTCGCTATCGTAAAGAGCAAACAACGCTATGCTCGCCAGGCTAGAAAAACCTGTATCGGCTTACTTGGAGCCGGCCAGATGATGTTTTTGAAAATAATAGTCGCCACCGATGAAGACCCCTCCGACCTCGATGCATTACTCGATGTGCTCAATGAAAGAGTTGACCCGAATTCTGACATTACAATCCTTGATGGTATGGTCGCAGATGCTCTAGAGCCGTCTTCAACCTACGAAAACCTTCATTCAAAGATGATCATCGATGCCACAAAAATCGTAGGGTCAGACCCTCGAAGTGGAAGCCCCTTGGAAGGCTCTCCAGTCGAGGCCGCACCTGCGTGGAGATTAGGTGTTGAAGACAGTCCTGGGCTTTCGGATACAGTTATTGAAGAAATTAAAAAATTGGACGATATTGAAGATTGCAGAATGCTTCGTTCTTCTATGCTTGTTGTGTCGGTAAATATCGAAAATCAACCCGATGCAAGAGTGGGCGCTCAATGGCCAAACGATGAGGCTAGAGCAAACCAAATTGAAAAAATTAACCAATTGCGAAAATCAATTTGGCAATTAGACTCCGAAAAAAGATTACGCTGGCTATTCATCATCGATAATGACCTCGAT
>PSPR01000031.1 GCA_004195515.1 Methanobacteriota archaeon | reverse complement strand
CATTTTCCAATCTCTGGACCGCTATAAATCGTTGCTTCGGTCAAATATTCATATTCGCCGCCAGCAGGTAGGTCTGTGAATGTTTTTGCGGTTTCGATTACAGGTTGTGCTCCCGGTAAACTATCAAGGCTTAGAGCAGCCATTGCAGCACTTACATCAGCAGTAGGTGCATCGACCGCTACATTTTCGGGTTTCTTTGCCGGGGGTGGGCCTTTCTTGGTACCACTTTCAAGCGGCGGCCCAGATTTATTGCGCATATCTTGTGCTAAATCCTCAATGTTTGGCATATTTTTCTTATTCGCAGAAAATTCATCTTCACCTCGAGATTTCACAATCACGTACAGTCCTAATAAGATGATTATTCCAACAGAGCCTCCTATATAGAGCGTAAGGCTACTAGCGCCTTCACGAATATATTCCTCTGACCAATAGTTGTCATCTTCGTTTAATTCCCAAATGTTTTGGTCTTCATCAACAATGACTTCAAGTGACCAGTCACCTTGTGGAATCACGATTGCAACCCGCTTTATTTTGCCCTGATTTGCCTTGAAATTATTCTCGCTGAATAAACCGACTAGTGTTCGCACTTCCCCTTCGATAGTGTAAACGCTAACATTGAATGATTGGTCTAAATCCTCTCCGGTATTCTTGATTGTTACCTCGACGGTAACCGAAGAACCAGGTTTGATAATTCCAGTCAATTCAACATCGACTAGATCGATATTTGGCCCGATATCGTTCAGCGGCGAGGAAAGCCATGGTTCAGCAGCGGTATTGGCATTGGTTGCCAATAGTTCCCAACCTGAATCATCAATTCCAGTCGCCCAGCAATCCAATCGTGCTTCGGGAGATAATTCTGAAGGATCGCCTTGGCTTGAGAAATCAAATGTATAGGAAAAGAGGGTTTTTCCTTGGAATTCAGCTGTTGGGGCCTTCGAAATCGCAATGACATCCCACTCAACCTCGGTAGAAATAACTTGACAATTTAGTTCTAATTCACCGTTCCAACCATCGTCTTCGACTATGTTCACCCCGATTTCTATTCGGTTGAGGTGGTAGCGTGAATATTCTTCAGCACTAGAATCAAGGATGATTGGCGCTGCGTTATCGATTTGGAAAATCGGCGCCTCATACAGGCCGAGCGTCCTGGTTTCCATCGGGTCCATTATAGCGATATTGATGTCCATTTGCCCTCCGGTCATAGGCATTGGAATTATGGTGTCAATCACCCCATCAACTACGGTGATCGATGAACCACCTGACCAAGATTGGCCTTGAAGTGTGCCCCACCATCTAACGTTTAGATCACCTTGGTAATCTTGGCCAGAGAGAGTATGAGCGATGCTTCCTTGTAGCCTTAATTCGTCACTGGATCTAACTAAAGATTCGTTGGTTATCATGCCAGTAACCGCTCCAGATATATCTTCTACCATATCGATAGAAAACTCGAAGTCATCGGAAAACATCCACATGTTTGGATAGGTTGAACTAATCTTGCCGTCCAAATCCTCGATAATGATATCGAGTTGCCCGACCTCGACCATCGAGAGGTCGATCTCCCAACCGGCAACCATAGTTGCAGTAAATGTCAGCAAGTCGTTTTCAATACTATGACCACATTGTAATTTATCACTATCGATTCGCAAATCCTTGACCGAACAAGTGAAATCAGCTACATCGTAAAGAATTCCAAAGTCATCATCGGCTCCCAATTCAAGTTCTATGCTCATGAGATCTGTTATCGCATTGGCATCGCTGATAACAATAGTCCATGAAATCTCCCGAGCAACCTCCCACATTTGCACGCTATCACTATTTGATAAAGATTCAATCATCGCGTTTTGAGCATCTCTTGTCTCCCACCAAATTTGCCCAATCTCTATTTGGTTTCCAACTTGGTCTTGACCGACCACTCGAAGATGAACCAGGTCGTGGTCAGCGTTTTCGGAATCGGATTGGCTTAAATTAAACCACCAAATAGAGTCGATATTTTCCATACTATGGTTGACTTCTCTATACTCTGAATCTTGAGCGATTCCATCTGGGAAGGAGCCATCCGAGCCATCGTCCATACCTTGAACCCATATTTCTGTGGTGATATTTTGGCCAGCGAAGCCTGAAGTATCGGCGATAGAAATTGTAATCATCCGGTCGTTTTTACTATTGACATAACTTTGGTTAACCGGGATTGAATATGAGAATATTGGATTGTCATTATCTAGAATTAACCAAGAGGAATTAGAGTCAGCACTCATGTTGAATGGTTGGTCGCTTCTTGCTTCCAATGTAATATTGAATCGACCAGAAACATCGATTGGAGGGATCCATTGAATGGTATCAGCCGAGCCAATGGTCAAATCTTGCCACGGTGTGGTTTGATTAACCCAAGCGATAGAGGCATTAGTTCCTGCAACCAATGACTCGATGTTGAAAATTAGTCTCGCTTGAACATCTCCGCTTGATAGCGTATCTCCAGATGACAAAAATATATGCTCGATACCAATGTTTATTGGAATATCCCCAGCAACGGGTGCACCGATTTCGTGGTTACCTAAACCGGTGATTAAAACACTCAGATTACGATCAACTTCCATGATTGTTGAATGGCTAAAGAGTGTGGTTGTACTTCCTACACTCCCAACCCTTGTACATACTCTATCGATTCCGATCAAATCACCAAAATCCATGGACCAATCAATGATTGTTTCGCCGTTTTTTGTCGCATTTATTAAGGCCGAACTCGCTAAAAACATTCCTTGAGTATCTGATTCTGTCAATGAATTATCCCAACTCAATTTCGACCAAGGACCGTCGATAACTCCGGTAGAATCGCAACTCGCCATCTCCAAATACATTTGACCTAGTCCTACCAAATGATGACTGGTTTGAATTTTCAAGCTAGCACCTCGGGGGTGGATCATGGTTTGAGGGGCGGATAAGAACACCGCATGCTCCGCTTCGATTTCAATAAAATCCAAATTCGGCTCATCCCAGTCGGCTAAATTTGTAACATTTATTTTAATTCGATATTGAATATTACTTGCCGTAGTTGTGATATTTAGTTCATGAGTTCCAACATCGAAGGTTGAATTGATGGTGCCATCATCACCTTGCCATTCGAGATTTGTTATCTGGCTGGTTTCATCGTGAGCTCGATATTGGAAAGATAAAACTCCACCCGGCCGATTGGTCCCATTCAATTCAATTGTGATTGGGGTTGCTTTGCCATTAGCACCTGGTGGAAGTGAAATTACCGGTGAAGTAATCCATCCTTCGGCATGATCCGTGACATTTTGAAATTCTGAATCGGCCGAGAACATTTGATTCCAAGCCAGATATGGGTAGGTTGAAGTATCTCCAGTAGCCCAAATTATACTGCCATTGAGTGCTTCTACCGATGCATCAAAATGACCGATTGAACCGATATCTTTTCCTTTTGACCAAGTATCTTCTATTGGATTCCATTGGTATACCGATTTTTTTGTACCGCCGTTATAGCCACCAACCAGAACGATTTCATCATTGTAAACTGTAGCACCCCAACCAAACATCGTCACCGGTAATGCACTCAGATTGGTCCAAGTATTGGTGCCGGGGTCGTAGCGCTCTACATAGTCCATAGACGGTCGATTCCAGGTGGAAGTACCTTGGAATCCACCGATTGCAAATAATTGTCCATGGAAGTTCACCAATGGGAATGAAGCCCTTGCGTGATGCATCGATGCCATTTGACTCCATTGATCATTTCCAGGATCGTATCTCCAAGTTTTATTGGTTGCATCTGTCCCGCTAGGATTTCTAACCCCACCAGCATAATACAACATTCCACCTGCTTCAGCCATTCCGCCTAAACCACGTTCATTATTGGAAGGCATACTAGAACCATTAGTCCAGATATTGGTCGAAACATTATAGATCTGAACTTTTCCATCTGGATATTTGGTAGGATTTGAATTCCTATACCAATCCCCAATCACATAGAATTTATCACCGATTAATTCGGCTTCACAATATTGTTGGGCACTTGGCATCGCTGTTTCAGCCGGGGTCCATGATTTGTTTGTCATATCCATCCTTTCGACCAAATCTGTTGGCACTTCATCATTGCTTTGGGTCGGGTTTGGGTCGGATCTTCCACCCATGACCCAAATTTCATCAATTGAGGGGATGGCAACCGAACAAGTGCCGGTTCGGATGCTAATCATCGATTGAGTCGGCGTGGTCCAGGTAATTTCTGGACGGGTTAGATGGGCTTCGCCATCCGAAGAGAAATGGATGTCGCTACTGGTATATCCACTCTTGTTGAATTCGGAATCGGAATGGATGACTGAACTTGGCTCGGTCTTTGTTTCGAGTTGTTCAAGCGGCAAAATAGATTGAAATAAGAGCAGAAAAAGAATTGCAAATGCCATTTTGCCCTGCTGCATGCTTACTTTGCGAGAGTCTATTGGGTTTGATTATTGCCCTAAAATGTATATTGTCAAAAGAGGAGGGTTCATGAAGATGCACCCTTTGCGAGGGGGCGCAATGTCAAGAGACTTCGTAGCGCGCGACCCTCGAACGGGTAGGCCAATATTTGCAGGAAGAGGTGATTCTTCGCGTAAAAAAGTCAAGGTCGAAACCGGTCCGTATCAAGCTTTACCGCCGCAGGTAGTCATTCCCCTTGCTACTGGGGAAATCGAATCCTATCGAGTTGCCTTCATGGAACAAGACCATACTTTAGGTCGGTTGGACGGAATTAGGGCACTCTCTAACCTTTCCGGCGCACTCGCTCATCAAGGTCATTCAATTTTAGTGGATTCCTTGATTTCCGATAAGGTCGAAGTCAGAATTGCAGCATTGACAGCATTACCTTCGATGGCTGAAAGTTGTCCAGATGAATTATTCGATCATCTATCGGTATTGCTCGATGATAAGGTTCTGAGTGTCCGCAAAGCTGCTAGTAAGTGCCTTACTAATGTCGCACCGGTATTCCCATCGGCGACAGAGGGGACTCTAGCCTTTGAGATCCGGCACGAAAATAGTCATCGCCGTGATGCGGCTCTAAAAGGTCTCAAAGGCCTTTGTCAATCTTGGCCAGAAGTTGCTTGTGACCACATCGATGAATTACTTCAAGAGGATAATTTACCACTACGTCGCGCCGCAGCGGGGATGCTGAGGGGCGTTCTCCACCGTGGCGGCGCTGCTGCATGGGATTTGGTTGGCTGGGCTTTGGAGGACGAAGATGTCGAAACCCGTAGAAAAGCATCTACCTGTTTGGTTACCTTGGCAAATAAAGAGCCAAGAATTGCTACAATATTAGCAGAAAAAGCAATTTTGGACCCCGATTCGACCGTTATGCTATCGGCTATCAAATGTATCGAGGCTCTCGATACCGACCACGGTCGTGCAAGAGAGTTGGTAATCAATGGTTGTTCTCATCATAACCCGAACGTCAGATTGGCTTGCGTGAGAATTCTACCTCGCTTGATGGGTGATGAGATTCTCAGAAATCACTGTGATGCATTGATGCGAGACGAAAAGGATCCAAGGGTGCTGGCAGAGTTGAAACAGTTAGCCTTCGATGCTCAAATGGAAGGCACTGAAGCCCAGAAGAACACCTACTTGGCTCCAGCACCATCCGTGCCACAGATAGACCGTGAAGTGGCTGAGTCCCAAGGTCAAACCGTTGGTCTCGAAGACCTTCCACCTCCGGGTGCAAAGGGCGAAGACATTCGGCATGGTTAAGAAGGGGCCATCGGTGGCCCGAGACGCTTAAGGAGCTATACTCATGTCAGAGGGAACTTTCAACGACAAAGAAGAGCAGTTCAATAATCTCTGGGACGGGGTAACACCAAAAGGTGTAAACCGTGTCAAGTCACTTAAATTCCGCCAATACATTCTCGAACATGTTCGCCAAATGCAGCGACCTATGAACCGAGAAAACGCATTCAAATACTGGATGGGTATTCTCAAGGCAGAAGCTCGTGAAAGCGAGAATTTCTGAGTATTTACTTTGGGGGTCACCCCGCCGGCCCGGTGACCTGTAAATGGGAAGGGCCAGCACAAGAGGGATGACAAATGTTCACCACAACACCATTTAGCGCTTGGGACTTAAAACCTGGGCTACAGCAAGGCTTAGTCAACATGGGTTGGGAATTCTCAACCCAAGTTCAGAAAGATACGATCCCTCTCGCTATCGATGGAAGAGATGTAATCGGTCAAGCACGGACTGGATCTGGAAAAACCGCTGCATTCGGCTTACCTACAATGAATGCTTGTCAACCAATTGGCAAACTTCAGGCGCTCTTGCTCACCCCAACTCGTGAATTAGCAAACCAAGTCGCAGAAGAGATGAATACAATCCAAGGTGATAATGGATTAACCATCCTCACCGTTTACGGTGGCACAGATTTAGAAAAGCAAGCGAGAAACCTCGCAAAAGGCGTTGACATCATCGTAGGCACACCTGGAAGGGTTATGGACATGTGCGAAAGAGGTCATATCGACCTTTCTTCTCCGAGCATATTCGTATTGGACGAAGCCGATAGAATGCTCGATATGGGATTCTTCCCAGATATCATGTGGGTTATCGAAAAGATGACCGCTCGCAAACAAACCCTTTTGTTTTCTGCAACTTTCCCTCAAGAAATCATCGATGCAGCAAACGAGTTCATGAACGACCCTGAATTTGTTCTGACCAATACCGAAAAACTTGACATTCCACCGATCGACCAATATAGTGTCCGAATCGGCAGAGCAAACAAGTTGTGGGTTATCGGTAGATTGCTTTGCCGAATGAACGATGAAGACCAAACACTGGTCTTTGCAAATACAAAAAGAATGGTTGACCTTTTGGTACAACGGCTCAACAAACATCGATTTAACGTCGAAGGATTGCACGGTGACCTAAACCAGAATCAACGTGAAAAGATCATTGGAAAATTCCGTAACGGCGACTCAAAAATCGTCATCGCTACCGATGTTGCAGCTCGTGGAATCGACGTTGATGGAATTACTTTAGTTGTGAATTACGACGTTCCAGACGATGTCGATAACTACGTTCACCGAATTGGCCGAACCGGTCGAATCGGACGTAAAGGAGAGGCTTGGACCCTTGTCGGAAGAGATGATATTCCACAACTCAACAAAATCATCGCAACCCACTCCTTGGAAATCATCGAATCAGAAGCACCGGACCTCCCAGAAGGAATCGACAGAGATCCAGTAAAATTGCAAGAGGATAATGGGGAAGCAGCAGATGTATTCGGCATGGTTCCAATCAAGGTTGAGACCACATCTTTCTCTAAACTTGGACTCAGCGATCTTTTATTGGCTTCACTCAAGTGTCCAGAAATCGCAATCGGCGATATTATCATCAATGTTGACCATAGCGTTGTCGAGGTCCATAACCGCCACGCATCTTTGGCGGTTCGGGCTCTTAACAGCAAAGATTTATCGGCTTCAATTATCAATAATTGAATGTAAAAGAAAATCAACCTTTTGAGGTTTGTTATTCTTCTTCTGATTTTGGTGGATGTTTAATCGTCATAGTTGTGGCAGCTATCGTCACCAAGCCAATCGAAGCGAGCGACCAAGATTCACTGATCGCATTATCCCAAGCTTGTTGGCTATTTCCGCAATCGGCGGTTATCAATTGATAATAATCACATGCATCAACATCGGCTTTTGCATCGATAGCAACCGGATCGAGCATGATATTTGCTGCCGCGCCCGCAATCAATATTGCCGAGATAAAAATTAAGGCTAAATGTATTCTTGACCATTCCTTTCTGATGGCAAAACTCCACGATTGTTTTTCGGCTTCAGCAGCGCGTTGAATCGCTTTGCCAGCATTTACCCACTTAAACCACCCAAGCCACATTAGAAGTAATACAACCAAAAATGCCCATTGATAAACCGCGGTGTGAAATGTCCACATATCTGTCAAACACGACGGGTCGTTAGGATTGCCAGTACAAGCGTTGATGGCAAGTGGATATAGGGTTAAAAGCCTTACAATATTTAGGACATAAACTATCCCACACATCACGAGTGCACTTTTTATTCTCAGTCTTTGTGGAACACCATCGGTCAAGAGAATTAAAGTTGAAATGAAGATCATTTCATGAATTCCAGCGCATTCATCGCTCACATATAATGAAAGAACACTAAATTGACCTGGAAATACGGCATCGGTGAATTCTAATTTTGTCAAAAAACCATTATGATAAAGCAGTTCACTAGTTCCACTACCCCAAATAATCTCAGATAAATTATGCCAAAGCCAAGCCTCACTAATCTGAATTGGAGCTAATGTATTCACCGGCTGAGTCAAAAACCAATAAAATGCCTCGACCAATAATAATGCTACTGGGATTTTAAGATATTTTTGACCCAAATCGAATACTTCGGCCCAAGTGAGGTCATCTTTGACAGCAACACCCCCTCCGGCCATATCCATGACTCACCCGCATCATTCATGAAGTCTCACTTGATAAGTAGGTTGAAATCGAATATGCATTAGGAATGGATGTGGAGCCAACCCATCGCCTCGATGTTCTCGGACATTATTGCCCGGTCCCGGTTAGCCAGGCTCGCAAAACTTTGACCGAGATGGCTTCGGGTCAAGTGTTAGAAGTACTTGCTGATGACCCTGAAACCCTTCACGATATGCCGATTTTACTAGTTCGGCTCGGACATCGATTGGTCGATGTCCTAAAGCGGGCGGGCGAGTTCCGCTTCATTATCGAGGTGAGATGATGAGCATAGATGAGGTTCCGAGCACCGCACGCTTGCCGACTTCTCATGGCGAATTCAATATTCGTGTTTTCCACGAAGCCTCGTCCGGTTTCGACCATGTCGCCCTAACCATCGGCGACATGAAGGGACCGGACCCAGTAATGGTCAGAGTGCATTCGGAATGTTTGACCGGGGATGCATTTGGAAGTCTACGCTGTGATTGCGGTCCGCAATTGGATGCAGCTTTGAAACAGATCGCAAAAAAAGGCTGGGGCGTGGTTCTTTATCTTAGGCAGGAAGGCCGTGGAATCGGCCTTCATGCAAAAATTCAAGCCTATCATCTCCAAGACCAAGGCGCCGATACTTTGGACGCAAATTTGATGCTTGGATTGCCGGGAGATGCGCGGGATTATAGAATTGCAAGCACCATGTTAAACGCACTCGGAGTAGCAGAGGTTTGTTTGCTTTCTAATAATCCAGACAAGGTTAGCCAACTTGAATATCATGGCATAAAAGTCGCACAAAGGATGCCCTTATTGGTCGGTGTGAGCCCAGACAATAAGGACTATTTACAAACAAAGGCCGATAGAATGGGTCATCAAATCAATTTCGGAAGTGAGTAGAAATGGTAGAAATTACAGCAACTTATGACGGCAACCTGCGCTGCACCGCAACCCATGGCCCATCTGGGGCAAACTTGGTCACCGACGCTCCGGTCGATAATCACGGCAAAGGTGAATCCTTCTCGCCGACAGACCTGTTAGCAGCTTCAATGCTCACTTGCATCATGACAATAATAGCCATCCGTGCCGATTCAAAATCGATTTCAGTCGCAGGAATGACCGGGCGAATAGAAAAAATCATGGCAGCTTCACCCCGCAGGATTGGAAAATTAGTAATCGTGATCACTATGCCATCACGAATAGGGATGGAAGACCGTGCATGGTTGATTCAAGAAGGCTGTGATTGTCCGATTTGTGTTTCGGTTTCTGAGCAAATGGAATTGGATATTACATTTCAATGAGGAATTAACATGAATGATTATCAAGCACATTGGGATGATGCTTACCACGGCAGCGATAATTCGATGTTGGGTTGGTACCAATCCGAACATTCAGTCACCTTGAATTTAATCAAAGAGATTGGGAGATTTCAGTTGAGCATCATTGATGTCGGTGCGGGAGTAAGCACAGTTTTTGATGAATTGCTCAAAGGAGATAACGATGTTAGCGTACTCGATATTTCAAAACAAGCACTTCAGCAATTGAAAATTCGATATGGTGATCGTTTGAAATACCATCACGGTGACCTTTGTAGTGAACTTGACATTGGACATTTTGATATTTGGCATGATAGAGCAGTACTGCACTTTTTACTAGAAGCGGAGCAAAGAACAGCATATGTTGCAAATTTGAATGCTGCAATCCCACCAGGTGGTCATGCGATAATAGAAACCTTTTCACTAAGCGGAGAAAAACGCTGCTGCAATTTGGATCTTTTCAGATACGATGAAAAGATTTTGGCAGATTTATTAGGTCCTCAGTGGGAATTAGTCAATCACGTCAACCACATACATCTCAATCCATTTGGCGGTGAAAGACCTTATGTTTCTACTCTTTTCAAAAGAATTTGATCAAAGGTAATAATCGATTTGTAATTCTAATGAATCATCGACTGCATATTTGCTGAAATCGATAATTCCTTCTTCTCTGAAAACAGATTCATTGTGTTATAATTAAAGCGGGTAGTGAATTTTCCTACACTCCGTTGATTTAGGCACACCTTTGTGAATGAGAACCGTTTGGGCAATGCATGGCTCACGTGACCCTATTGACAGCATCCGACGGAATGAACATGCTTTTGGCCAACAAATTCGCTGACCAAGCAACGGCAATGGGCCATACCACAGACATTGTTGATCTGATGGGGCTCGAATGGCCAGTCTACACCAACAAATTGGTAAAGAGTGGATTCGAACCAGAAGGCGTCAAAGACATAATGTCGAGAATGGACAAAGGGGATGGTTGGGTCTCCATCGCTCCAGAATATAATGGCTCATTACCATCTGCTCTCAATAATACCGTGGCTTGGCTCTCAAAGCAAGGCGATGATTTCAGGGCACTCTTCAATGGACGTAAAGTCGGTTTAGCAACCCATTCCGGTGGCGGCGGCGATCATGTCATCATGGCGATGAGGCAACAATTCGGATATCTCGGGTGTAATGTGATCGGGCGTAGTTTGACCTCGAATTTTTCCAAAGAGGCAAGCCCAGAAACAATTGAATCAATTCTCACTCAGCTTTGCGCTTGAGCGAAAACACCACGCCTGCAAGCAAAATGCAACCGACCATAATCGCTAATGCAGTATAGGTCGCATTCCTCCTCCGGTCAAGGCTTGTATTTCTGTTGCATAAGTGAATTCATCGAATATTCGGTCGACATTACTGGATAACTGATATGCATCTGTACCAGTTAAATGGTGAAGTTACCGAACTTCAATTTGGTGGCTTCATGCCACGGGGTCTTAAAATGACCCATTTCATCTGTTTCAAGATATCACGGTAAAATCTGAAGCCCACTCCAATCGCCTTGAATGGGTGCCTGAGAATGAATAGTGGATTTCCCATCCCTACTAGTGGATAGCGCAATTGGTCGATCATATTTGGCTCGATATATTCATCGACTCCATATTTTGTTGGTCGTTTATCTTTAGGCATGTAATAGGTACCAAAAATCATGTCCCAATGCGGAATAATTGCACCATAATTGGTCCAGATTGCATCGGTTTCACTCGAGTGATGCCAGTGGTGCATTTCCGGTGTGCCAACAAATGGATGAAGCCAACTCAAGCGGAACCTCACATTGGCATGTAAGAATAATCCAAGAACGATTTGAATGATTGCAAAAAGACCGGTTAATTCGGTCGAAAAACCTGCTGCGATCAAAAAGAAGAACGCTGGAGCTACAAGTGTGCCATCGAATGGATGTGCTCTAAAACCACTAGCCCAATCCAAATGTTCTGTCGAGTGGTGAATGGCGTGGAACTTCCAACAAAATGGTATCTCATGGTAAAATCGGTGGGTCCAATAACCGATCATATCGAATAATAAAAATCCGATGACCGGCATTGCAATGGAGGGAATCATCGCAACCAATGGCCGAATCATCAAACCTGGAATCCAAGCAAAGGTAAATACTCCAACAAATACTGCTGCAATCAATCCCGCTCCATTCAAAAATGGTGAGGCCAATGCATAACTGATATCTAGTTTATACAGTGGTCGTCTCACTCTTTGACCTTTGTGACGTGGGAATAATTTCTCGACAGGAACTATCAAAATAAATAGAATGAAAACCGCACCTAAACCTTCGAAGGAATAGTAAAGAGCACCACCGACAATCGCTAGGCTGAGAAGGCGAATGATGGCGATGCCAATCCATCCACGTTTTACCGGAAGGTCAGGTTGGTCAGCAACAAATTCGACCTTCTCTGCTGGCAGAGGTTCAAATTTGGTTTGCTCCTCCATAAGGCTGGCTGACCTTCGATAATATATCAATCTCAACGATATATGTTCTTATTTCCTGCGTCTTAGAAGTACAGCAGCCAATATGATCAACAATAAAATGGTCGATGCCCCTGCTGCTCCAGCAATTGTGTAGATGTACGAATCATCACTACTTGTTTTGATGATAATCGGCTCATAAGTAATATTACCATTATCTGATTGATAATAAAACGTACATCCACCTACTAACCACGCTATTTCTTGATTATATTGGAAACTTTCACCGGCGGTACTTCTCGCGACATCATCTACTTCACCCGCAACGATTAAGAATAAAACAAAGACATCTTGGTTATACTCTCCAATAGATTCAATATTGAAACTACCATCAATATTTTCCGACTCACCAATTTCGATGTTTAGTTGCTTTTGTTCTGGCTTGTTAATCTCAATATCAATATTTAATTCATCGTAAGAATCGTCAAAAATAATCATTGAATAACCTACAGTTGGGTTGTATAATTCATTCCCAGCAACGTTTATTTCAACCTCGAATGAAAAGTCCAAATCGATTTCACATTGATTGAGATTATTATGGCTATAAAAATCATAGCTGCCTGCGGGTGATTCCGAAATCAGTTCGATCCCAAATTCAGTCCATGCTAAAATTTTGATTTGAAGAGTGTCATCATTGATGGGGCAATCACTACACTCCCTAACTTCTAGGTATTCGACAACCGTAGCCTCAAGTTTCATTTCAAACATGCCTGGTGGAGCAGTTTCCTCTGCTCTTAACTCAAAGTAGACATCTTCATTACTATTTGGGCTCAAATTTATATTATCAACATCACTACCAATATAGTCCCATATTAAATTAAATTCCACCTCGACACCATATGGGTTATCATTTTGAATATTGCAAACGATGGGAACTTCTCCCCAACCTCTACTTGGATCAAGTGCTATTTCGTAAGTATTATCACAAGAAACAGAAACCTCTGGTTTGGGTTCAATTTGAGCCAAAACTGTTGTTGGCAAAATCGAAAACAAAAGGAGGGTAAGTGCGAAGAGTGCCCCTCTCATGGACTCAATTAAGACTTGAATGCTATAAATATATTGCCGGCATCATTAATCAAGTTCTTCATTCCCATGACATTGGCTAAATATAATCATTAATTTTTTTTTGGTAGGTGCAAGAGTCATATACTAGCAATATAACAACAAGTAACATGAGTTTAGTTCTGAAAAGCCCTAATCAAAAAATCATCTCAGCCATATTTTTTATGATAATTATGATATTCTCTTCCTTTGGTTCCTTTGCGAACCTGCCAAATTTAGAAGAATTGGAAACATCAGACACATCTGGTAGATCAGCAGAGTCTATTACGGTGGTACTAAATAGAACTCATGTAGAATGGGGAGAATCGATTACTGCAGTGATTTCTGCTAGTAATCTAGTCACTACCCAAAGCTATTCGTTCGAATGGACAATCTGTCTTGAAAATGCCTCTGGTGTAAGCTGTTCAACCAAAGCCCAATTTTATAATTATCCAAATAGTAATGACATTGCCGAAGGAAATATTTCAGTTACTTCAGGAGTGACATCATTCTCAACA
>PSPR01000030.1 GCA_004195515.1 Methanobacteriota archaeon | reverse complement strand
ATGGAGTCGGTGGACTTCTTGGTGGTTCGGACTCTGGCCTTGAGGGCAATTGTGCCGATGGTATCGATAATGACAAAGGAGGTCAAGCCGACCAAGATGATCCAGATTGCTACGTCCAAAGCAACTACAATCCCGAGGGGACCGAATCCAATGGCAATAATGACCCGCTCGGAGCACCTTAGGTAAATCTCTGACTCACAATTTGCCACATGGGTTGGGGCTGTCCAGGTTGAGAGTTTGACAAAGTCAAACTCGATGCCAGACAGAGCCATCTCTGACGAATGAAGTAAGTTAGAAATGGGTCTGTCCAGATTTGAACTGGAGTCCAAGCGTCCCAAACGCCCGAGTATAGGCCAAGCTAACCCACAAACCCTTCCAATCCCTGCGCCGGGCTCTCCCTTCTTGAATGTCACCCTAGGACCAAGAAGGAACCATCGTCATTATCCAACAGTAAACCTTCACTAATAGCCCGCTGGACCACATCTTCGGGATCTATTGAAATCCCTTTGGCTCGCAGGACCCCTGCGAGCCTGTCGAGGTGAATTATTCCTTCGTTTTCGGCAATTTTTAGCGCAGAATATAATTCTCTAGCATCGGGCTCTTGGCCAAACTGTACAGCTTTGGTCATTCTGTTCTCAACCTGGTCACGAATTTCATCAGGAAGGTTGGCTAGAGCAACTTCTTTTTGTAATTGTGAAGCATCTTCAACCGTTGAAACAATCGAAAGATCATCTGAGACATTTGTGCCACAGTGCGGGCACATCTTTGTTCTGCCTTGAATTCCCCAACAGCGGGAGCAAGCCGGGCATCTCACAACTGTGTACATGTGATTACAGACTGAAGTCAGTACCATCGCCCTTTGTCTTTGGACGAGGTGCGCCCGGCCTCATTGCAGGAGCGGCTGGTGCCTTTGTGTCCACCCTTCTAGACGCTGATTCTATCGCATCGGTTGCGGTTCTTGTCAAGCCACCGGTTCGGACACGGCCGGTTGATTGTCCGCCTGATAACTTCAGAGATTCTGGCAAAATCAGGGCAGCCATTGCAACTCCATGATGTTCTTTTGCCGCAGTAACTTCGTCGACAGCAACATCGAATGAGATAACTTCGAGGTCGCGGCTGGCAAGTCGGCGCTGAAGGTTTCTTTTGAGCATTGATTCGGTCTCTTCGTAATCGAGATCGGTGATGATTTTGGCGACAACAGCGCACTCTTCGCCTTCTGGTGTTTGGCAAGCTGCCCAAGCGACTCCGGCGCAGGCGGTTGCTCCATCGTAAGCATATGCTGTTGCAAGATGGCACTCGACTAGAGAGCCCATTGGAAGTGGTTGAGGTGGTGTTGCTTCAAAGCCAAGCGGTAAGAATGCACCCTGAACTTCGATAAGTCGAGAATCGCCCAAGCCTAATTCGACCAAACCTTGGTCATAAGCGTCTTCAGCATTCTCGCCCCAAGAGGCAACTGCGGTCATCAGCCATGCTGGGCAAGCGGGTGGTGCAGGAGCAGAGGGTGAAGCGCCGCCGGTGAACATTAGCCAAGCGACACAGCCATAGGTTCATCAATGCCTTGGTCAAACAGGGGTCGTTAACCATGGATTCGAAGGGGGTTTTGTTGGCCGGAGCGGTAATATTGCTTGGGGCCGCTGCTGGAATTTCCACTTTATCGGGCGAGGGTTGGATCTTGCCGATGTCTGTTCTTCTCGGTGTCATTTTTGCGATTTTGCTATTTGCATTGATGTTGAAAAGCGGAGAACAGCAATCCGGTTCGACCCCGACATCAATCAGCAGAAATAACAGCATACAATCTGATAATTCAGCAGGTGAAAATTTGCCCGATCCGAGCGATGCAGGTTTAGATATTCCAATTCTATGAACCGAATTGCTGTTCTACTCATCGGACAAAGTCCGATTTTGACTGTATATTTGAGGGGCGACCAAGTCATTCAAAGAATTCCTCAACAAGATGAGCGGTTTCATCGCGCTTTTCTTTTAAGTTTTGCATCCATTCGCTGGCACGATCTATGCAGAGTTGTTTCATCTCACCTGCAAGAATGTTGCCCGCTCTATAGCCTTGGTTTAGTTCGGCCAAATAGGCATCGTCTTCCTCAAAAAAATACATCATATATTGGAACGCGACATCTATGTCGGGATTACCTCCCAATCGTCGATGTTCTTCAACGGTAGATTGGCCGCCGGAGAATGATTTTTTGATCTTCTTTTCGACCGTGCTGATATCGTCGCAAAGGAATAATGTGGTTTTTGGCTTAGAGGATGACATCTTGTCTCCAGTCATGCCGATTGCAAAGCGGTGGTAAGTGCTAGATGGCGCAAGCAAACCCATCCCACCCAACTTTCTCTCTAGCCGCAGTAGTGCCATTTGGACCGCACCTTTGTCACGCCCGGTTGCACTTGGAATATTGACGGTGCCGTGTTTTGGATTCGAGATTATATCTGAAAAACCTATGCCCGAGATTGCCGATACTATTTGGTCAAAAATTTGTTTTTGCTTTTCTTTGTTTACTCGGCCATTGGCTTCGACGCCTAAGGCATGAGCGTTTTCATCTTGAACCGATACTCCAACTTGAAGTCCCATTTTTGCCGGCTTGACATTGAACCAATTGGTTTTGGCTGCCAAGCCTCGAGTAAGTCTAAGATGAGGGTCCTGGTCAACACCTACCGGCACGACGATTGGTCTCAAGCCACCATATTCATCCAGTTGAGGATGTAAGATATCGCCAGCTTGGACCAAGGGTGCTTGGACGTGAGCGAGTGTGGTCGAACCATCGAATCCATAAATAGACTCGAATTCTGAGAGGTTTGTACGCTTGCCTAATTGGAATCCTAAACGTTGGACTACACTTCGTTGCGATTGAAAATATACAGTAGTAAGATCAGGGTCCAAGCCGAGTGCTGCATAATTTACTACATATTGTTCTGCAGCAATTTTACGCCCCTCTGCCAATGAAATCCCTCTGGTTGCAGTCGATTCTAAATCTGCAACTGCAATGGTCACATCGCCACCTTGTTGTTGGAACCAGCGAACTTGGTCGATGACCATCGAGTGTCCTAAATGCATCATTCCCGATGGCATCAAACCGGTCAGTACACCGAATGGGTTGCCTGTTCTCTTGGCTTCAAGGATCATATCTAGCTCTCGGTGAGCGAAGATAATTCCTCTACGATGGAGTTTGCTCGGGTTGGGAACCTCTAGGCCGTCCATCGATTGTAAACCGAATTGATCGATGATTCGAGAATAGTCTGTCGACTGTGAAGAGCCCCACGGATCGATGCGTACCTCGTCATTCATCATCCTCACCGCCGCTGCTTTCTCGCATCAAGGCTTCGGCTCTCGACTGGGCTTTAGACTCCTTTTTGAGGATTAGGAAAATTGCCGACACACTTCCTGCTAAGACGATTGCACCCAGATAAGGTAACCAATCATTGGCTTGGTCCAAACTTCTTGGGGAGATCAACCAAGTGAATTTCAATTCCGGGCTCTCATCGAATCTTTTCGACCAGGTAAATAGGTCGGTTGTCGAGTGGCCTGCAATGGTTACTGCAGTAGATTTATTATTGAAAAATTGAGTTCTCCCCACAATATCATAATCGCTATCATCACTTAGATTAATATTGACCTCATTACCCTCAAGTATGCTGATATATAGCAAATCACCTTCTTGTCTCCAACCTTGTTTTAGGTTGGAATCTTCGATGCTCATCTCAGGGAGATTCACCGAAATTACCGAGCTATCTTTCAATTCGAAAATCCAAGTGACCGGAACTTTCCAAGCATTGGGCTCCAAAGCATCACATGCATCGGTTCTCTGATGTTCAAACTTGATGGTTAAATCGGATTTTGAATGGTTGAATTGATGACATTTTTCAACTTGCCAATATGAGTATGCCTCGCCCCAGGTTGTGAACCAAATATCATCACGTTGTTCCAACATTGCGACTACGTCACGGTCGTGTCTAACCGTTGCATCGTATAATTTGCCGACCCAATGAAAATTGACCAAGCCGCCTTGGTCGAGTTCTGACTCGATTTGGTCGATATCGGCAATGCCTTGTTCGAGCGAACCACCTCTACGACCAAGGTCGTACCAATCCCATCCTCGCTCGGGCTCATTCTCTGAATCATGCCACGCACTAGCGCTTTGACCGGTTTGATCACCATGAATCAAGAATCCTTGGTCGCCGATAACTGTGTGCTGAGCCGCGGTTAAACCATTTGGAGTATAGGTGGAAATCGGTTTAGCATCCCACTTTGATGCATCGGTTCGTGCCTCGATATATTCTCTACATTCGAGTGCGACCGCTCCAGGATCGATCTGCCATTCGAGGTTAGGCATCCCGTAACAACCGAATTCATCACCATCGACGAGATGTTCGGGCCCAATCGTCTTGAGCCAACCATCCTCGACCCATTTTACTTCAGCCATCGCCATCGGAGCGAGACTTGCACTCAGGAGCATCGCTAGTACCATGAGGCGCATGTCGTGTCCCTCAAAGAACTCGCCTTTCAGCCTTGGGACTCTATTATCCTAGAAAATCATCAAAGGTAGAGTCATCCTCCCTAGGGAATGATGGGGGCTTATCGTGCAGCTTGGATGGCGCTCGAGCAGCATTGGGCCATTGTGCCGAGCAGAGCAAGAATCAGCGGCGATAAATCCTATGCGATGCTTCGCTGGACTGCGGCACTATTTTTGAGAATGGCATTTAGACAAAAAATCATCGGTCTTGAAAACGTGCCGAGATCCGGTCCAACAATTATGGCTGCTAACCATTTGTCGCACGTAGACCCTTTGATAGTCATCGTTTCAAGCCGTAGAAAAACCCATTATCTAGCCAAGGACGGACACTTCCGCAACCGATTCTTAGCAGCTTGTATGCATGCGACTGGGCAAATTGAAACCAATAGAGAATTGGGTGGAAATGCGGCTCTTTCGAGTGCCGCGGTTGCACTTCATGCCAATCGAGCATTAGGAATCTTCCCTGAAGGCACCCGTTCGAAGCGATCACACCCACCGTTTTTACTTCCAGGAAAGTCTGGTGTTGCAAGATTGGCTGCAGCATACCCAGATGTGCCGGTAGTACCGATAGCACTTCAAGGCACGAGAAAATACATGACACCATCGCTTCACAAATTACCACGGTTTTGGCGTAAGGTTAGCATCACCTACGGTCCACCGTTCAATTGGATGGCATGGCTGGAAGGAAATATCGAGTTAACAGCCTTACAAGCACTTGCTGACAAAGAAGACTACGAGGTTAATGCTGAATTATTCAAACTATTCCGTTCCTTCACCGAACATCTGATGGCACAGATAAAAGAACAAGGGGCACCGTGACAATGCTCAAAGGCCCTCCTCCCGGGTCAGTTGCTCGATGAGGCAATATCTAGACCTGATGAGGCGCATCTTGGACCAAGGGGAATCCAAGGGAGATCGAACTGGAACCGGGACTATTTCGGTTTTTGGTCATCAAATGAGATTCGACCTATCCGAAGGATTCCCAATGGTCACGACCAAAAAACTCCATCTGCGATCAATAATTCACGAATTGTTATGGTTCATAAACGGTGATACCAATATTAAATATTTACAGGATAATGGCGTGCGTATCTGGAATGATTGGGCCGATGAAAACGGCGACCTTGGCCCGGTTTATGGCAAACAATGGCGCCGTTGGGAAACCGCCGATGGCCGAATAATCGACCAATTGAGCCAAGCGGTTGACATGATTAAGAATAATCCTAATTCTCGTCGAATTATCGTCAGCGCATGGAATGTCGGCGAATTGGATCAGATGGCCTTAATGCCGTGCCACGCGTTCTTTCAATTCCATGTTGCCAATGGCAAGCTGAATTGTCAACTTTACCAACGAAGTGCTGATGTGTTCTTGGGGGTGCCATTCAATATTGCATCGTATGCATTATTGACCCAAATGATGGCACAGGTTTGTGGCCTCAAACCAGGGACTTTCGTTCATACAATCGGTGATGCTCACCTATATTCTAATCATCTTGAGCAAACCGAACTTCAACTTAGCAGAAGCCCTATAGAAAAGTTGCCTACTCTAAAGTTAAACCCGGATATTACCGAGATAGATGGCTTTGCATTCGAGGATATAGAGGTCGTTGGTTACGAACATCACCCCCATATTTCAGCCCCTATTGCAATTTGAGTTGATTCGATGTTAAGGATGATCGTAGCTTGTGACCGCAATGGCGCAATCGGTGCGGATGGCGATATGCCATGGCGCCAATCGACCGATCTTCAGCATTTCAAACACATTACCTCGGGTGGAATAATTGTCATGGGGCGAAAAACGTGGGATTCACTGCCCGGAGTTTTGCCAAACCGGCGCCATATCGTCCTATCGAGAGGGGAACTCGAAGGGGTCGAGGTGATGAATGTCGAACAAATTCTCAAACTAGAAAATGCATTCATTATCGGTGGTGGGGAAATCTACAAATTATTCCTCGACAAAGTCGAAATAATTCATCGAACCATAATTGATACAAGGGTTGCAAAAGCCGATACCTATTTTCCAGATATTTCTGGAATGGGTTTTGAGTTAATTGAAGAAAAATATACTGAGGCGGGGCCTAGGGATGATCATGATATGATTTTTCAAACTTGGAAACAAACTGGTACTGACAACACTAAAATTAAGAAATAAACGCCGTACTGCTATTGACGACATCAACAGTCATCAACAACTTAGTTGGCTCACTAACATTATTGCTAGTGGCTCTTTTGTTATTGTTAGTGGCCTTTTTTAATGAGGTTTGAGATTATCCGTGGAATAGGCAAATTTGAATATGATGAGGACTATTTATTTCCCATGGTAAGAATGGCGCTAGTTGTCTTGGCGCTTTTTTTCTTAGTTTCGATCGGTTCTGTTTCAGCTGCTGAACCTGAAACATTCACAATCACCGTAGATAGTAATAATCTGCGTTTTTCCCCATCAACTATAACCATCGATGAAGGTGATTCGGTTCAATTTCTTTGGAGTGGGGAGGCACTTGCGCATAATGCGGTCGAGGAAAGTGGTTTTTTTGATAGCGGAGATCCTAGCAGAGATGTCGATTATACCTTCACCTTTGAGATTGGAACAGCCGGCGAATACAACTTTTTTTGCGAGCCACATGAATCGGTTGGAATGACCGGGATGATCACTGTGAATGCAGTGGAAATTCCAGATTCTGAGCCGAACCCCGATTCAGAACCTGTTCCTGGATTCTCCCTGCTGATTTTATTGGTCGCATTTGTCGGTGCAGCAAACTGGTACAGGCAACACTAAAATTGAAAAATAAACGCTGCACTGCCAGCCCTTGTTTGGACCTAACTAGTATTGTCAGCACCAGTTTGGTCCTGCTTATACTCGGTGACTCGAACCCCAAGCCTACCGCGGATCGCTGGCCGCTGCATTATTTTGTCATATTTTGCCTCAAACGCGGCTTTGAGGTCAACCTCCATCGCTAGAGAATGTCCCATCAAAAGAATCAGAATATCGGCCATTTCTTCTACACATTCTGACAAAGGTTTTCCTTTGGTAACCGCGGCTGCTAACTCGCCGAGTTCTTCTACTGTCAATGCGATACGATAACCCATATCGTGGCCGTTATTATTGGCAAAATCGTGCTTTTGGTGAAAGGCTGCGACCTTTTTCATCATCGATGACCATTCGTCATCGGCTGCGCTTGCCAACCAGTCATCAACACTCTTCCCCATAATCCGGTTCAGGGTACGGGGAGATGTTAGTCATTGCTAAAGTCTTGATACATTGTAAAACCGGGCCAAGATAATATTCAGCGGTGGCTGAAACCTCATTGTGGTTGAGGTCCTTGGTCTGGTCTCCAGGTTCTCGTCCAGCAGCCCAATTGCTTGCGATAAGAATTGCAGCATATGGAATCTTCAACTCTGCAGCCAACTTGCATTCTCTCGGCATGGTCATGCCGACAACCTCGCCACCTAGTTTTTCGATGGCGTTAATTTCTGCAGTCGACTCGAAATGTGGCCCATGGGTTAACCAATAGGTTCGCTCAAGTTTCAGGTCAGGTTGCAATTTACCAAGAATCTCAGCGAGCTGAGCATTGATCTCAGGGTCAAACGGTGCTGTCATCGAGGTGAATTCAGCAATCTTATTGTGGTAAGAATATGGCTTTGAACTAAAGTCTATGAATTGGGTTGCGAATCCTACCGAGCCTGGTGGAAAATCCACCGGGATGGTGCCGACACTGCAAATCGCCAAAATTGCCTGAACGTCTGCGCATGCGAGCGCCTTCATATTGGCCCGATGCTCGATGCAATGTGGTGGTGTGACGATGCCGTCCTCACCGTGATGGCGCGATACGAAAATCAATTCATGACCATCGGGTAAAGTCATACAAGTCATCGGAACCGGTCCGTGAATAGTATCTGCGACGACTTCATCGACATGATCTGCATCGAATTCCTCGCCAGCGAGCACCATCATGGCGGTTCCGCCGATGATTCCTAAACGCATTTAATTCAACGTCCCTCATTCTAAAAGACGAGCGACGATGTCGGCCTTGGTTCCAGAGGTTGCAACCCCTGCAGCCTTAGCCTTCTCGACAAGTTCGTCCTTCTTGAGCTTCATCAAAGCCGGTTCGGATTCAGCGCTGGTTTCGACCGGCGCCTCCTTTTTAGCTGCAGGCTTTGGCGATTCCTTCTTTGCTGGAGTTGCTTTCTCGGAAATTGATTCCATTGCTTCTGCAGCAGCCAAAAGATTGCCCTCTTCAGATTCTTCTGCTTCATCTTCGGTTTCAGCCTCAGCTAATACTGCTGCTTTCTTAGCCTTGAGTTCTGCTTCTTCACGAGCCTCGGTCGAATGAATCTCATCCAATGTTGGTCCTTTCTCGGTGATGACACCGGTTTGAAGTAATTGGGATTTGCGAATAACTACGCTTCTGCAAGGGTAAATTGGCTTGACAGCAGCGGTGATCTCGCTTTCGAGGTCTCCTCCAAGCATTGCTTCTTGCAACTTGGAGAATGTCGCCTTAGCCGCAAAGGTACGGATAATTTCAGCACCTTTTGCACGCATTGCCATCTTGACCGAGGTCTTGGTTCGACGCTCGGTTATCATTAGTGGCTTGATGCGAACAAGGTAACCATCGGTGGTTACTACATCGACTACATCGTCGACCTTGCCCCGGTAGCGGCGGATCTGTCGACGGGTGTGGTCGGATTGGTGCGAGTGTCCTACGAAGGTGGTGAGGGCGTCTTGGCCAACCACTTCGGTTACACGGAATCGCAAGAGAACGTGCATTTTGGTGAAATCACCATTGAATTCTTGTTGGGTCATTTCATAAATTCGATTCATGATATGTTCGTCGGTTTCTCCGAGAGTTTCTCCGATTTTTTGGAAATTCCAAGGATGACGTGGTGCGCGGATAGTAAACCAGTGCTTATTCTTCCACTTGTCTCGTTGCCTACGTGCTGCTACACGTGCTTTTGCTGTCATCTTCTTCATTGCCATTCAAATCACTCTCGGTTGCGGGGGCTACCCCACTTGCAGTTGGCCGACCTAACACCCCTATTTGAATGCACATGATTGGCTAAAACCAAAGCACGGTACGCTATCACCAGCCGCGCTGGTCCAGCCTGATTTCCAATGTCTCTAATTCATCGCCCTTCATTGGAGCACCAGTCATCATCCCCATGGCTTCAGCGACCTTATCTGCATCATCGAAATGAGCGGTCGCCATCACGATTGCATCGGCCATTGTTTTAGGGTCTTCAGACTTGAAAATACCAGAACCTACGAAGATTCCATCCACACCCATTTGCATCATCAATGATGCATCGGCCGGGGTTGCGATTCCACCAGCACAGAATGTAACGACCGGCAAGCGGCCAAGATCAGCAACCTCGACTAATATGTCACGGATTTGGCCGTGCATTTCATCATCGATATTTCCGAATGGTGTAAGCAAAGATGTCCCAGGTAATTCGCTCTCCAATCCGAGAACACGATAGCGATCCATGATATGATTTGCAGCCAAATCAAGACCTGAATCGTCCAAAGTTTGGACTTGTCTAATCTCTTGGCTTATGAGCCGAGCATGGGTCATAGCTGCAACGATATTTCCGGTGCCTGCTTCACCTTTTGTGCGAATCATCGCCGCACCTTCGTAAATTCTACGCACCGCTTCACCTAAGCCGGTTGCACCACAGACGAAGGGAATGTCATGGCTGGACTTATCGATATGAAAGAATGGATCTGCTGGAGTCAAAACCTCGGATTCATCGACCATGTCGACCCCTAGAGATTGTAAGACTTGAGCCTCGGCCTCGTGGCCGATGCGAGCTTTTGCCATTACCGGAATAGTGGTACATTCGATGATTCCGCTAATCATCGAAGGATGAGATGTTCTTGCAACTCCACCATCTTTTCTAATATCTGCTGGGACCCGTTCGAGAGCCATAACCGAAACCGCACCAGCAGCCTCGGCTACCGCCGCTTGGTCAGGGGTAACGACATCCATGATGACTCCACCTTGGAGCATCGAAGCAAAACCACGTTTAAGAAGGTCTGAACCATGGCGTAACGCGCTTAAATCTGCATCGGTATTCATCGTAATCAAACCTAGCGGGGAAGCCTCCCCCTCATGAAGATTGACCAAGACCGATATGGTGAACTTAGTCGGCTAAAACTGGAGAGTCGCCGGTCGCAATCTCTGCATCGACCGATTCATCTTCGTTTCGTTGTTCCCACTCTTCTTCACCCTCGGGAATATCGGTATCTGCGAAAATCGCATCGACTGGACACTCTGGAACACATGCACCGCAATCGATACATTCGTCAGGGTCGATTACGAGGTAGGTCTCCGCCTCTTTAAAAGCCTCGACTGGACATACAGCAACGCATTCTTGGTATTTGCAATTAACACAAGCGGTAGTTACTACATGGGTCATGGTGAATCGGCCCTATGATATATGACTTACTAATTTGGTTCTAGGTTCAAGCGCTGGGCTAATTCAATCGCTTGGTTAAGGGTTTGATTGGCGATGTCGATAACATCGTCACCTGGATAAACTTGAAGTTTGGTTTTACCCTTTATGGTAGCCCTATCACCCGGAAGGGTAAGAGTTACTTTACCAGCGATTAGGTCCAATAGATCCAAGCGAATATGAATTACGTTTTCTTCATCCATTCTCATACTTAGTTCACTTCCTAATTGCTCGAGGGTTTCTTGACCTAAACGAGCTAAGGATTTGGTTGCAGGTCCGCGCCGGGTTAATTCTGCGCTTACCATATGAACCGCTGAGCCATGGTATGATGACATTCTCTCTATGATTACTGCATCATCATCACCGACAAGCCATGCTAATGCTGCAGCATGAATCGTCTCGTCTTCAAGCCCACTAGCGGTTGAATGCCAGGTGATGTGGTGGACTCCCATGATTAATCCTCAGCAGGACGAGGGTGATGAGGTTTGTCAATCGAGTGGATGGTCGACGCCTTGTTGGCCAAGGGTCCATTCGAGGGTTTTGATGACACCGTCGAGGGCCTTATGGTTGCGAGCTGCTTCCTTCATACCATCTCGGTCACCATCTTTGCGGCATTGTTGAAACCACTTCTTCCATTGAACTCGACGATCTATTGCTTTGTCGAGCATCTCCTCAATTTCACTCCAAGAACGGTCGTAAGACCTGACCGGTTGGGACCCATCATTGCCTGTCATCGATGTTGGGGCGTTTTACATCGGTATAAGAAAGAAACGCCGACGCGAATCTCTAATGCTTCTATAAAATGCAATGAGATTCGCGTCTGGTCGTGAATTAACCTTAGTTAAAATATGTTGAGAGCGGTTCAATTCACTCCCGCCGACGCGAACATCTCGTGATTCAAAAATATGTAGCGATGTTCGTGTCTGGTCGTGATTCAAATATGATATTTTGAATTATGAAGAAGAAGAATATCAAACCCTCTCATCATCAAGATCTGACTCCACCCGAACCCCATCCCCAACTACACAATTATTAATCTTAGAAATTACTATTGCCCCTTGCCCAACGATACTATTTTCTGCAACACCGTTTACCTTAGCACCAGCCATCACCACGCTATTTACCACCGCGCCGCTTACACTTGCCCCAGCCAAAATTATACTTCGTTCAATATGCCCGGAAACCGCAGCGCTTTTGGCAATGAATGAGCCATCTTCTAGGACTTCACCTTCCGGCATTGGGAAAGGCAACCTTTCTCTATGCTCGACCAAAGCCATTTGGGCATTGTGTAATTCAAACGGGTGGCCGACATCGAACCATATCCCATCGACGGTTTTTGCATACATCGGCCAACCTTTGGCTAATACAGCGGGGAATAATTGCTTGGAGAAGTCATATTTTTCACCTTTAGGAATCAAATCCATGACCTCGGGTTCGATGATATATAATCCGGCATTTATTAGATTTGAAAATGCTTCTTCGGCGGTTGGCTTTTCTTTGAATTTTATGATGAAACCTTCATCCAAATTCGGCTCGGTCTCCCCTTGCATAGTTGAAGACAAACCAACGATTCCGAATTCGGTTGGGTCTTCTACCTCCCAAAGAGCCATCGTGACCTTTGCGCCGGATTCCTTGTGTGATTTGAGTAGGTCAGCAATATCGAAAGATGCAACGCTATCGCCTGAACCGACGACAAAGGTCTCGGTCAATTCGTCTCGCAATAAGGCCACGCTTCCTGCGGTTCCCATCGGGCTCTGTTCTTGGTTTACTCTGGATTCGATTTCCCAAGTGGCGACATGTTGAATCAATTGCTCGCCTTGGTAACCGGTTGTGACGATAATTTCTGATAGTCCAGCTGCGACCATCGCATCTTTGACATAATCGATTACCGGGCGTCCGAGTACTGGAATCATCGGTTTGGGTCGGTCTTTGGTAAGCGGCATCAAACGGGTGCCACGGCCGCCGGCCATGATCACGCCTAACATTTGAGAATCACTTCCTTGCTTTGCGGCCAGCCATATTGATACGGCGCATTGCGGTCTTCTTTGAAGATTTTATACGCGTGGCTTCGACACCAGCGCGGTCACCTGACATGGTTCCACCAAACGTTAAGTTTCCTTGTTTTAGAAGGTGATCGACCATCGAATCGGCGACTTTTTCATCTTCTGCTCCGGTCTTCATCTCATTCTTTACCGCCGCATTATGATCGGTGATCCAAGATTCTCTTTCTGCGTGAGCCATCTTGAGTTTGTCCCTGGTTTCGTTAACCGCTTTCATCATCTCGGTGATCTTCTCGTGAACCGCATCCGCTCGCTCTTTGCAAGCGACGAATTCGTTGTGGAAGCGGTCACCTTCTCCTTTGAGGAAATCTCGGTGAGCGAATAACTCGTCGATGTCTTTACTCATTGCTTTTGCTCGCTCTAAGCATGCGACGAATTCTTTGTGCGCTGCATCTGCCTCGAGTTTGAGAGTAGCAATCGCTTCATCTTTATTTGATAAATCGACCTTGATGATGGATAATTGGGCTACTTCGGGCTCCAATTCCTTCATGCGTCGGCGCATTAATTTGATTTTCTCGATGGTTTCCTTCTCCTTCTTTGGAGACATCCCGCCACGGGTTTCGTAGATGGTTTCCATATTGTCGACTTCGCTAGCCAATTTATTGAATTCGAATGTTGCCGATTTCTTTTCGCCCGATTCGCCTCGCTGGGATTTTATTTGGCCGATAAGGTCTCTGATTTGCGCTTGAATCGCATCGCGTCGTTGCTTGTGGAGATTTTGTTCAGCCCGGATAGCTTTGACTTCTGCCACCGCTAAATCGACCTTTTCTCGGTGCTCCTTATACTGGGCTTGAATTGCATTTCTTTGGTCAGCAAAACGTTTTCCTGCTTCGTTATGAGCATTGCGTGCATCACGCAATTTTCTAACTTTGGATTCCATCTCGTGGAGATGGTCTCGAAGGTCTGCGTCGGGGCGGTCTTCCTCTTTGCCACGCTCGGTCATATATCGGCGACGATATCCTACGCTTCAATGCTGCGATTAAGCCCATAGGCGAAATTAAGCCCCTGCGAGAACTGCAAGCGCTTGAATTACAATTGCGGCAACCAAACCAAAACCGCCTAATGTTAAACAGATGAACGAACCGGTATTTCTAATCCAAGATCTGAATTCCGACCTAACTCTAACATTGATTTGCCTTCCGACCAATAGGTCGCCGGTAATCTCTTCTAAACGGATTGCCACACTGGCTTCACCCTTACGTTTTGGAATCAAGGTTTGCCAGGTCATCACCCCGTCTCGAAGCAATCCTGACATACGACCCAATTGGTCATCATCGCCTTCGCTTGCGACCGGGACCGCCTCATCTGGCCACCATTTTTTCTCGCCGGGCTCAAGGCTATATCTCAAGGCGAGATCGTGCGGTCTGAAATCAGCCGATTGTACTCTCAAAACCACGTTTCTAGTTTGGTCGGATAAGTTGTGAAGATAACAGAATAGGTCTGCCTTTTCGGTGACGACGTTTTCAAGGTCGACATCGAATAAGAGATCATCCATGTCCAACCGCTTGCCGACTGCTAAATCTTGTTCCAGCCGGTCGATAAGTCGGTAAAACGCCGGGCAAGAAGTCAAAGTTCTCTCGATTAATGAATCCCAAATTCTTTCGTTGAATACGTTGTGCTCAAGGATGATTGACACCCCTTCATCGTCCAATATCTCGGATAATTCCAAGTGGGTTGTTCCTTTATCGATCGCACCTTTTCTGCGCCGGTGCATTGTCATTAAGAATTTTTCCCGGGCGAAGTCCCTCTGGATATCTTGGCGTAAATGAGAGTCGAAAATCAGGATGAAATCGTCAAAGTGTGAACGCAATAATGGATCCATATGAGTTCGCAATAAGTCGCTGAATACCAAGGATAATGTCGATGGGTGAAGCGGTGGATTATAAGCGGTTAAAAGGCCATCTTTTTCGACCATATGGAACTTACGATTGCGAGTAGACAGGTGCTGACCAATTGCCGTGGTAATCAATGATGAAGCTGCTAAGAGTGAGACACCAACGATTGGATTATCCTTTGTTGCCAATAAGGATAGTGAAGTGATAGCGAATGCCACTACGCCCATAGAGAGGGCACTGCTATGGGAGTTTCGGGTTCGTTGCATTAGTTGGTTAACCGATTCAAAGCCGTGCATCGAGGTGACAGGCCGATGGGCTAGGGCTGCTGTTTGCACTTCAGAATCAAATACTCTTCTAGTCCATTTTACCCGTTCGCGATGGACCCATAAGCCAAGGCAAAAGCCCAATTGAATCACGATGGCAAGCAAGGTCATCGCTCTGCCAAAACTAATGGTGAGTGTTGGCTCGATAGAATTAGCCCAAAACTCTGGGCTTTTTGTGGCAAAAGCCCAGGCTGTAAACAGGAAAAATAACGCCATTACTGGCAAGATTAGAATTAGCCTCATGCCGTCGGAAATGAATTGACGATCCAATCCATGGAACGCTGCTTCCTTTGTTCTAGATAATTCCAAGTCATTCATCACAGACACCTCACGATAATTCTGTGAGCTAATTCTTCGACTAAATCCAATGATTCCCCATCGATTGATAATCCATTATCCGCATCGATAATTGCTCCTGATTGTACTCCCAGAGCGCTCAGGACTGTGCGTCCTTTTACATTGGTCATAATTAATACGATTTCGGCTTTGCCTTGTTTGAGGTTGCTAAGCGGAATGATATCGGTGGTGGGAATTAATCTCGATTCAAGTTCTTGCCTCGCATCGGGGATTTGTTTACCACTATTATCTATTGTTGGATTACCTAATAATAATGAGATACAAACCTCGAGGTCGTCGTCGAATGCGTGTTCCATCCGACACGCGGTTTGGTGAATATCACCATCGAAGGGCAAGCGAGAAAGCAAAACTTCAGCTAAGCGATGGCGACGTTTGATCTGTTTACCAAGAATCATCCCTTCTGCGGTTAATAGAGCACCTTTGTAAGGCTTGTTGTCGACATAACCATTCTTGGCTAATCTTTGAACCATTTCGGTAGCAGAAGCCGGTGAAACCTCCAAAAATGTCGCCAAGTCACCGTTTTTCACCCTTCGGCCAGGATGTTTCTCATGGAATTCATATAAGGTTTCGAGGTATTCATCCTCAAATTCCTGAAAATGACCTGCTCCCATACAACACGCCACACATAGCATCTCAATTGAATGTATGTCAATCGGTTCGGGCCTCAAAAATTGTTTCACAGGCTGGACATCGAGCCTTTGCTGGCCGTTTGTCAAATGGCACTTTCAACTTGCGAGTGCATTGTGGACAAGCTAAGATATCGTTATCCGAAGCAGACCACAATTCCTGTGGTTGGTCCGGTTCTAAATCGGGTTCCGGTTCCGCTTCTTCTTCTGCTACGACATCGAATTTTGTTTCGCATTCTGGACAGCCGACCTTGCCGTTATAGGAACTGGGGACGTTTAGTCGGCGATCGCAATTAGGACAAGCGACCTCGACCTTATCGCTGGTTGTTTTCTTTGGCTTTGGCTTCTTCTTGCGTTCTTTGGTCGGCCCATTCCTGATTCTGATTATCAAAATTAAGCCGATTCCGACCCCGAGTCCACCAAGTATACCGCCCCATGGAATTGAAAAATTATCGGTTTCAATCACCTTTACAGTCGAACTTATCGAAACCGAGGTAGTGGTTTGTGAATCGCCAGCGTACCAATTTGCTACGATCTTGACGGTATCACCTTCTGGCCAAGTGATAACGATGCTTTTTTCACTTGCTGATTGGATTATATCCGATTCGACCGTCGCCAATACGCTACCATCGCTGGTTTTGAAAACAATTGTCCCAGATGGTATATCGCCGGTGCCATCGTTGCTTAAACTATAGAATAGTGTCACCTTTTCGCCAGCGGTTGGGATAACCGGTTGAGTGGTCGGTGAAATCGTGATAACCGGTTCTGGCTCATTATCGGGCAATAGCATCTCATTATCGATATCAGAACCAAAGCCTATGACCCAATCGCTGACAAGGCCACTAAAGTAAACTCCTTGCCCGTCTAATTGACCGAGATTTGTGGTTCCCGAAGTAATGCCTGAGAGGATATCGCGCTCAAACGATATGATGGCGAAGCGTTGACCATCCTTTTCTTTGCCCAATTCGAGTGCGAGCGAACGAGATTTACCTGCTGACAAATCGATCTCCCAGTCGATGATGGTTTCGCCATTAATGATGTCGATATTGCTGATGTCCAATTTCAAAACCTGAGCCTTTAGAACCGGTATTGAAAGATTACCGCTAAGATTTGAATCGACCGAACCCTGGCCGTTGACGTACCATGGTAAGGAATAATTGCCAGCTTGAGACCAAGATAATTCCAAAGTTATTTCACCGGCTTTATCCTTATTCAAGAATAATGACTCTCCGGCGATCACATCATCGTCTTTGAGGGCATTCAATGAGGAGTTCCCAGCCATATCGCCTTCGTTTCTGATGAGCAATGAGAGGGTTATGGTATCGCCTTCGTGCCATGGACCGCCCAAAAGGGTTGGAGTATTATGGCCCGCTCCGATGAATAAAGCCGATTCGATATCGAGGAAATCGCTGATTCTTGCATCGTTCATCACTCTTTGTTGGCTAGAATTGCATACCAGGCTATCTTTGAAAGCGATTACTGAAGGCTCGAAAAATACGGATTGGCCGATAGAGATATCGGTCTCAATATCGAGAGCGACCAAGTCGCCAAACATACAGGTGATATTGCCGGT
The DNA here is from genome assembly GCA_004195515.1 of Methanobacteriota archaeon. Lineage (GTDB taxonomy): Archaea > Thermoplasmatota > Poseidoniia > Poseidoniales > Poseidoniaceae > MGIIa-K1. Next base: position 7,757 of record PSPR01000030.1, on the reverse strand, counting down.
AAAACTTACTTCACCGGTATTTTGTGCGCTTAGATTCCAAGACATTTCTTGGCCGGATACCGGCTGGAAATTCCTAGTTAAATTCAGCGATAATATCGGCAAAGGCGGCGGTCCTACCGCCAGTTCAATACTGGTGTTTTCGTCGCTTGAATCCATATCTCCGACCGCGTCTAACACAGCTTCAAAATTATAGATACCTTCTGAAAATGGCCCGGTTTGAAAATTCATGACGACCGAACTATCGGCGTCGATGACGACAACTTGTTGGCTTGATTCACCATCGATAATAGATAGTGTGAGATTACCACTCCAATTTAGATCACCATCGTTGATAACCGGAATATCGATGCGGGCAAAATCTCCGTCCCTCATGGTTGCATTAGCATCAGACCCGTCTTGGTTTACCGGGGTAATCACCATTTGGCCGAGGGAAATATCGAGCGGTCGGAGGCGATGAATGACGGTATACCAATTTTCACCGTTTTCAAGGAAAATCGACAGATTCGATAATCCCAAGGGTGCATCGCCTAATTGGCCCGACACATTGACCGAATTCGATTCGACCAATATTGAGCCCGATTCAAAATCGATGGTTTCTCCTTCTAAATCCTTGAGGTCTGCCGTCCAGTTAACTAATTCGGTAACCGTGCTACTCAGAGTCATATTGAATGATATTTGGCCAGGGCCAAACTCATCATCGCCGCTAATTTCAACCGATTCGATAACACCGCCATTGGCTTGGACTATTGGCATTGAACCCAGTGCGAGCACAAGAACTAGCAGGATTGCTCGGCGCATATTGAAGCCTGCACAGCCGGGGGTTCTTCACTTTCACCCACCCTTAGGGTGGGTCGCAGCCTTTATTCAAGGTGCGCAGGTGGCGGCATTGATTCCAATGGACGCTAAGGACCTCCTCGCAGTCTCGCCGAAATTATTGGCACAGGCGATTTTGCATCGCCGAGAGCGAATCGCAGACTTGATTCCTAATGATTTGGAATCTCGGCGCACCGAGCAAGCAGAGGCTGAACCCTTGGCAAAAGCAGCTCGTGAAAAGCGTGACAAAATAAATACTCAAGTTGCAAACCTTAAGAAGGAGCGCAACGAGTCCCAGAAGGCAGCACGAGCTCTTTTTGAGCAAGCAAACGAAATTAGAGAGGTGCTGATGGCAGAAGGGGGTATCAAAGATCCCGACCCGAAGTGGGCAAAGGAAAAACTGAGCCAAAAACTCAGCCAAATCGAAACCCAGTTGGAGACCTCAGCGGGCACTCATAAAACCGAAGAGAAATTCATCAACGAGATGAAAGCACTTATTCGCGAACATCAAGAATGGGTAAGCCAAAGAAGCGAATCTCAACCGATGGTCGAAAAAATGCGTGCTGCTCAATCAAAAGCACGTGATCTGCTTGATACCGCCCAAAAAGCCCATGATGCGATGGGGGAGTTGGTCGATGCTAATGCCGAAAGTCATCAATCATTCATTCAATGGGAAGAGGTTCGCCGCAGGTCTACAGGAAGAGCACACAAATTGGAAGATGCTCTTGCATCTTCCCAATCCGCACTCGAGTTTTGGCAAGGACGGGTCGAAAAGAATGATTTTGTCGACTTGAGTACTAATGCCGAAAGGGTGCGAAAAGGCGGTCTATCCTCAAAGGCGATCGTCAAAGAAAAGCGTGAACAATCTGAGAAAACAAAAGGCGGTGAAGAGGAATGACCGGCGAATGTGAGATCACAGGGCTCAGCCCTGAAGATGTGAATAATTGGTCGGACCTTCACCGATATATCACCGGCACTCTTGAATTGAATGCTCCGAGTGAGGAGTCACTTTCATCATTCAAGAAACCATTGAACAATACCGTCTCTAACCACAAGGTCCACCCGGGGGATGCTAAGCGTCGCGAGAGTTTGATCCAACATTTGGAGAGATCTATTTCTCGAAAAATCAAGGGCTCAAAACTAATACCATTCGGCTCAAACCAAACCGGAATGTCACTCAAAGGCGGAGACCTCGACCTTTGCTTAAGCGTCAACGATGATAATCCAAAGAAAATTCTTAAGCGCATTAGTGGAATGATGCGTGGTCAAGGAATGGAAAACGTCAAACCATTGATGCGAGCGAAAATTCCAATCGTAAAATTCACCGATCCACGTAGTGGAATAGATGTTGATATTTCGATTAATAATAGTCTTGCACTTCATAATACAAAATTGATGACCCATTATGTTTCTTTGGACCAACGGGTTAAGCAAGTTGCCATTTGTGTAAAACATTGGGCATTACATCGCCATCTGAGCGATGCACCAAGTGGAACGTTGTCCTCTTATGCTTGGTCATTATTAGTGGTTCAGCACCTCCAATTAGAGGGAATTATCCCCAATATCCAAGCCGGCGAAGATAGAACTCTGGTCGAAGTCGAAGGGGTGGAATACGATCTAACAATAGATACCGAAGTCTCATCGAATGGAGACAAGAGCAAAACCCTTGAACAATTGTTATTCGGATTCTTTTCAAGATACGCAACTTGGAATTGGGATGACGATATTGTTTCGATTAGGAATGGAAGTCCCATCTCCAGAGACCAAAAGGGTTGGTTAGTCGAAAAGCCGAGTGCTCTCGATGTCATCACCAGTAAGAAAGATCGGCCTCCTCGAGTGGGCGCACACCATTTACCCATCGAAGACCCATTCGATCTTGACCATGATTTATGCCGGGTTGTTTGGGCCTCAGGCGAATTGAAAATTCGCAACGAATTACTTAGGGCTGCACGATTATTTGGCGAAGGTCAAACCTGGAAGGCAATTTGTGAAACCGTCGATTCCGAGCGCTTAGCAGGACTGGAACCAACCGATATTTTTGCTGATTTGAGAACTAAATCCGATGATGAAGTCAAGCAAATGAAGGATGTATCCCTTGCTGAATCAGTAGCTTTGGAAACTAGAATTGAAGCATTGGAATCGGAACGAAGTAGTGCAATTCGCATGGCAAAGGCCATGCGTGGAGTCATCGAAGAAACCTCTGGTCTCAAAAAGGACCATAAAGCCATCATAGTAGGTTTGAAGACCCGCAATAAGGAGATCGATTCTCTGAAGAACCAACGTGACCTAATCAATGCCAATATCATCATCCCGGTCCATATGATCGAGGATGAGTTAGCAAAGGTTTACACTCGATTGACCGAAGAATTAGATATTCATCGGGTCCCTTCATTGAATCGTGAGAAGAATCAGTTCTCATGGTTTTTGGAATTGCAGGCAATGCACGGCAAGGCTCGTGAAGCTACCGAATTGCATCAAAGATTTATCGATTTGGTCAAAGAGCAAAAAGGTGAGATCAAGAAATTGAAAATCTTCGAATCGAAACATGACGAAACCACAACAAAACTCCTCGAAGACGAACCGATGCTCAAGGATAAGAACATCAATAAAAATGAGGCTAGGTCCTTTGACCGCAGGGTTCAAAATATTCAGAAAGCGCTACGCCAACGCCGTGGAGAAATGCACGGCATCCGCAGAGAATTAGGTCGCTTGGACGCATGGTTGAGGAAAAAGAGTAATTCTTCATCGCACCGACCTGCTAGATCTGCCAATAAGAAGAAAGAGTCAAAACCGGCTAATGCTCCGATGACCTTGGGTGATATTTCTGGAATGTTTGCTGCGATCGAATCGAAAACCGATTCCAAAAAACCCCGCAAATCCTCGGCCAAAAAGGCCGGTATGCGCAAACTGGGTAATCTCAGCGCCCACCGAGGTACTCGTAATACCTACACAAAGAAGGATTCTAGATGAATCTGAATTGGGTCATAGGATTGGCCCCAAAGGATTTGGATCCACTTTGGAGCCAAGCGGTTATCGATTTGTTCATGACTGAAACAAAAGAAAAATATTTGACTTCAACCTTGAGGAGTTTACCGGTTGAGCCGTGGGCAGCGAATTTATTCTTGGTCGATGGTACCGGGCCTGAGAATCTTCAAGGATTGATGTGGACCTCCAAATTATCACCAGAAATTATCAGGGTTGTCGCATTTGTAATCCGCTCAGAACTCCAAGGGAATGGCTGGGGTTCACAATGTTGGGGACATTTTGTCACGGCTGCTAAACAATCAGGATTTTCAATGGTTCAATTGGAGGTTCGCTCCGAGAACACCAGGGCGATTGAGTTCTATAAAAGAAGAGGCTTAGAAGTTATTACCCAAATAAAAGGATATTATAAATCCGGTTTGGGCCTAATGATGCGCGGACCTATTTGAATCGCAATAGTCATGTCCTTCCACCGATTCGAGCCGGTTATGGAGAAGAGACTCATCGATGATCTATTGGCCCTCGAAGGGGTCATCTGTGCATCTTTGATCTCACCCGATGGGTTCGCCATTGAAAGTAGTGGCGCAAAAAATGACCTAAGCTCAATGGTGAATTTATTCGATTTGAGGCCTCAAAATTCAATGTTGACCACCGTTGGAGAAAACGGAACTTTAATTGGAATAAAATTGGATTCCAATCATGTAATTGCGGTTCGGTGTCAGGTTTCTTGTAATTTGGGTCTTATTAGAATTGAATTGAAAAAGGTCGCAAAATCGATGTATTCAATCCTCTGAAGCAACCATTGTGTTAAGCGAGGCTTAAATGGAGGTGGACAGTCGCCGAGTCGCTGAGGGTGCGTAGCCCACAGGCAACAGGTGCGATAAGTATGGCAGAATTGAAACCCATCTTGGATGAAAAGCGAAAATTAGTCGATGGAAAAGCGACTCAGTACCGCACTAGTCGTGATGAATGGAATGCTCGAACTAAAGAGCATACCGTCACTCGTAACGAACTAAACGCAGAGGTTCGTGAACTGATTCAAAACGTCCGCCAACAACGAGAGATTCGTGAACAGATGAACGAATTGGTTCGTGAAAAGAAAGCGGTTCGTTCTCAAGCAAATACCGAAGTCAAAGAAGCTAAAGCATCTCTGGATGCGGAGAAAGGCGAAAAGCCAGAACCTGTTCAAGAACAAGGCTTCCGAGGACGACGAGAAAAGAAGATCACCGTCCATTCACTTCGCCGCGATTTAGATCGTCTAGAACGTGAATTCGAACAAGGCAAACACGTCGGAAAGAACGAAAAGAAAGTCATGGAGAAAATGAAGGGCATCGCTGCTGACATTAAAAGGATGAAAGAGGCGGAGGAAGGCAATGGTGAACTCAAGGATGCACGAGGCAGCCTCAGAGCCGCTATGGAATCTCAAGAATCCGCTCACGTTGAAGTTCAAAAGGCAGCCAAAGCCGCTCAAGAAGCACACGAGTTGATGCTACAATGGAATAAGGAAGTAGACCGTCAAAGAGAGATGGCAGAATCGGCTCACCGTGAACTTCGCAAGTCGAAGAAAGAAGCTGATAAGGCTCATCATTTCTATATCGTTTCTCTACGGTGCTTGCATTCTATTCAAGACATGTTACGAGCAATGCGTGGCGCATCGTCCAAAGATGGATCTGGCGCCCGGGTTGAAGTTCAAGACTTGATGAGCAAATTGATGAGCGGTGAGACTTTGTCCACCGATGAATTAATGCAATTGCAACGATTCGATTAAGATTGATCCAAGTATCAGAACCGAGGTGAATAATCAATGATAAGCAAAGATAAAATCGCTGCAATCATCGATGAATACGATAGTATGAAACTCCGAATCGGTATGACTGCAAGTCATTCAGCCCTCGATATTTGCGATGGTGCAATAGAGGAAGGATTCCCAACTGTCGCATATTGTCAAAAAGGCCGTGAAAAAACCTATTCCGATTATTTTAGAACCCAGCGAACATCTTCGGGAAGGGTTCGCCGAGGTATGGTCGACAAGACTATCGTCATGGATTCCTTTAACGATGTGATGCAACCAAAACTACAGGATAAAATGCGCCAACGAAATGTGGTTTACATTCCAAATCGTTCGTTTACATCATATTCGAGTATTGAAGATGTTGAAAACAATTTCAACGTGCCATTGTTTGGCAGCAGAAATATGTTAAGGATGGAAGAGCGAACCGAAGAACAGGATTATTATTGGATCCTCGACAAAGCTGGCCTGCCTTATCCTGAAGCGATTCCAGACCCACAAGATATCGATTGTCTGGTGATTGTAAAGCTTCACCACGCTCAGAAGAAACTCGAACGTGGATTCTTTACTTGCGCCTCTTACGAGGAATATTTGGAAAAATCAAAAACCTTGCTCGCAGAGGGAATTATCGACCAAGAAAGCCTCGACGGTGCTCGAATCGAGCGCTATGTTATCGGCCCAGTATTTAATCTGAATTTCTTTTACTCGCCATTGGAAGAAGATATGCCAAAGCTTGAACTTCTAGGAGTCGATTGGAGATTTGAATCATCCTTAGATGGCCATGTTCGCCTTCCTGCGCCCCAACAAATGACCATGCCTGCTCACCAGCAAATCCCTGAGATGACAGTTGTCGGACATAATACCGCTACCATCCGAGAATCATTGCTCGAAACCGCATTTGAACTGGGAGAGAAATTCATCAGCGCTAGCAAAGAGCATTACGACCCTGGAATCATCGGTCCTTTTTGTCTCCAAACCTGCATTGACAAGGATATGAATTACGCCATTTACGACGTCGCCCCTCGATTGGGCGGTGGAACCAATGTTCACGCTTCGGTTGGCCACCCCTATGGGAATGCCACCTGGCGCAAGCCGGTTTCAAGCGGTCGCCGCATCGCCATGGAATTGCGACGGGCTGCCGAGCAGGATCGCCTGCTCGAAGTTCTAACTTGAGTTGACTTATCATGGAGATATGGGTCATCATATCATTCCTACTCTTCATGCTCCTTTTTGCCGGGGTCGGCATGGCTTCGATCCGAGTCAAAAAAGATACGACCGACGACTACCTTGTCGCCGGCCGAGGAATGAACCCCGCACTTGCAGCACTGAGCGCGGTGTCCACTTGGAATTCTGGTTACATGTTCATCGGATTCATTGGATTCATGTGGTTGATGGGCTATTCTGCAATTTGGATTTCAGTGGTTTCAACCATCGGCCAATTGATCGCTTGGGTCTGGTTGTACAAACATATTCAACATGAGGCGAATGATCGCAATCTACGTTCACTTTCGAGCCTTGTTGGGAATTTTAAAGGCTCGCCAGAATCAAAACTAGCGGCGGTTTTATCGGTTGCTTTTCTTCTAATTTATGCTGGCGCACAATTGTCAAGTGGCGGAAAAGCGCTGTACGCAATGTTGGATTGGCACCAAGCGATCGGGATAATAATCGGATTTGTTTTGGTTGTCGCCTACTGCTACGCCGGTGGAATAAGAGCGTCGATTTGGACCGATGCTGCGCAATCTTGTGTGATGATAATCGGTTCGACTCTGCTCGCATATGTCGCTTTGAGCGAAGTCGGTTGGTTTTCCGGATTGCACAGTTCGCTAAGTGAGATCGACCCTGCATTGACTTCGATCACTCCTCCAGGACTAAAAATGGGGTTAAGTATGTGGATTTTTGCGTTTTTCCTCGGTGGATTAGGGGTTGCTGGGCAACCTCAAGTTGTTAGCCGAATAATGACCCTCGACTCGGATGAAGACCGAAAGAAGGCCTGTATTTGGTTTTTCGTTTGGCAAACTCCGTTCTTGATTCTGATGATTATTATCGGGTTAGCAAGCCGAGTAATCTTCCCAGTCGAGGGCAGTTTCGACCCAGAATTAGCGCTGCCAATGTTGGCAATGGATGTGCTAGGCCCATTCTGGGTCGGATTAATTCTCGCATCTATTTTCGCGGC
>PSPR01000029.1 GCA_004195515.1 Methanobacteriota archaeon | reverse complement strand
GAGTTCAACGGAAGTACGATCTTGAACACTGGAGGATATACATCTTATGGAACAACAACCTGGTATTCTGTATCACCATATGGTTCAGAATTCTGGATGCATGATGGCGAAGTAATTTCACTAGCAATTTCTGATGATGGAGAGATGCAAGGTGTCGAAATAGGTTATTTCTATGGAGCATACCTGCTACCAAATATCCAGAATTCGACTCTGAGTGGAATCTCGAGCATCGCGTCTTCACACGGATATAAATATAATAATTATTATAATTGGGAAGCAGACATGTTTACTGTCAAAAACAGTACCATCACTCACTTCCGTGCTAAGGAAAATACCGGTAGTGTAGCATACGAAGATATGTGTTTCATCGTTGCTGGTTCAAATGTACTTATCGAAGGCAATACAATTTCAAATTGTGCTGTTGGAGTATTCTTACAACGAACGCCTTACTACTATTCTCACAACAGTACTTACTGGGGTGCAGATGATGCAGTAATCAAGGATAATACTTTCAAGGATTCCGAAACAATCGATGTTTGGTTCTACTTGAATAGTAATACCGAAGGAGCTGAAATTATTGGTAACACCTTTACCGGTTCTTCGAGCCCATCGTACAGTATTTATACCCAAGATTCTACCACAAGTGACCTATTGATTGACGGCAACACATTCTCGAATGCTGATGAAGCAATCTACATGCGTGGTGCAACCGACTGGACCATTACAGACAATACGATTACAGGAAAGGGCGATGCAGCTCTTGCTGGGATTTACGTCAAAGATGGTTATGGAGTCATCGACGGAAATGATCTAACTGATGCCGACGGTGGAATTCTAGTCGATGGACTCAAGTATGGATATGAAGCAAATGTCACCAATAACAACATTGGTCAAACCTCAGGTCGTGTCGCTCCAGCAGCGGTTGGTATCTGGGCTGAAGACTGTGGTTCGAGCCAGGTTAATACCGGCGGAAACACAATTGAAGTGATGGAGAACGCTATTGTAACAGATGGCTGTGACCTAACCGACTCTGGTTCTACCTTAATCGCTATTGGTGGTTCTGGTGGGTCTGTATCGAGTATACAAATCAATGCAAATGCATACAGCCCAGCGAGTTTGAGCATCGATACCGGTGATACAATCCGCTGGAGAGCAAACGAGTACTCGAGTACCGGCCAACCTCATACTGTAACCTCTAACGATACCGATTCAGGTGGCATGGCCCTTTGGGGATCTGGTGGAAATATGAACCTTGGTTCTACCTACACTCGTACCTTCAATACCGAAGGCACCTTTGAGTATCACTGCTCTACCCACACATGGATGACCGGTGTAATCACCGTTTCGAATGGAACCTCTGGAACCATTTCCTCGGTAGGATTTAGTGTCGCTGGTGGAACCGATGAGATCATATTGGATGGAACAACCATCTCTGGATTCGGAATTGCAATCGAGCAATACGGTGGCGACATGACCTTATCCGGTGATGCTACATTGAATGGTGGATCTTACGCTGTTTACGCAGAGGACACAGATGTTATCGTCGACGGTGCATCTCTATCTGCTAGTTCGACTGGTTCTGCACTATACATATTTGGAGCATCTTCTCTAGATGCTAACGACATGGATACCGCTGGACTTTACGGAATCAATACCAATGCTGTAGACTTCCGCTGGAACTATGGTAACTCTGTCGCAACTACTGCTGTAATGGCAGATGGTGGTGCAGAAGGAAGTGTAGAAAACGTCACATGGGCGGATTCGACCACAGAGATTGATGCTGGTTCATATGTAACTATCACTTCGGTTGGAAACAGCCTTACTGCAAGTAAACTAATCGTTGATCCTACCGCAGTTATCCATGAAGGAAACCTGCTAAACCTCAACGTAACCCACAAGGGTGGCGATGCAAGCGATGTCGGATTGATGATCAAGTCGACAGATAGTGCTCAAGCAGCATATGTATCTCCAGCTTACCGTGCTCCTTACGTGAGTGCAGATGGCGACCTATCTGAGTGGATTGGAAACGCATTGAACCCCTCTGATGATGCTATGCCTGGCGTAATGTCTGGTGATGGTTCAGAAGACTTCCTTGCTACATGGGATGCTAATAACCTCTACATGGCTCTGACCGGAGTCGACATGGCATCTGCAGACTTGCAGATCTATATCGATTCCAGCACCGGTGGCGAAACCACTGGACAGAGTTGGTACGTGGCTCATAGCCTTCCATTCGCAGCAGACTATGTCTACTGGGCAGAAGATGGTGACAGCGCAAACAGCGGTTTGAAGGTGAATGGATTCACCGGATGGGCCGATGTAACCTCGAGTTGTTCTGGATTAAACGACCATGTCGGTTACTCCGGTGACACAGATACCGAGATTTCGATCCCATGGGATTGTATCGGAAACCCAAGTGACACAGTCCGAATCATCGTAATCGTTCAGAACGAATCCGATGGTGGAATTGCATCTGTACATCCTAGCCAAACAGTAACAGCAGACGGTAACGCTCAATCCTTCAACGATGAAATTACATTGATGATGGGCGGAAGCGACCTAGTAGCTGGTGACGATCTCCGTGACCATCTACTAATCTTCCGAAGCTATGTTGGATCCAACTCGCCAAGCGATGCAAAGACCTACGACCTTTCGGTCCTAGTCGATGCTACTTGTGAGAAGGACTGGGGATTAATCGAAGATGTTGACATGTCTACCAATACTTGGGAAACAATCAATGTCGAGCGAGCGTGCCCAGCTATTAGTAGCTTGGTTGATATCAAAGTCAACGAAGACGAGGGAACATACGTCTTGACTTTAGATGATAAGGCAACTGATGTGCAAGATGATGATGCTACCCTAACTTGGGCTGTATCCGATGACGCTGACCCAACCAACAGTCCAAGCATGCTCTTGAACAGTGCTCTAAACGTAAATGATCAGGAGATGACAATTACTCCAGATAACGACCAATTCGGATCTTACATGTTCCACTATACTGTCACCGACAGTAATGGTCTATCTGACAGTACAACAATCGTCTTTACCGTAGTGAATGTTAACGATGCACCAATTATCTGTAATACCGAGCGCTCTGACTGTATGCCAGTCTTTGCTGACGATGGAGCAGATAATCTCAATGTCCTCGATGAAGGATTCGGAAGTGTAAGCAAGGTCCTAGGATCTGCTGCTAACGCAACCGGCTCCTACGTGATTGACATGGCGTCCAACGACATGGCAAACGAGCAACCACAGGTTTACTCCTGGAGTGCAAAGATCAAGGGCGACGATGTAACAGTCGATGCATACTGGGTCCAGAAGCAATACTCTTCGGTCGCAGCAATGTTTGACGAGGTCGGTGCAGTAATTACCAATAATGGTGGTGCTCAAGATATCGACATGACTGGTGACCCATCAGGTCACGAAGATACTGATATTACCTACACTCTGCCAACTCTGAACAACGTCTCTCTGCTAACATACTTGCTAGCACAGAATGGCTGTGGATCGGTTTGGTACCAAGAGTACATGGACAGCGCTGGTAACAAGGTTACCGGCGTCCGCTCTGACGATGGATGCGACAGTACCATCGACACATACGGAAACGTGTATTCAGGCCTGAACTATACTCAGTTCTGGGATGTTGCATACGGTGTTGACGTCAGTACTTTCAGTGCTGGATGGGATGATGTATTCGCAAATGGTTATACAACCACTGCAGGAAACAACCCATGTGTTGCATTCGGAGTTGGTGTGACCAACAATGAGTTGACCATTACCGAAGACACAACTAACGAGCTTGGTGGCGAATGTACAATCGTACTTTCCCTACAAGATGATGGTGGATACTGTTCTAACCTATACATGGGCCGTACAACAAATGCTAAGGCATCTTGTGTGGCTTACACATGGTTGATCAACTATCCAGTAAACCACCCGGTTTACGGACCGATCACCGTTACAGGTTGTTACAACCTCTACCTTGGACTACCGTCTTTCATCCCTGAATACTATCCAACTGGACAGGCAACAGGAATGACATCAGCAATTTGTCTAGCGTATTCTTGGAATGCTGAGAACATAAATGCTCAGGACTTCGAGGTTAACTTTAGTGTTACACCGGTCAACGATGCACCAGAGGTTCTAGATTGGGACCGCCAAGCTGGAATCAACATTGTTGCAGGAAATGGATCTGTACCTAACTTCCCTTGGAAGGTCACACTCACAGAGGATGACGAAACCCTAGAGAATTTGGTTTACGACCTAAGTGCAATGAAGGCTGACGCTGACCATGCTGATGAGGATCTGGTTTGGTCCATCGTAAAGGCAACCAACTGCGATTACGAGGAGTACTTTAGTGCAACCATCAACGATGATGATATCACCTTTGATCTTATCAAAGATGCTACAACAAATGCTCCCGAATGGGAAGTTGACTACCTAAACAATGGTGGTCGACATCAACAGACCCCTCTCTCGGGTGAATTCTGTCCGATCATATTGTACCTGCACGACAGTGCTTCTGCACCAGATGCAATTCCTAACTATGGAATGCCTACCGCAGATTATCAGCAAGGTGAAGACAGTGTAACCATCTATGTCCGTGTACAGAACGTTGCAGAGAATGTCCCTGACTACTTCATGAAGGACGGACCTGGTTTCGACTTCAATGGAGTTACCAACATCATGACCAAGACCTACGTACCAACAACGGTCAAGATCGGTCACGGTGGAGATGAAGGACCATACAACTACGACCACATGTTACAGGTAACATTCATGACTAATGGATACAATAACGACGAGCCAGACCTTGAAGGATATATCACTCTAGGAACTCAGTACGTCTCCCCACCAGCATACGGTGAAGAGATATCTGTCTCAGATAAGATATTCGTCACCTCGACCTCTACCAAGGTTTGGGCTACAGTCGATGTTCTAACCTGTGTTGATGCAACTTGTGATATGAGCAAGTCCGCTGGGGACCGATTCTTCGGTCACTCCTTCCCTGAGGCACACCGCTGTATCGACAGCAATGATGTCCAGGGAGAAGCATGGTCTTGTCCTGGTGAAGTCGGCCGATCCTCGGTCGATGCAGACGGTCAGCCACTATCGGCAGTTAAGAAGAACAACCGCCGCCCAATGCTAGAGGACCAAGCATGGTGTAACAACATCATGTCCTCTGAAGAGAGCGGATCGGATTGTGCTCAGCCACGAACCTTCGGTGAAGTGACACTAGCATCTAACCAAGCACTACCAACAGTAGTTCGCTTGATTGGAACATCTGCTGTGCCATCGTTCGCACCTTCGCTAATTGCTATCAGCGCAGCTGGTCTCTTCGTCAGCGCTCTTGTACTACAGAGCCGCCGTGAAGAAGATGAAGAAGCAATCGAAGAGATGAGCATCGAAGATGATGAGACTGCGGTGAGCCCAGTTATTGCAACCATTCTAATGGTTGCGATCACAGTGGTTCTATCCGGTGTTATCTACGTCTGGGCTGCTAGTCTTGCAGATACCGATGTTAAAGGCGTGCCTCGCATGACTTTCGACATGGATTCATCTAGGGCACTTGACGGAGAAAACGGTCACCACCGCATCGCTATCTCTAGTAGCCAAGTTGACTTGGCTACACAGGCGATCGATGTGCGTGTTCAGTGGTCTATGAATGGAGCCCTCATGAATGAGAACTACAACTTAGCAGACCCGGCTATCTATGGCTTTGGAATGGACAATACCGATACCAGTACTATGGTGACATTTGTTGACTCGGTCGACACCGAAAAAGGTGCAACCAAGTCTACCTTTAACACAGGAGATACAATCTTTATTCGAACAATGGATGCCGATGGCAATACCATTGAAGGAATGACGGTTACCATCACCTACAACCCTGGACAAGGACAGCCTGGAGCTGTTCTTCGCCAGTGGACAGGTCTTTGAACAGATCTGGATTAAGGTAGAAATGGTGAGATGAACCAACCGGAACTAGAAATAGTCCGGTTGGTTCTAATCTCTCGACTGAACAAGTTGTGAAAAAATACCCGGACCTTCACCAGAAGGAATCCGGGGGATGCCCCCACAGAAGGGAAAGGCGGAGTCCGAGATTTTTCTCGGGCTCCCCTGCCCCTGATGTACCCTCTCAATTTCCTTTTCCCTTACAACACAATCAAGTGCGAAAGCCTTGACGGAGTAAATGTTCTAATGTCGACTAAGCAACCTCGGTGTGTCGCATTTGATTGCGATGGTGTTTTGGCCGATTCGCTATCTTCATGGAAGACTTTACACGACCACTTCGGCACAGATTCTAGCGATCTTCTGAAAAAATTCATGGCAGGAGAATTTACCGATTCTGAATTCATGGCTCAAGATATCGCTTTATGGAAAGCAAAGCATGGATCAATAAGCCAAGATGAGATTTTTAGAGCCTATTCAGGTTGTAAATTAATGAAGGGCGCTAGAGAAGTTATCGCTGATCTAAAAGCTGCAAATATTCATGTTGCAATAATTTCAGCAGGTGTTGATATTTATGTTTCCTCGATCGCGGCTATGCTCAAAGCAGATGATTGGATTGCTAATGGATTCAACTTTGATGAGGAAGGGATGTTACTCGACCAAGGGGTGGTTAGAATTCCATCTATGGGTAAGGATGAAGCGGTCAATAATTTATTGAGAATATTGGATTGTTCACCTGAAGATTTAGTTTGTGTTGGGGATTCGAGCATGGATCTTTCCATGTGGGTAGAAGGTTCGACATTTATCGGATTCAATCCGACTAGACAAACTGCAATAGATGCTTTCGAAGCAGCAAATATTACTGTTGTTAACAGTAAGGACCTCAATGATTTGAGACCATATTTAGGTCTTTGATCAAGCGAATGGTATTGCAGTAGTCTTATGTGTGCCTAAATTAACAACAGTTAACATACACGGTTTAGGTTGGAAACCCAGCATCCTTTGGTATGAGGTTTGGTCTTGCCAAGTAGAAGAACAAATCAAAGTTGTACCTCTAAAATCAACACATTCGTGACCGTGGACGTGCCCAGTAACAAAAATATCGGGGACTTCTCTGATGATTAATCCGTCTTCAGGTTCGGGCGAAAGTGGAGTTTTTCCACCCCATTGAGGGGCTAAATGTCGACGTCTTAGCATTTGCCGCATCGCTTCTACTGGGTCCGCATAAGTAACCGTGCGCAAGCCTGCGACAAAATCGTCGATGGATTTTCCATGATATGATAATAACCGAACTCCATTCAAACTAAAATCACACGGATTACCAACAAATGTTGTGCTATTGAAATCTTGTTGGATTTCTGGCTCAAGGGTTGGTTGGGGTTCAGCAGGACGCACTGCGTCGTGGTTTCCAGGAAGCATTATGCATTCAACCCATTCTGGGAGCAATTCTAATAATTCTGCAAATTTGGTATATTGGCCGAATAAATCTTTGATTTCCAATTCATTATCCTGGCCGGGATAAATCCCAACACCATCGACGCAATCTCCTGATAAAACTAGATATTTGATAGTTCGAGCCAATGGGTCTTGATTGAACCACGCAGCCATTTTATGCCATTGAGCTTCCAAGAATGTTTTGCTTCCAACGTGGATATCTGAAATAAAGGCAACCGACATTCCTTGCTCCGAATGGGCTTTATGATGTCGGTCTTGCATTGGGAAATGCAAATCATCGACATAGAATAGGTCGCCATTGGTGGAAAATGTTCCCGAGACACCCAGGACGTCGTCAGGCATCAATCCAGCCTCGATTATTCTAGAATGTTCAAGGATTCGATCATCGCCGTGACGATTCATCAATAAGCAGGTCATCTCACCGGTTGAATCCTCGATAGAGAAGATTAGATGACCGTTTTTTGTATGGCGGGGATCGTTGACAAGGCCGATTGCAACCGCGATATTATCCCGGCCTTGAAACCGGGACCTTTCGGCTTGAAGTCGGGCTATTTCCATAGGACTTCGCGGCAATTTGGAATTTTTAATAATTAATTTTCGTAATCGCTCCAAGCGATTGTTGAACGCGGCTTTGATATCACCCATCTTGCCTTCGGTGATGCTATTGCCGGTAATGTCGTAATGAATATCAATATCTAATTCACCGTCGACCGCATCCATCGGAAAATCTTCTCTTTTCCAATCGGGAAGATTATTTCTGAATTTAATATTTAATGGCTCGGGAGTTGAAACCGGGGCGATAACCCGGCCGATATTTGTAGGGGGGACCATCCCAGTTTCACCCTTAGTAACCATGCTTGCAATGAGTGCAATCGGGTCGGAATGAGCGAGCAATTCCTCTTTGAGTGCTTTGGTTGGGAGGATTTTGGCTCGGCGGATATGAGGAAAAATCTCCTCCCATGTGGCCGCCATGTACTCAAGACATAATCGGCCGTACAAGAGGTGTTCGGAGACCTCGATACAAAAAATGAAAGTGATTAATTCTTCCACTCGATGGAATCATCATCGCCAACGGTATTTCCTTTACCTTGCCAGGACTCATCTTGCCAAGGAGAGCCAGCTGCAGCATCGGCAGCTTTTTGGGCTTTAGCAGCGTCACTTTTTGCGGTTTTAACAATTTCAGCAGCCTTTTCCTCGGCTTGTTTTGCCATTGCATCCGATTTCCGAATCTTTGCATTATCCCAACAATCGATTGCAGTTTGAAGAGCGAAATGAACGAATGCGACTTTGTTATCGTGGCGGTCGCCACCCATCTGTACAGATTCAGCATTAGCCCAATGTCGTGAAGCGATTCCAACGTAAACTAAGCCGACCGGTTTATTGGAATCATCAGATTTTGGCCCTGCGATGCCTGTGATAGAGATTCCAAGATCAGCATCAGCACGTTTACGTGCGCCTTCGGCCATCTCAATAGCAACCGCTGCATTGACAGCACCTTTTTGTTTCAATAATTCAGCCTCGACATCCAATTCTTCGTTCTTCGAACGATTAGAATAACAAACCCAACTGCGTTCGAACCAATCAGAAGCACCTGCAATATCGGTCAATGTGCTGGCCAATAAGCCGCCGGTGCACGATTCTGCGACAGTAATTGTTGCTCCAACCCCTTTGAGGCGTCGAACCAAACGGGCTGCGATAGCTTGCGCTTCCTCATCCATTATTGAAGACGAGACGTCAGTAGTTCTTGAAGTTAGAGGGGTTTTATTCAAGAACCATGGCCTTGTGGCATGGCCGGGCCTGTGGTCTAGCGGTTATGACACCGCCTTTACACGGCGTTGATCGAGGGTTCAATTCCCTCCGGGCCCACTCCATTTCGTTTCACTCAATGCAGTTTGCCCCTCGGCTTCGCTACGCTGCAGCCTACGGGTCCCACTCCATTTCGTTTCACTCAATGCAGTTTGCCCCTCGGCTTCGCGGTGCTGCAGCCTACGGGTCCCACTCCTCCGATTCTAACCGTAATCGAGGGTTTTGCCTCGAGATTCCATTACAGTTCATGACCTTCTTGGTAAAATTACCAAATGTGGTCAACCAATTCCCCATCGGTCACAACTTTCGTAATCCCTGAAGCCCCATCACCATCATCGCAAAGCAGTAGATGAATCGCTCGATTATGTACACCAGATTCAAACTTCATTCCCCGGGAATCGACCGCGATCAAGCACCCGTCCAATTCGGCAAACATCCATGCGGCTGTAGCTTTTGGTAAATCTTCACCCCTAATCAGCAACCATCTCAAGATTTTCATTTCGGTTCTTAAGTCTGAGGTTATTTGATGAAACCAGGCAGTTTTCATCGTTCACACCTTGAATCGTAAAAGAGCGATTGCCCCGCCCATGCCAAGCAATTGTTCACCGGCATCATGATCGGTAGAACACTGAATCAAATCTGCTCCTATATCGGCTAATGATTCGGTCATTTTGGTCCAATCGTCCTCACGTAAAATATCAGCAGAAATGAGTAGAGTTTCGATTGCGCCTTGGTCGAGTGCGTTCTCGATTTGTTTGCGCCCATATGCGACTGCACCATCGGTCGAAATTCGTTTCCACGCCTCTTCGAGTAAGATGGTTTCTTGGACCATTGAATGATCGGCTAGAATCGCACCTGCTAGACCATCTCTGATGACTTCGTTTGCACCGGATCTAGCGCCCATGCTTGTCGCAATCAATTGTTTTGGACCTTCTATCAAGGGGGCTAATCGTTCTCGTGCATGGCCGGGACCTGCTAGTACCATCGGGGTATTTTCAGGTAAATATTCACTGATTTCATTGGCGATTTTAGCAAAGAAATTTTTAGAAACCCCTTCGCTTGATTTTGCTCCGCTATATTTGCCCCCACCGCGCATCGTCCACATCGAAACCTCGCGCATTCCTCGTCCCGATAACTCGAACAGCACCACTTCATCGGTTTCAACCATGATGATTACTACCTTTGGCCGACCGCTAGATGCACAGGCTTCTTTGACCAAATCATGGTCTACTTTTGGGAATCCATGGCAGGAAATCAATTCTATTTCGTCCCGTAATTCGACGATATGAGTGTGGTGGCTCCCCTTATCGATTTGAGCTTCTTCGATAATTCCATGGACTCGGAGGTTATCGCTAAAAGATTGAAATTCCGAGGATTCGATGGCCAGTTTTATCCACATGGTTTTTCGCATCGCAGCCTTGGCTCGTCCACCTTCTATTCCACTAGTTGTTTGGTCTCGTCTTTGCCCGAGCATGCCAATAAATCGACCCTTTACACAAAGTCGAGCCAGAGCCCAAAGGTCGTCTTCACATTCGATGCGAAGTCGATAGGATTCATGCTCACGCTTGAGGATTTTCATGATTGATTTCACCCAAAGATGCCGATCAGGTTCCCGTCTTCGTCGATATCCATGTCTGCCGCAGCCGCATGCTTTGGTAAACCAGGCATGGTCATGATTTCACCCAATACTGCAACTACGAATCCGGCGCCGGCATTGAGTCTAAACTCGCGGATTGGCACTTCAAAGCCGGTTGGAGCCCCAAGCAAATCAGCGTCGTGGCTGAATGAATATTGGGTCTTTGCCATACAAACCGGAAGATTGCCATACCCCCACTCGCGCAATTGCTTGAGTTGTCGGTCAGCCTTTGGGCGAATGTTTATTCCATCAGCACCGTAAATCCTTGTGGCAACTCGAAGTGCCTTTTCCTCGAGAGGCGCATCGTTGTTGAATAAAGGTGTAAACGGTCGTCCTGCGGCTAAATGGTCTTGACAAGCAGCGACTACAGCTTTTGCTAGAGTGGCACCGCCTTCGCCGCCGTTAGCATGTACCTCGGTAATGCAAACCTGAGTTGCTCCACTATTATTTGCTAAGTCGGCGATGGTTTTGATCTCATCATCGGTATCGCTGGCGAATTTATTGATAGATACTATGACTGGCATGCCGAACATTTTCATATTTCGGATGTGCCTATTTAGATTTGAACTTGCACCTTTGCTAACCGCATCGACATCTTCGGTTTCAATCTCTTCTTTTGATGGTCGGCGTGCCGCTCTTGGGCCAAACGCTCCACCGTGTAATTTCATCGAGCGAACCGTGACATTCATCACCACACAATCCGGTGCTTTACCGGAGTTGACCGCTTTGATATGCATGAATTTTTCCGCCCCCATATCCGAACCAAATCCGGCTTCAGTAACGACATAATCAACTGCGCCCAAAGCGAGGCGGTCGGCTATTATCGAGGAATTTCCGTGGGCGATATTTGCGAATGGTCCCCCGTGGATGAATGCTGGGTCTCCTTCGAGGGTTTGTACCAAATTTGGCAAGAAAGCATCTCGCAATAAAAGCGCCATGGCGCCAGCAGCTCCGATATCATCGGCTTTGACCGGAGAGCCATCAAAACTCTGACCGACGACAATGTCGCCAAGGCGGCGCCGCAAATCGAGATAATCGGAGCCCAAAACCAGAATCGCCATGACTTCACTGGCAGCGGTAATATCGAACCTTTCCTCTCTAACCATGCCGTTGACCGGACCTCCAAGGCCTACGGTTACGCATCTTAGTGCCCTGTCATTCAGGTCGATTACCCTTGGCCAAATGACACGAGTTGGATCGAGGTTAGCATCGTTTCCATGCTTGAGATGGTTATCTATCATCGAGGATAATAGATTGTGGGCGCTGGTAACCGCATGGAGATCGCCGGTAAAATGGAGATTTATGTCCTCCATCGGTAATACTTGGGAATAACCGCCACCGGCCGCTCCACCTTTGATTCCGAAAACTGGACCCATCGAGGGCTCTCTTATCACGCAGGTTGCTTTTTTGCCGATTCGATTCAAGGCTTGAGTCAGACCGATAGTTGTGACGGTTTTTCCTTCTCCAAACGGGGTTGGATTTACCGAAGTTACCAAAATCAAAGATCCTTGAGGCTTATCGAGCCGATTTTTTAGTGCAGCCCAGGTGATTTTGGCTTTGCCGATTCCCATCGGCATTATTTCATCAGCACCGATGCCTAATTTCCACGCGATATCGGTGATAGGTGCCATTTCGGCTGCTCTTGCAATCTCAAGGTCGGTCTGCATCAGACTTGTCGGCGATTTGAGAGTACTTGAATCAACGGGCCCCTAAGGGGCCCGGGAAATCGGTTTCACTCGTCCTTCATACTACCCAAGTATTCTGGCAAGTCGATTCCTGCCATCTTGGCAACATCGTGTACCGGCGGCAATGCGTGAATCAAACTCGAGACAAAATTTGCGGTTGAGCCTTCGCCATTACCGCCACCGGCTGAATCCCAGACGGTGATCTTGTCGATTTTGAGATTTGAAATCGCTTCAACTTGCTTTGAGACGATATTTTCAATTTTCTCAACCATGAGCAGAGTTGCTGCGGCTTTTGCATCGCCACCAGCGCTCTTGACCAGACTTGTATATCCGGCCGCCTTTGCTTCCAAAACCGCTTGAATACCCTCTGCTTCAGCCAGGTATTTGGCTAGAGTAGCATCCGCTTCACCAGATGCAACTCGGCGTTGGCGCTCTGCTTCTGCTTCTGCAGCGATTTCAATCTGCTGTTTTGCAATTTCTTCACGAGCGATTTCTTCAGCACGAAGACGCTCGCCTTCAAGTTCGTATTGAGCGCGCTCGATTTGTGCTTGAGCATTCTTTTGAGCGACCTCTCCTCTTCGGTGAGCCTCAGCCTCTTTCTCTGCCAATTCAGCATTGTACTGAGCGATAGATGCTCTGGAGACGTTTTCTCCCTGAACCGCAGTTGCTTCTTGCTCTTGAATGAAAACACGCTCATCGGCTTCTGCAGCTTTCTTACCCTTTTCAGATTGAGCATGGTTTTCAGCGACTTGAATATCCTTGTCTCGATTCGCTTTCGCTTCACCGATCGCACCATCTCTCATAGCATCAGCCTCGTCGACCTTTGCCTTGTTGACCGCAATAGCAGCCGCTTTCTTACCGATGGATGCGATATAATCTGCTTCATCGGTAATGTCGGTAATATTGACGTTGATCAGATATAATCCTACCTTGTTCAACTCCTGGTCGACATTGGTTCTAATCTGCTCTAAGAATCGCTCACGGTCTGAGTTGATCTCTTCAATAGTAAGCGATGCAACGGTCAGACGAAGCTGCCCGAAAATAATCTCAGAAGCCATTTCTTCAATTTGGTTGATATGGAGTCCAAGCATTCTTTCAGCTGCATTTTGCATGATGGCTGGATCGATTGAAATACCGATTGTAAATGTCGATGGTACGTTGATTCTGATATTTTGTAATGACAGTGCATTGGTCAGATTGATATTGATGGTCATCGGTTTCAAGTCCAAATAGGCGTAATTTTGTATCAACGGAATAATGAGTTTTCCACCACCGTGGAGACACTGAGCCGCTTTGCCTTCCCCAACTCGGCCGTATACGACCAGAATTTTATCTGAAGGTGCTAACTTAAATCTCATCGAGTAAAATAGTACGAAACTCAGTACCATTCCTACAAGGGCAAATATTGCTACAATTGCGATGGTGCTTCCGCCTACTGCCATGGTTATCAGTCAGGACAGGAGGGGGGTTGGTCAAAAGGTTATGCCCAAATCACTCTTCTTCAATCACTGGAGTTTTCTTTAGAGGACGAACGATTAAAGTATTCGCAACAACGCTTACTACCTCGACAAATGTACCGGTTTTCAATTCGATTTCATCGTCTTCTGCAACTGCATCTTGAGTTCTCAATGCATTCTGATACTCAACTTGAACTTGGCCAATCCCACCGGGTTTAATTCTCATATAAACAGTACCGCTTGCACCGATAGCATTCTGGCGGTCGACGGTCCCATCCGATTCTAATCCACGAATCATCTCGAAAACCTTGGCGACTAACATCATCGAACCAGCACCTGCAAGCGATGCACCCAACAATGCTAAGAAAACGCCTTGGCCAGATCTAGATATGCTCAAACCGATCAATCCAAACATCATCATGAAAGTGACCAGACCCTGAAACGTCATCGCTTGGAACGAACTATCTGCGTCCATCATATCGATGTCAACATCGAATACTCCTTCGACGATCCCTTCAGCAAAACCGCCGACCATCATCAGGACAAAATAGATCAAAAATAGAATTGTGCCAATCAATGCGAGGGCGAAAAACAGGATGTCTACCCCGCTGATTGTTCCTAAGCCAAAAAAATCCAAAGCCGATGGTAAGTTGAATCCCATGGTAGGTGCCCATCAATGTTGTGATTGTTGACGCCGTAATTTGAGCAATATTATGATCTTATCACCTATTACGAGCGGTCCGACCATCAATCCGATGACGATGCCGGTTACAAGCGGTGGCGAACCCAAGAGATGAACGAAACCGCCTACCAATAAAAGTGTTAACGGAATGAGGACCTTGCGCCAAATAGCCCAGAATTCGCCGAGTTCCCTATGGCGTAATTCCTCGGTTGCAAAGGTTTGAACCAAGGTGTCCTTCGCCATTTGAGTCCAACTCAGAATAGTACGTTTGCCCAAGTTAATTCACTGCCGAATACGACGAATGAAAGAATGAGATAGAGAATCCATTTAAACGATGTATCATCTTCGCCTTTCTGATCTAATTCTTCCAATTTCCCTTCGGCATTTCTGATTACAGTGCTGCGTTCAGAGCGATTGTAAACCCCTTTGCCGACGATTTCTTTTTTGTGTTTTTTATCGGCGTACCACAAGAATGCAATCGTTGCAACAATCGTCCCGATTGCCGGGCCGAGAAATAAGCCTACAGCATCGCCGAATTCTTGAAACAACGCGGTCGATAGGTAAAGGGTCAAAATGGTAAACACGGTGGTGTTTCGGAATCCCTTACCTGCTTCAGACATCGCTCTCAGTTGGTTCAATCAGGGACTCATTATTGAAGGTGATGGCTAATTTGAGCACTTTTTGCAGGCTGATTCAAGTACTTCGGTCAAATAATTGGGGTTCATGGCGAAGGTTGCTCATGGAGTTGCGGGCGAACCTATCGTTCATTCGTTATCCCCGCTATTGGTTCATCTTGTTCATGCTCACCTCTCTTTGGTTGATAAGATCAAGTTGCCCGATCTCAAAAATGTCGCTATCATCCCTACCGATGGGGTT
>PSPR01000028.1 GCA_004195515.1 Methanobacteriota archaeon | reverse complement strand
CCCAGCAGGGCGGGGTGCAGCAGGAATTTCTTCCTCACCGGTCACCAATTGAGTGTCATCAAAATCAGGCTCGTCCATCACCAATGCGGCTTCAGCCTCATCGTCCCAAAGCGAATAATCAGTGGTTCCAAAACCAGCATTTGCATAAGACATCCAGTCCTCATTATCATCCTTAGTCTCATCGGGAGTTTCCTTTTCAGACATGTAGATCACCGTGCCACCGGGGCCAACCCCACCTGTGGAACGCTTCACTCCTGCAGCCTCGCTGTTAACAATCTAATGGTTCAACAAATCACGCTATTGACGACATCAATAGTATTGACGTCATTGGTGTTGGCTAGCCTAGGAGTCGCTTTGTTCGGCCAGATGAGGGTTTGAACTCAATCCTAATCCTGCAGTTGTCATTATCATCGCCGCAATTAGTGAAAGCAATATCATCATGGCACTAAATAACCCAAATGAACTGAATAATCCCATCGGCGAAGTTGCGATTATTGCGAATCCTGCTATGTCTGATAGTGCTGAACCAACCAATGCTAATGCGCAAGCTCCACCGACACCATGCAATGCTTGTCGATGATTTTCGCCGCTTTCTCTTCCTTCGCGATAGCGTTCAGTTACGTGAATACAGTAATCTATCCCTACACCTAAAGATATCGTCGCTATCGTCACCGTCACAATATTTAGAGAATATCCCAATGCAAATATTAAGCCATAGAGCCAGATTACTACCAAGAGGATTGGTACCAAGGAAATCGTTGCTTGTTTGAAAGATTTGAAGCCGATTGACAAGGTGATAAAAACGAATAATGAACCCAATAATAGCGATGATTGCATTTCGGATTGCATTTTATCAGAAGCGATGAATCGAACCACTGGTTTACCGGTTGGCATAATCCATGTTAGTGGTAAATCCTCCTCGGTTTCACCGGCATTTTCCCAATCCCCACTCGAGAGATCGGTCAAGGGGTCCAAGTCACGTTTTAGTTCTTCTAAACCAGGTCCCATGCTGGGAAAATGTTCAGGAGAAGTTAGACCAAATCGAATTAACATGCGATCATATGTAACGAAATATCCGTTGGTGTCGAGCCAAACTTGGGTCGGGTCAGGTGTATTTGAAGGAATGATATAGAGGTCGACTAAGGACGATGGAACCTCGGTTCCAGGTATGCCGTCCAAGGTTAAAACCCCATAGAAAAATATCAAGCAATCTCTGTCACTCAAATCGGCAGCGTTTAGGATGCCAACCGTATTACAACCGGATTGATTGAACCCGTGGTCCCAATATGGTTGAGGATTTGCTAGCATCGATGCTGAAGCGGCAATCACGAATTCATCTATGGCCAAAATATCGACTTTTCCACCGGGTTGTCGCGTCATTTTATCTTTGACTCCATCGGTTTTTTGATCAGCGTTTTGCCTAAATTCATCGATTGCAGCATAGACTCTCGGATCGGCAACATCGCCCTCGATGAGTAACATTGCAGGCTCGCCTTCATCGGAAAATCTCTCATTGACAATCTGGACTCCATAGGCAAAATCACTATCGCTTTCAAGGAAATCT
Organism: Methanobacteriota archaeon; assembly: GCA_004195515.1. Taxonomy (GTDB): domain Archaea; phylum Thermoplasmatota; class Poseidoniia; order Poseidoniales; family Poseidoniaceae; genus MGIIa-K1. Next base: position 25,358 of record PSPR01000028.1, on the reverse strand, counting down.
TCAACCGCGAAATCACCTTCTAATTGCATCATGCCCCATGCGGCTGGAACGGTTAGGAGTGCAGCGAAAACAAGAATAATAATCCTATTGCTTCCGGTTCCTGAACCGACTGCGACCCTTTGCAGTAATTCCTTTTTTAGAAGAGTTTTCTTTGTTGTTGGCATGGTGTTTTTTCCACGTTTTTCGAGCCATTCATCGACCGAGATTCGAATCAAAGGCGCCCATATTCCGGTCAGTAAAAACGCTGCCAAAATTCCTAATGCAGCTTCGATTCCAAAAGATCTGAGCGCGGCAACATCGCTGAATAAATTAGCGGCGAATGCAGCCATGGTTGTGACCGAAGTGAGCATGATTGCTCGGCCTACTCTGGTGAGGGTTACCTCGCCGGCCCGCTCTGGAGAGCGGCCTAATCCTCGCTCCTCTTTGTAGCGATGAAGAGCATGGAGCGAGTCATCTATTCCTAAGGCCAAAACCAAAATTGGAAGCAGATTACTAAATTGAGATCTCGAAATAATATCGATTCCCAGCCAGCCAAAAAGGCTGGCTGCATGTCCTATCAATCCTTGCATCCAAAGCAATGCTCCGCCGAGTGCAAGCGAGACGATCATCACGTCAGACCAGCGTCGCAGTGATGCATATAACAAGATGATAATAGCGATTCCCATCAACAAAATCAGACCGCCAGAGTTTTGTAATTCTCGATTCACTTCGACGTTTACACCTTGGCCAACCAGCAATGTAACCGTATTATTATCGTAACTTCTAATCGCCCCTTCAAGTTGCATCATCGACCATTCTGTCGAGCAAGGCATATCCATTTCAAGACATTTTTCAGAAGAATAATCCGGAGGATGTAATACCAAATCCATGCCGTCCATTCGATAGCCTCCAATCAACAATCCGTCGTTTGAAAACTCGATTTCCTTTTCTTGATGGCTGTCTTTCCAAACAACGCTCCAGCCGGCTTCTTCCAATGCTGCTCGATCTAATTGAACCAATAACCATGATGCAGAAGCCGACCAGCGACCACGTTGCCAATGTGCTCCGATCCAGGTGCCATTCTCTTGGAGCTGACCCCCGGTTGGTCCAACTACGATGGAGGTTGAGTCTTCGACGAAACCTCGGTCGAGCGACATCCAGCGTAAGAAAGCTGAGCCATTTACACTTGCCATTCTACTGGCGGCCAGATCGATATGGCTTTGCGTTAGATTTTCATCATCAAATCTCAAACATTCCAACACGCCACAATAACTCCAATTGGTCACGGGCTCCTCTAGACCACCGAGGGTCATGGTCGGTTGAGTCAACATGGATTCATTGGCCATGAAACCTTGGAATATGTCGACTAAAGACATTACTCCAGCGGTTTGCAAGCCGGTTACATCATTGATGAATGGCTTGGTATAAGCGCCCAAAGGATGGTCGCGAACGATTTGATGTTTCATCTCTAATTCACGTAAAATTGTCAGATTTAAAATCCCACCATCAGGAGCTTGAATCCCTTGCCAAGCCTCACCGGAATCGATTATTTCAGTCGGTTGAGCAAAGGACGACCAATCGGGAGTACCGTCGCTCATTCGTGCTACAGGGACCGGGGTTGAGCCGACAAGTTCAGGTTCTCGCACCCCGACAACAAAACCAAGAATGATCTCGGTCGTGGTGAAATCTTGGTTGATGATCCGTTCGGCTTCCAACTCGGGTGAATCCATATCGTACGATTCCATATCGATTGGTTCGAGCGCTTTTAGTGCTCCGGGAATCATGAGAATCGTTAGTAGAAACACAACGATATGAACTTGGTTACGCCGTGGGACCAAAGCCCGGCTCAGACTATCAAAGTCAGCCATCAACCAATGGCGGATGCCACTTGTTCTTGAACTCGATGGCTGATGGAGAAGTTCAAGAATAGGAGACTTGAGGCGTGGCTGGGCGGGGGTCGCCCAGCTTGGTCAACGGCGGTGGGTTTAGGTCCCATTTCTTATTGATTCGCAGGTTCGAATCCTGCCCCCCGCATCTCTTTTTTAGAATCAACTTGATACGAGATGCTCGCCACAATCTTCCCTCGCTTCGCTCAGTCCAGATTGTTGGCCCCGCATCATAAATATTCAAAAATAGGGGGGCTGGATTCGAACTAGGCGAGAACTGTACATTTCTCAACAATTCGACCGTTCTCGCCGTAGTCGAGAGATTCATCATTTCATATTATTTCGAATCTCTCGAGAATCCTGCCCTCACTACGAGATGCTCGCCACAATCTTCCCTCACTTCGTTCAGTCCAGATTGTTGGCCCCGCATCATTAATTTTTTTATGGGGGAAAAGAATGAGAATTGATATTCCAATAAATAGGTAGTATCAACAACAACCTCTTAGCCCCGCCATTCATGAAGCGGTTGATACTCCTCTTGGCCTTCCTCCTCATTCTTTCTCCAATCGCTAGTGCTGATGACGACGACGATGACGACGATGATAACGACGAGAAATTTCTTGGATTCGATGGTGAAGACCTCGGTGAAGTCGCTCAATATTTATTGATTGGAGTAATGACAATTGTGATTTGGAAACCCGGTCACATATGGCTACAAAAGAACGCAAAAACATTATTTTCGGATCCAAAAGCAAAGAAAAAACTGATGCGCACAGTCAATAAAATCTACATGAGACTTCATTATTGGGCTGGATTATTGGTCGTTATTGTTGGTGGGGTTCACGGATTAGTAGTAGGCGCTGAAGGCCACCCAGTATTGTACTGGTCGGGCTGGGCCGGTTTGGTGATAATGTCGATAAGTGGAGGGCTATTATTATGGAAATGGCCACCGAGAAAAGTCCGAAAAGGTGCGCGCTTGCTTCATGCTCAACGTGCTGTATCCGTAATCACAATCATATTATTGCTCGTTTCTCATGCATGAATCATCTGCCGATTAAAACCAATTGAATTAGTCAAATAGGCGCTAAGTCAAGCGCTCCTGACCATATGTCCAAACCGCGCAATCTACAATTGAATCTTTGACCTAATTCGAGGATTACCTCACCGCTTTGCCGCTCAACCTTGAGGCCATGTTCATCGATAAACAAGCGTTCTTTGCCACCTAATTGGGCCAAATGCATCCGGCCTTGGAATGAGCCATCGTCCTCTAAATCTAGGAAAATCCACGGTGTTCTGAGACCTACTACCCTAGCGTTCCAAGAGGTCTCTTCATCACTTTTCATCAAATGCATATTGCAAGTACTCGCCACCAACTCCCACTCCAATCGTTTGGCTTGGGTTGAGCGCATGCTACAATGTTCAGACATCTCGGCTACTTCTTCAATCGAGTGAACCGGCTCATCACCTGCTAAGAAAGCCTTGAGTTGGCGATGGACAATCAGATCTGGATAGCGCCGAATCGGTGAAGTGAAGTGGACATAAGCGTCTAGGTCGAGACCAAAATGGCCGAAGTTTTCTTCGCTATAAATCGCTCTTTGCATCAATTGAAATAAACCTTGGTCGACCACTCGCTTATGGGAATCGGATAATGAATTGGCTTTGTATTGAGCCTCTCTCAATGAGATGAGAATTTCGCCTCTAGCTTCCGAATCTATGACCGAAGACAAATAATTACTTTCGACGACTTCCTCTTCGACAATAAGTCCAGCCCAGGCTGAGAGCAGGTCGAGTGTTTCATCGGACTCTGATTGGCCGGTTTTGCGATGTGATGGCATCGGCAATTCGATGCCGACGTCCAGAGCGGCGAGTTTTGCATTTAGTGATTCGACCTCAGGACGGTCCGGTGGGCTATGGCAGCGCCAAGGTAGGCTCGCCTCCTCTTTGCCGAGGAGATGGCCGACCGCTTCATTGGTAGCGACCATGAAAGCCTCTATCATCCGAGTCGCATCATTCGGCCATTTCACCTCGAGTTCAATGCCATCTGGGTTGATGCGAGGACGCATCTCTGCTCCGGCGATATCGAGGCCGATGCGCCGGTTGTGCATCTCTTTTGAGAGTGTGATCAAATCTTGGAACCTTTCATCGACCAAGGCCTCTGAATATGAAAGATTTTCGCTAACTTTGATCAATGCTTGATGAGCTTTGGTCGATACCACGGTCGCGTCTTCGATTTTCATCTCGATGACCATCGCATATTTGTCGACTCCAGCATTCAGTGAGCAAAGGTCATCGGCCAATCTTGGTGGTAACATCGGCAATACGCAATGCGGTAAGTATACGCTGGTCGCTCTTGACAAGGCATAGCGATCTAGTGCTGTCCCTGGTTTGACATAATGGGCGACATCAGCGATTGCAACCCATAGAGTGTCGTTTTGAAAACAGATCGCATCGTCGAAATCCTTGGCGTCCGGTGGGTCGATAGTGACAAATGGCAGATGTCGTAAATCTACTCTATCCTCATCCAAAGTCGGCTCAGGTAGTGTATTGGCGTGATCGATTATATCTTGGCGATATTGACGAGGGAATGGGTTGTCGTTTTGCTTTTGGCGATATTTCAATCTAAAATCAAGCAATTCCTCCGGTTTGAATTCTTCTCGCATCAACCAAGCCATGCATACTAGAGGATCTTGGAATCTCAAACCGCTCCGTTTAATCGCAATTGTTTTGATTTGTTTGACCAGTTCAAACCCAAGCCAAGTTCGGAGGACTTCACCTTCGGCCAAACTTAAATCATCACTAAATTTTTCACTTTTCAGCAGTGAGAGAAATGCATTATCAAGCAATTCATCTTGTTTATCATTAGAGCCCAAATCGCGCCAATGACGAACATTTGCTTCGATTTCCTCTACTTGTTTCAAATCCCTCAATTCAAATGATTGAGCATTGCCGATGAATAATTCGCCTTTGCGAAGCGCGTGAACCAAGGTTTCTTGAATTTGAGATCTCAATTGTTTTTCATTCAATTTCAGATTTGATTCCTTTGACCTGATGAGCTCTAGAATCTGTTCGAGGTTTGACTCTCCGTCGAGGCCATGGCCTCGTAATCGCCTGAACAACCGATGTTCAGGCGGGTCTTCTCGTCCTTTTTTTTTGGGTCTCAAAGACCCACGTCCTTCAACGCGTCCAAAGCATTTTTTTGCTTTTTGGTGAGCTTTTCTGTTTCGGCTAAAACAAATTCAAGGTCGATATTATTGATTCGTTGACGGTCGCCGTTTTGGCTCAGCGGAGGTATTGTGATTTTGCCCTTGACTCCATTGGGTAATTCGACCGTGACCTTACCGCCCAATAACAAGGTCGAATATGTGATTTCAACCTCTTTGACAATCCGGTTGCCGTCCCAACGGCAACCGTCACCAGGGTCGATTCTGATCTTGACGATCAAATCTCCGTTAACCCCTTGTGGATGGCCGTGGCCTTGGCCTTTTAGCCGCATATCACTGCCATTTTTTGAGCCCGGTTTTACCTTGACTCGCAAGGTTTTGCGCTTACGGTCAATGCTGCCATGAGTTCCAGGAATCAATTGGGTGTAGGAGATGTTGAATCCACCTCCTTCCTTGGCCTGTTCAGGGGTCACATCGAGCCAAGCTGTCGCATCATGCCCTCGTTCTTGAGGTGCTTGAGGTCGTTGTTGCCTTCTCTGACTGCCGCCACCGCCGCCACCGAACATTTGGGACAGGATATCATCCATCCCGCCCATTCCGCCCATTCCGCCCATGTTACCGCCTCGGCCGCCGAATGGATTTCCTCCTCCGGCGAACATTTGATTTTGCTCATGTTCACGTCGAGATTTTGCATCGCCGATCGAATCGTAAGCGGATTGGACCTCCTTAAATTTGGCTTCGGCAGTAGCCGAGCCATCGTTGCGGTCAGGATGATATTGCCTCGCTAACTTGCGAAAAGCCTTCTTGATTTCAGCATCGCTAGCGCCTCTGGAAACACCGAGAACCTGATATGGGTCTCTCTCCGCCATGAGCCCATCGAGGCACAGGGGTGCTTTGAACCACTCGCAAAAACCCGGCTTTGGCGCGCCGGTTGGGTTAAATGAAAGCCGTAGGTCGCAATGGCCACTACTGAGGTGAAACCATGTCAGATGATAACAATCAAACTCGCTCTTTCGAGGACAAAGTCCAAGACAAGCAAGACGCTATCGAGGCCCAATTCCGCAAGATTTCTCGTGGGTCTTGGGCTCGTATTCTTCGCATGGCTAGAAAGCCAACTCCGCAAGAATTCAAGCAGACCAGTATCATTTGTGGTATCGGTTTATTCATCCTCGGTTTTATCGGCTTTGTGATATTGATCCTTATGGATACCACAATTCCTTGGCTTATTCACGACGTCTTCGACATTTGAACTTGGAGGAATAAAATATGACTGATGCATTTATCGCTTTCATCCGTTGTGAAGAAGAGCTCTTGCTCCTTCGCAGATCCAAATCAGATTCTGATTCACCATTCCTTTGGGACGGCGTTTACGGTATAGGAGATACCGAAGAAGACGTTCTCAATCGTGTTTCCGAATGTACTGGCATCCCATTAGAGGATTTAGATTATATCCGAGATGCTCCGGCTTTGGGAATCGACCTCGGTGGTCGATTGACTGATATTCGTCCAGTTCTTGTGGTTTCAGCTACCAAGGAAGTAATTCCAGCAGGCCGCTATGTCGAGTCGACTTGGGTCGACCCAGGGCACGTCCAAAACCACAACTGTGTTTTCGCAGACCTAGATATGGAAGGCGCAGAAAAACTATTCCGTGAAATGTATGGAAGCGTATCTTCTTACCTTTTCATCGTCAAGACTGGAATCGGTGCTGAGAAGCGTGTAGCAGACGAGATGCAAGCTCGCCTATTGGGCTCTGGTTCTCTATCGGTACTCAAAGATGAGATTTTCGGAGTTCTTCACCCCCCGACCATGCGTGGATACGTCATGGTCGAGTCGAGCGCTCTCCACCACGTCGAGAAGTTGATTGGCCGCTCTGGCGGTCGTGACCCTAAGGCTCGCCGTGGACTTAACCAAACCCCGCTAAAGAACGCAAAGACCGTTCTTCCAGGCGAGGCCCCTCTCAAAGACATTCTACCGTTCCTAGAACCTAAGGCTGTTACCAGTGGAATCGAAGTCGGTTGTGTAGTCGAGATCGTCACCGGTGCTTTCAAGGGCGAAAAGGCTCGTGTTACCAGCGTGGCCGAATCGAAGGAAGAAGTCAGTATGGAGCTGTACGAACAGCCTATTCCAATGACTTTGAAGATGCGTGGCGACCACGTTCGCGTCATCGAAAGAGTCGAATGAAGCGCGCGGCGTGATTAAATAGGGGAGTCAAGTCGGCGACCTGCTCACGTCTGTGAGCGTTAGAGGTGTTCAATCATGCCAAAGCCCTGGACTAGCGAGCTCATCAAGAAAGCTCTAGGTGTCAAGAAGTGCAATGGATCGTTGGATGCCGCTGTCGAGGACTTGAGCCTCGAGAAGGCGATGGATGTCGCTCGCGATAAAGCGAGCAAGGGACATTTGACCGGAGCCGATCTAAAAGCGCAAACCCGAGAGGTTATCGGCACATGTGTCGCTATGCGAGTTAAGATCGATGGTCTCTGGGCAAAGGACGCGTTGACCACAATTAGTAATGGAGAATGGGATACACGTTTCGCTTGAACAATCACGGACCACGGTAGAGGGACTTCGAGTCCTTCGCAGACCGAGAGGGGTGACAGAAAATGGAAGACAAAATAACTGCAGCAATCAAAGGCGCAATCGAGAACGCGCCAGCTCGCAAATTCGTAGAAGCGGTCGACATTTCCTTTACGATAAAGGATATCGATTTGAAGAACCCAAACAACCGTATCCAAGAGGAGATTCGTCTGCCTCACGGTCGCGGTAAAGTGATCAAAATCGCAATGTTTGCAGCAGCCGATGCTGCAAAGAAAGCAAAGGCTGCTGGCATTCACGTCATCGACCCAACCGAGATCGAAGAACTCGGCAAGAACAAAGGGACCGCTAAGAAATTGGCAAATTCCTTTGATTTCTTCCTCGCAGAAGTACCTCACATGGGATTGATTGGTCGATACCTCGGTGTCGTCCTCGGTCCTCGTGGAAAAATGCCACGTCCAGTACCTCCAGTAATCGACCCAGCTGTAATCGCAACAGGTCTTCAGAGCACTACAATCATCAAATCTCGTGATAGAGTCACATTCCAAGCATCTTTTGGAACCTTAGGTCAGACCGAAGAGGAATTGATTAGTAATTGCTTAGAGGTTTACAACCGTGTACTTTCCAAATTGGAGCGTGGCTTGGGCAACGTTCGTTCGATTTTCATCAAGACCTCAATGGGTCCAGCACAACGCATCGAGGTGATCAATTGATTCCTAAGGTCGCTGATTGGAAGAAGGGTACCGTCGCTAAACTTACCGACATGGTAAACTCTGGCGGAACGATGGCTATCATCGATATTCACGGCGTTCCTGCTGGAGCAATGCTCGGCATGCGTGGAGGACTTCGAACCAATATGCAGATTCAAGTCGCAAAGAAGCGCTTGATGAAGATCGCTTGGGAAGCAGCTGGCAAGGACTTCGCTGACCTTGAGGTGCTTTTCGATGGTGCGGTTCAACCTGCATTGGTTCAAACCAATTTGAATTCATTCAAGGTATTCTCAGAATTGAAGGCTACCGAAGCCGGCCGTGCTGGAAAGCCTGGGGACATCGCTCCTCACGATATCGTGATCGAGAAGATGGACACCGGAATGGCTCCAGGACCAATAGTCGGTGAATTGAACTCTGTAGGGATTCCTGCAAAGATCATGAAGGGCTCCGTTCACATTCAGAAAAAAATGACCATCCTTAACAAAGGCGATGTGTTTGAAGGTGACCTTGGTTTGATGCTTTCCAAGATTGGGATCAACCCAATCGTTACCGGACTGCGCTTATGCGGTACTCTAGAAGATGGAGTCCGTTTCACACCGAACACTCTAGACCTTGACCTTGAAAAGTTCGAGTCGGACCTCATCAGCTTTGGTGCTGGTGCGTTCAACCTGGCTTGCAATATCTCTTGGTTTACCACACAAACCATGCCAACTCTACTTGCTAAGGCTTCCTCCGAAGCCTTTGCAGTTGCTATGGAAGCGGCTATCATGACCTGTGATACCCTGCCACTATTCATCGGACGAGCACACCGCGGCGCCTTAGGCCTCGCTGGTAATTTGTCCGCTGAAGCACTCGATGAAGAGCTGTCCCTACTCCTTGGGGCAGCCGCTGACGCTGTAGCATCCGCTGCAGATACAGCATCAAGCGCCACCGAGGCCCCCACCGAGGCCGAGGAGGAAGAGGAGGAAGAAGAGGAAGAAGGCAGTTTCGACGGCCTTGGGTCCTTATTCGGTTGAATAAAAAATTTGAGGTGAAAAAATATGGAGTACGTATACGCTGCAATGCTTCTGCACTCTGCTGAAACTGAGATCGACGACAAAGCTGTCACCGCAGTCCTAAAGGCTGCTGGTGTAGATGCTGACTCTGCCCGCGTGAAAGCACTAGTTGCTTCACTGGGCGGTGTTGACATAGCTGAGGCAATGGCTACCGCCGCTGCCTCACCCGCTGCTGCTGCACCTGTTGCTGCTGCTGCTGCTTCCGAAGCCCCGGCTGAAGAAGAAACAGCAGAGGAAGAGGAAGAAGCAGGCGGATTCGAAGGACTCGGATCTCTCTTCGGCTGATCGCAGAGAAATAAGATCGACAACTGATCAAACCAGTTGCTCGCACCAGGCCCTTGTGATGAGGGCCATCAGTGTGAGCAGGGTCCAGTTTCGACTTACCCACTAATTCGGTCCACAGTCCGTGGTAAAGCCTCGTCCATTTTTTTGGACTGGGATCAAAACTACGGGTAAAATACCGTTGCTGGACTATCCATGAATCCCACTCGCATTTATGCGGGTGGGGTCGTGGTCATTACAGCCTTCGTTTGAGGAAGGCAAATTTCTTTTCATTTCTTTCTATATTGATATTAGATTAATTTATTCAAGGAGGGGGGCTTGGCCCAACCAATGGTCATCAGACGCGAGTTCGTTCTCGAGGTATCGACCTCACCGGTCGACAACATTCGCGCAATTCGTACTTTATGTTCGGACAAAGGTTGGCAGATGCGTAGGCACGAAGGTGCGAGGATGGTCGACCGTTTTGCAATCATCATCGGCCTAGAATTACTCGACGGCCCACTATCTGGAATGGAAGTGCATTCGTGGGCCGAGACCAAAGGATCTGCAGGTGCAGTCAATAAAACCGGTTGGACAATTCCAGGCGGTATCGACAATCCAGAAGCGGTTGATTTAATTCAAGAATGGGCTCTCAGTCTACCGAGGTGCCCGTGGAAATGGACTTTTGGAGAGAAGAGTAAAGTCGGGTTTTTATTGCCGGTTTGGCGTCGGTCTCGCAAGGCATTTGCCAAACTTGGACTCAAGGAATGGAATCCACAAGAGAGCGAAAACCTTTGATAGTGCTCTTCGGGACCAAAGAATAGCAGAGGATTCACCATGTCACTTATCGACGACCTCAAAACCAACCGAGACACTCAAATCATGGCGTTTGGAATCGTATTTTTCTTACTAGCATTCCCAGGTTATTTTGCTTATGCAAGTACGAATACTCCAACTGGAAGTTTTTCTTCATTAGGACCGGTCGGCAATTATTCTATCGAAGGAACTTTCGAATATTTTGAAATTGGTTCAGGTTCCGAATATGTTGAGGATGGCTCAGAAATTACAGTCGGTTCACATTCGGATGCTGCAGGCCTAGATGGTGATAACATCGTTGGAGTAAGACTTACTTTCGAGCATACCGATGATGAAGTTAGTAATGGCCTCACCTGTACTGGGGTACAAGATATGGATGATGATTTGACAATTTCAATGACAAAGGGGGAGTTCATGGCCGATGGCACAGGCTCTGAATCTCCGTTGGTAATCGAATCTTATTGGATCAATAATTCAATAGTTGGAACCAATGTTTCCAATATGAGCGAAGAGGATGTAAACTCACAACTCGAAGGTGGAGATACCGGTTTAGGATCTTATAATACAAGTATGATGGTGATGGTGAATAAGGGTTCAAGGACTGGATGTAATACCGTCGATGATGGTGAAACAATCGATTACAAAATCGAGATAGTTACCCTGACATATACCGTCACAAAGGTTGACTAAGTGGCTTGAGATCCAAACATCTTGAACCCTCTTACATTGTTAGATCGAAAATTTCTACTGTCAGTAGTATTGCTCGATGGGGAATTGAAAGGGCTGGCAGGGTTGCTGCGGCTTTACAGTAATTTTGAGATGTCAATAATTGGGGAAACACGCTGGTCGATCATCTTGAGAATTGAATCTAGAGTTTTTTGGTCGTTGGCTTCAACCCGCATTACAAGAATTGCCTCGGTATTCGATTTTCTTGCCAAATACCAACCGGTTTGTTGACCGTCTTTGTCGAATCGAACCCTAATTCCATCGATTGTTGAAGAATCGTGATCTGCAAAAGCCTCTGTAATCGCAGCCACGGTTGCAATTTTATCCTCTTCTGCACAAGGAACTTTTACCTCACCTGTCGTTGGTAGATTAGGTGCTAGTCGAGCTAATTCTTCACTGAATTTCGCTTCACGTCTCGACCATAATTCGAGAATTCTTGCTGCGTTATATAATGAACAATCAAAACCATACCAACCGCGGTCCGACATAAATATATGACCGCTCATTTCACCGGCCATCAAAGTGTTTGAATGTTCAGCAATCACCCTTTTCATGAAAGAATGTCCAGTTTTTGACATCATTGGTTTTCCACCTGCGGCGATGATTGCTTTTTCGACATTCATCGAGCATTTTACATCGTAAATCAACAGATCTTTGCCCTCTTCGGTCCCTACGACATCATCTGCTATCAAGGCGATCAGCCGGTCTGGATAAACGAATGCTCCGTTTTCGTCGACCGCTCCAATGCGGTCACCGTCTCCATCAGCACCCAAACCGAGTTCACAATTATTTTCGACTACCGCTTTTGCTAGGTCTACCATATTGTATTCACGGGTAGGATCAGCTCCATGATTTGGCTCGCTTGAATCCCAATCACAATACAAATCCACATGTTCAGCCCCGATCATATCCATCAACCGAACCATCGCTGGTCCAGGTACTGCATTGCCACAATCAATAGCAACCTTGACCGGACGGGAAAGTTTTCCACACGAAGCAACAATTGCTTCGAGATAGGAGTCTTCGTGTGGATGCTCAACATAATCACCGTTGCCATCCTTGAAATTTCCAGCTAAAAATACCTGTTTTAATTCTTGAATTTCCTCGCCTGCGAGCGGTAGTGTACCTCGACACATCTTGAATCCGTTATGGGTTGGCATCGGTAGGTGAGATGCCGTTACCATAACTCCGCCGTCAACCGGTAATGTCCAACAAGCGTGGTAAAGGCAGCCGGTTGATACGATTCCTAAATCGAGTACTTTTACCCCCGAGTCGACCAAGCCTTGGATGAGGTTTTTTGCATAGCCCGGACTTGAATCTCGAATGTCTCTCCCTACTGCAAATGACTCGCATTCGAGATAGGTCGCCATGGCGCGACCAAGGCGATAAGCGAATTCATCGCTTAGATCTTGACCGGCTAATCCGCGGATATCGTAAGCTTTGAAACAGTGCTCCGGCCACTCGGTCATGTTTGGTCGGAGGTGGCATATGTCTTCAACGCTACTTTTGTAAATGCTATTTTCTTATCATACCAAAGATGATTAAAGCCAGCGCTAAGAATATTAGCCATTCCAGTAGTAAATCTTGAGACCAAGCCACCACACTCAAAACCGAAATTGTTGGAACAGAGATCGATAATAATTTCGGCCAAGTTAACAAGCCCTTTGGTGGCTGGTCGAGATAAGGGCTTCCAGGCATAATTATTCACAACAATTTGAATCGATTGCTTGAATCACGATTTCGACTTTTGCCTTAGCGGGCAGTGCGCCAGCCTCGAAAGCCGCTCTTGCAGGTTTGTTTTCCATCTCTTCGACCCATGAGCCATATACCTCGTTCATCGCAGCGAAATCCTCGATGTCGTCCAATAGAATTTGAGCGAAACAAACCGCATTTTTATCGACTCCAGCCGCAGCTAATAAGGCGTCGATTTTATCGAGAGCGCCTTTGGTTTGGCTTGCGGTATCATCTCCTGATTCAGGTGCAATCTGGCCACTCAGCCAAATGATGCCGTAGGATTTTATCCCTGGGCTATAAGGTCCATACAATTTTTCGCCGCCGATTTGAATCACTTGCTTCTCCATATTGACAAGCCAATCGGTGGTAGCACATCAAAATAGGCCCTCCAATCAGGGCTGAACTATGGCGACAGGGTGGGTGATAGATCATCCGGCTCACGCTCGCCTTCTAGCGCCGATGATGCGGGAGATGAGTTCTCCCGAAGATGTGTTCATCGCTTGTGACCGATTCGAGGTTCGGTCAATGTTGGAATTCTCAGATGGCCATTTACCCCGAAGGAAAACCGTCTGGGTCCCGCGTCCGGTCGGGAAGGGGAAGTGGAAAAAAGCCTATTCACGCATGAGGATATCCACTCGTGCATTGAAGGATGTCGATTTGGTAATAAGTGTTGGCGCACCATTGGAGTTGAGAGCAGCACCACGTTCTGCTCGTAGAATTTACATTACCGATACCGAGGTAAATCACAAAGCTCATCGATTGGTTAAGGCGACTGACATCGTGATTCCAAGTCATTTTAAACAGGAATATGCGCTTCCGTTGATGAAGAAAAAAGCCAATTTCCATCGGTTAAATGGTCTTCACGGCCACGTTCATTTGCGACCGCAATTAAGACCTAAGCAAGTCAGCGATCCGCCTCGGATTATGATGAGGAAATTGATCGGCGATGGCATTCACGATAGTGAAGAAATTCTGAAAATACCATCACAATGGCTCAATGGCCTAGATCTTCATTTTGCAAATGAGAATCAGGTCGAAGGCGATCCTTGGCAATTGGATAGTCTGATCGCAAGCATGGACGGCGTCATCACCCAATCGGTGACTTTAGCTAGTGAAGCGGTGATTTTGGGAGTTCCAACGCTGTTGGTAACAAAAGCGGTTCGTGGATTTTTAGATCGTTTGGTCGAGGATGGCTATCCATTATTTATTACTCGAGATGCCGATGAAGAAGTGTATACTAACTGGTTGGCAGGTCTTCATTTAACAGATAGTTTGGATTTGCCAGAATGGCCAAATACCCGTTCACAATTGTTGGAAATCCTTCAAGATTGAAAGATGATCTCCAGCCATTTGAGTGATTGAATCGAGTTCTATCCATTCGGCTTTTGCTGCATCATCACCCGCTTGAGGTAGGCCAACTCCTTCGACTTGATAGATGATTGAAATCACATGACCTCGAGGGTCTCGGCTGGGTTTTCCTCGGATGCAAACCAGATTCTTTACCGTTCCAATTATGCCGGTTTCTTCCCGTAATTCGCGCAAGACAGCCTTTTCGGGGTCTTCACCTTTTTCGACAAAACCCCCTGGAAATGCCAGTAAACCTTTCCAAGGTTCACCCTTCCTTGTTATCAGGAGAATCTTCCCATCGTGGACCACCAATGCATCGACGGCTAAAGCCGGTTGAGGCCAATTACCACAGGTTTCGCAAGCCGGCATTTCATTCACCGAATCTACGCTTTCGGGCCTGATAGGTTTGGATTGCTTTTAGTAATTCTTTTTTGGAAAAAGAAGGCCAGAATACATCGGTAAAATATAATTCTGAATAAGCCATTTGCCAAAGAAGAAAATTCGAGATTCTCTCTTCACCCGAGGTTCTGATGACCAGGTCTGGGTCGGGCATATCCGAGGTGTAAAGCCGGGAACTCACCGCGATTTCGTCGATGTCTTTGATCGCCAATTCGCCGGATTTATGGGCTTCAGCAATCGATTTTATCGCTCCGATCATCTCTTCACGGCTGCCGTAAGCAAGGCAAACGGTAAAGGTGAAATTGTTATAATTAGCGGTTTTGGATTCGGCGTAATCGATTGCATCATTGACATTTTGAGGTAATAATTCGCGCCGACCGATGATCTGAACATTTACCTTATTCTCGTGAATCCGAGGGTCGTCGGCGATATCTTTGAGTCCCTCTTCGTATAATTTGAACAATCCGTCCAACTCGGTGGTCTCACGATTCAAATTATCGGTTGAAAGTGCGTAAACCGTGAGATATTGGATCTTTAAATCGAGGACCCAATCGAGTACCTGTTCGAGTTTTTGTTTGCCCAATCGGTGGCCGACTTTTGTCTCGAGTGCTTTGGACCAAGCGAATCTTCGGTTTCCGTCCATGATGATGGCCAAGTGATTTACCTTGACCGGATGTTCCATTACGGCCCGTTGGAGTTTGGTTTCGACAACATTGCCGAGAACATCTCCCATCCGGTCGCTAATTCCCATCTGGTCGTTCCCCCTCAAGCGGAGCCATCAACTTCAACCGTTTGAGTTAATCCCTAAGTCATGGTGGCCGGTAAACATGGAGGGTTCTTCTTGGTGGCCGGTCGGTATTGCGACCGGATTTGATGAGACTTCCGTTTTCACAAAATGGGGAAGTTTGCCATTGCATTGGGATGAAGCGATTTTGACTCCAAAATGGTGGTCGGAACAATCTGATTATTGGGGTCGTTGGCCCGAGGTAAAATTTGTTGAAAAACTAAATGATGACGAATATGGAATTTGGTGTGATATTGGAGACTTTATAGCCCAAATCATTCCAATCCCAACCGGAAATCATGTATCTCGTTTGGTTCAAAATGAGAAGTTAAATCTAGCGGTTAAGGAATATGTGACATTACCGGTCGCTGGAATTAATAGATCTGGAGATTTTGTTTTAATTTTCCCAAAAAAGTCCAAGGTTTTCGATATTATCGGATTACATAAATCGCTAATAAGCTCACAATTCACTACTCCAAACGACGAACTCAATTGGAATTTTCGTTTGAAAAAAGTAGAGGACAAACTCAAAACAAATACTCTGTGGCGAGCACCTCACCACAAATCAACTCTGGGAATGCCAAGACTTAATATTGTCAATAACCGTCCTAGTCCGATAATGATATCTGAAAAATTATTGACCGAAGTTGAGCATTTACCGATGTTGCGTCAAGCGATCGAATTGGAAAAAGTCGATGAATGGAATACAGAGTTTGGAAACAATAGCATGATGAGAACATCTACTGGAGGCCTTGCCCACATGACTTACGACGTCATGGTGATGGCCCATGCTCAATGCCGAGCCTTTGGCAAAACCGACTCAAAAATCGAATCATACCTGGCCAAAGTCGACCGGATTCAAGCAGACCTAGGCATTATGCGTTTGGTGAGAATGGGGGTGCCATTTGGATTGGTTTGCGCGATTTTTACCCTTTGGATAAATCGAGCTGGAATGTTTGAATCTTGGCAATTACCATTTATTGTTTTCTTGAGCATGTCGATAATCTCATGGATTGCCTATAGAATCCTTGAACCGGATTGGCGTCAATTATGACGCTTGCGTGGGTCATGGAATTCCAATTTGTTATCCTTTGCTAGATTCATCACCGCAAGCAAGAATCCTTCTCTTGCTTCCTTCTCGACCGTACCACTGCTAATATCCCAATAGACATTGCAACCAACATCTATTGCATCGGGGCCAAGGGTGGAAACCCGGGCGAAAGACGAGTCTTCCTTCATGGTTAGGTCGTGCTTTTCAATCATCGAGATAATTCCAGCACAAAATGTTTCGACATGGTCTGGATCGGAATTGATGTCCAATTTAAAAACAGGTTGCCAGCGCCGGAATCTGCGCTTACCCCAATTTTCGACTGGGGTACTGGTGAGGTTTGCATTCGGCATGGTGACAACGGTATCCAAACTGGTTCTAATCAAGGTAGTTCGTAAACCGATCTCCATTATCTCGCCTTCGACCGAGTCGATAATAACCCAATCTCCAATTTTGAAAGGTCGGTCCAACAGGACAGTTGTTGCGCCAAATATATTCGACAAAGTATCTTTTGCTGCTAGTGCTATCGCTAAGCCGGTAATTCCTAAACCGGCTATTAAAGTTGAAAGATCAAAACCTAAAGAGGCTGCGACAAAGGCAGAACCAAAGATTACAATTACGAATCTGACCACGCTTTCTGCAGCGGAAACAACCGTCTTTTGGCTGCCATCGAGCTCGCCATCATCATCCAACCAGACCACAAATGAATGAATGATTCCCACAAATCTAAACGCGGTGAGAATCAATGCTATTACCATTGCCAATTCAAGCAGTTTCGGCAACCAAGATTCGATGAACTCGGGCATGATTACAACTTTACTATCGAGATCTCCCAACAGCAACAGGCCGATGCCAGAACCAATCGCGATTCCAAGGGCTTTACCAGAACTCTTTAGAGCTTCTGAGGCGACCTCACTACCGATTTCTATTCCTTTGAAAATCCTTGGAAGAATTTTTTCGGATATTTTTCTGCTGACCAAGATAACTGCTAAGACAAAAGCCAATCCGACCAAGCTGCCAAGATTGAAGCCAAGAATCATCGAATCATAATTCGGAATTGCGGTGACGATTTGTTCCATCAAACCGACCGGGCAGGTCTCATGTTGTTGTCATTTTCCCTGAACCTCCCACTTATTCCAGCCCCCTTCGGGGGCTAAGCCTACAACGCGACGACTTCAAGAGGGGATGGCTGGTCGGGTGGTTATGGTAGCCATGCAGATTCAATCCCAAAAGCGCTCGCTCGCAATTTTGTTGCTACCATTTTTAATTTCGCTCCTAGCGCCGATGGTATCCAATTTGGTAAGTGCTCAGGCCGAGGAGGGCTCGATGACTCCTGAGGACACTTGGTCCGAGGATTACCAGAACTATGTTTTTCCATGGAAGGGGTCCGAACAGGTCCAATTCAAGGAATACCATACCTATGAATCGATGAAGACCAGGATGATGGTTCTGGCACAGGAAAACTCGGATATTTTTGAATTCCACGAAGGCTTGAACGGCGGTACTAACGACCGTGGCCAAGAAACCACCATCGATGATTACGAAGGCTGGTATTATGGCTATGCCTCACCTTGGCTCAAAATCACAGGCGATGTTCAAGGTGGCGATTATAATGCCTTCAATGGCGATAATGGCAATTATGCAGACCGGCCTGACATCATGATTGTCGGCAACCACCACGCTCGAGAATGGATGAGTTATGAGACTCCTTTATTGGTTATGGAAACCATTGCTTACTACTACGACATGCCTCCTACCGATAATGATGGAGATGGGCTGTTCGATGAGGACCCATGGGGAGATGCAGATGGCGATGGCATCCTTGATGACGATGGGGATTGTTTGGCTCTCGCTCCTGAATTCCAAGACAGTAATGGCGATGGTAAACCATGTAGTGCCGGCGACCTTGGGGTCGACGAGGATTTCAGCGAAGTTGAACTTACCAATTTGATAAACCAAAGAGAGATTTATCTGATTCCAATGCTCAATGTCGATGGAAATATTTACGATCGTGAGGAATATTGTGCAGCACCTGCTTGGGAATCTTGCCCGACCAGCGGTTGGAGGAAGAACCTGCGAGACAACACCGTTACCGGTGTTACCCCAATACCTGACCTCGATGAAGACGTCGACGAAGGCTGTGATGGAGTTGACCTTAATCGAAATTATCAATTCGAATGGGGAGCGCCTCTGGGAGCGACCGGTCCTCTATTCCCCGGCATGTGTTATGCCGGCCAAAATAACGATGTTTACAACGGCCCGGTCGATACTGTAGATCAAGACCAAGATGGTAAGCTCAACGAAGATCACGTCGATGGAAAGGACGACGACGGCGATGGACTCGTCGACGAAGATTGGATGGGTGGAAACTCTGAACCCGAAACTAAATTCATTCAAGATATGACTGAGATGAACGATGATGACGGCGATGGTGCTTCAGATTACAAGGCAACTCTAACCTTCCACTCTTTCTCTGAATTGGTGTTATACCCGTGGGGACACTGCACAAATTGCCAAAGTACCGACCACGACCAATTGGTTTATCACGGCGACCAGATGGCCGAGATGACCGATTATGAAAATATGCAATCTAGCGACCTCTACCCTACTTCGGGTGATTTCTGTGATTGGCATTACGGGGTCCATGGATCTTATTGCTACACGATGGAAATAGGAACTGCATTCCACCAACACGAGGACGATATCGATCATATTGCAGTTAGAAACCTTGGTGTTACATTCTATATGGCACAGATTTCTGATAACCCGCGCGAGCAAGCAGACCTTGCGATGGCTGATGTTATTTCCAACCAACATCTAATCAAACCAGAAGCGGTTTCTATCCCCGAATCTGGCGACATTCCAATCGATATTTGCCTAGATTCCGCCTTTGCACTCAGCACCGCCCCCGGAGAATCTCATGTGATGTATCGCATGGTAAAACCAACTCGAACCCAATCTGATTATGGGCCGAGAGAGTGGTATAATACCGAATGGAGTTCGGCAGGATTTGAATTGGTTGAAGGTACGGTTTGTGAATTGTTAAATTCCACAGGAGTCGGAATGAACTACCGGGCAAATGTGCCATTCGCTGATTCTGATACCGGCACCCTTCACTACAAAGCCATGGTTTCAACCCTCGGTGGAACCTCACAGATTTCTTACCCTGGAAATGGTGAATATCTCGAATTAACAGTCCCATATCGAGCACCTTTCGGCAGCGCATTAGGTTCGGTCGTTCTCTTCATGACCGTGGTCGGATTCGTCTGGGGTGGTTTGGGCATTTGTTTACGACTGATGGCAGCCAGTGGTAATGAGAATGAAATTATCGAAGCGGAACTCGAAGTGGAGGACTTCTGATGAGCGATCAATTCAGTGGTCGCGTAGGCTTGATTTTCGCCGCAATCGGCGCCGCGGTCGGCACCGGTAATATCTGGAGATTTCCGCGAATGGTCGGAGCCAATGGTGGAGGAACTTTCCTCATTCCTTGGCTGTTTTTTCTGTTTGCATGGTCGATACCTTTGGTCATAGCCGAATTCGCACTAGGGAAGCGCAGCCGAACCGGAACCATCGGAACCTTCCGGATATTTGCTGGAAAAAGATTCGCTTGGATGGGTCTTTGGACCGCATGGATTTCGACAGCGATCGGTTTTTATTATGCGGTCGTAGCCGGGTGGACAATCAAATATTTCCAACTCGGTATAACCAATGGACTGACTGGTCCAGGGGTGGATACCCAACAGGTTTGGAATGAGTTCTTAACCTCTGCAACCGATGTTATCTTCTACCAATTCGTAGTTATCGCAATCACCCTTTTTGCAATTTGGAAAGGTGCAAAAGCAATCGAAAAAGTAAATGTGATTTTGATGATCTCATTATTTGTTCTTCTATTCATGTCTCTAGGCCTTTCGCTTTGGATGGATTGGTCTGACGGCAGCCTCGATGGCTTCCTGTTCATGTTTACAGTCGACTGGGAGATGCTAGGTGAACCGAGCATTTGGATTAACGGCCTCTCGCAATCCGCTTGGTCATGTTCGGCCGGTATGGGGATGGCGATGACCTACGCGGTATACATGCGCAAAGACGAGGATACAACCCTCAATGCCTTCACTATGGGATTAGCCAATAACTCGATTTCAATCATTGCAGGATTAGCGGTTCTATCGGCGATTTTCGCAGTTGAATCGGACCCATTAGCCACCGTTACCGGCGGCTCGAGCGCGATAACTTTCTTGGCATTGCCAGAGGTGTTCGCTCAAGCACCGGGTGGGAATCTTGGAGCTTGGATAATGATGAGCGGCTTCTTTTTGGCATTATCGTTCGCAGCGCTGACGAGTATGATTTCTACAGTCGAATTATGTGTTCGAAATTTCGTCGACCATGGATATAGTCGTGACCGTTCGGTTCTCCTAACCTCGTTAGCAATTTTCATTTTTGGAATTCCTTCGGCGGTTATGTGGATTTCATTTGCTGATGACGGTACTGCATTCCCTCAATTTTTGGAAGTTCAAGATCATATATGGGGCTATGGTTTGATGTTTAGCGGATTATTTATCGCCTTCACAATTTGGAAATACGGCTATGTAAAATGGCGCTCCGAAGTTGAAGCAGGCCAAGCCCCTCCAGGATTTAGGGGCTATCTCGGCGTTGGAGTCTCTGCCTTTAGAGACGATTTCATCAATACTGGAGATAACGATATTTGGATCGGTCGCTGGTGGGATATTCTCATCTATTTGGCCTTCCCGATTTTATTTACCATCCTGATTGTATCTTACTTTGGAGATATGATCATGAATACTCCAAATGTTTGGGATCCTAGCAACCCTCACGGTATTACGATTATTCTCTTATTCTGGGGAGTTGTAGCGACCGGATTCATGTTCTTCAATTATAAATTGGTCGAGAGGCCATTGTTCAGGAATATCCCCGAAGGAGCAGAGGTTGATATCTCTGGTCTTCCCGGTGGCGATGATGATTTGGTTTGTGAAGCAGGCTCGTATCCAGAAGGCTGGGAACATCTCGCAAAAAACTCGGCTTGAGGTGATTGATTGTGGCATTGAGCCTCTTCCAATATATTGGAATTGGTTTAGCGACTGCTATCGTTTTAGTTCCAATCGTTAGATGGTTTTGGAAATGGTTCGACAAGCCGTCTAAATCCACAATTGAATATTTGCAAAAACAGCAAGAGGATGACGAAGAAAAAGCCTTGTGGAGCCAAATTGAAGCAAAGATCGAAGCCGAGCAAGCTGTTCAAAACCAATTGACTACCATCGCTTTACAAAAAGTCGAATCCTTGGGTAAATCCCTCGACCAAGAAAAAGCCTCGACCGCGTGGGAATCCCTTGGTGTAGATGAGCCACTCGAGCCGGTAAAGAGAGAGGTCTTAGAACTGGTCGTCGAGGGGATCGATGAACCAGATTGGGTATTGGTCGAAAAAATTCAGAACCTTTCCAAGCCAGAAATCAATGTTCCAGAAGCACCTGACCTCGACCGACTCATACAGGAAAAAACCACTAAGCCGGGCTGGGCTGACGACTGGTGAATTAACCACCAAGCCACCAGTCTTAGCCGTTCATCTGAAATGGTTGAAGTTGTCCGCAATCTCTGAATGGTGCAAAGACCACGTGGAACCCGGGACTTTGTCCCGTCGGCGATGAGGCGCCGACAATGTCTTGAGAATTTACTCGAAACCAAGGCTCTCGGTCATGGTTTCAATCGGGTTCAGACTCCAATTTTTGAGAGTCTTGAGCTGTTTACAGCAAAGTCCGGGCCGGGTGTAATCAAGCAATTATATGCATTTGAGGACAAATCAAAGCGCCAGTTAACCCTGCGTCCTGAATTGACAGCACCTGTTATGCGGATGATCAGCGAAGAGTTACGCAGTGCTTCCAAGCCGCTGCGCCTATCTTATTTCGGCCAATGTTTCCGTTATGAAGAATCAAAGAAGGGTCGCTACCGCGAATTTTTCCAATACGGCGTCGAACTCATAGGGGCTCATGGGCCATTGGCCGAGGCCGAGGTTATCGCTTTGGCAATCGACATGCTCGAGGCGAGTGGTCTCAAGGGATGGGAATTGAGAATTGGCCATGTAGGAATTCTACGTGAAGTTCTGACAGCGATTGGGCTAGCGGCCGAAGGCGAACCGGAATCACCGGTCGCAAGCGCAATGAGATTCTTGGACAAAGGCGATTGGGAAGGTATGGAGCAATTGCTTGAAACCAACGGTATTGACCTGAGTGTAATCGCCGATCTCAAAGCATTATCAGCACTCGATGGTGGTAAGGAAACACTCGGACCTGCTAAGACCATTTTAGAACAAATGAATGTTGATTTAGATTCTTTTGACCAACTTTCAACCCTTTTGGATTCTATCGAATTATTAGCGCCAACACCTCCTTCGCTCAAAGTCAATCTTTGTGTCGCAAGAGGATTGGATTACTATACCGGGATGGTATTCGAAATCCATGTTGACGAACTTGGAGGGGAAGGACAAATCCTAGGAGGCGGTTCTTACCGACTGCTCCACCTATTCGGATTGGAAGACCTCGACCCATCTTGTGGTTTCGGTCTAGGTTTCGACCGAGTCTTATTGGCCTTGGAAGCCCAAGCCGCAGCAGAGGGTAGAGTTGAAGTTGTTCGAGGAGAATCACCTGCGCCGAGTACACTTATGCTTCCATTTAGAATCGAATCAAAGCACACTCTATCAATCGTAAAACAATTACGAGATTCTGGGAATAATGTAGAGATGGATTTACGAGGTAAAAACATCGGAAAAACATTGGATTGGGCTGGCAAAAACGGTTTCCACAATGTAATTATCGTCGGACCAAAAGACCTCGAGAATAATTCATGCTCGGTCAAAAATATTTTGACCGGAGATCAAAATACGACAGAATTTTCAGCCGATGCCATCTCATCACTTTTGTGATTCTTTACGGCTCATCGGCATGTAGACCGCCGCCATGGTCAATGCTCCAACGCTCATGAGGGCCAAGAAGCCAGGCTGTTCGACCGGTGGATTCAATTCCTCTTCTGCTTGGAATTCAACTGACCATGTCGAAGGCTCGATCGGTAATTCGATCTTTGCAGAATCCTCACCAGACAACTTCATTGAAAAGTTTGCAATTTCTCCACTAACGGTAATAGGTGAAGTTTGTTGACGGTCTCCCTTGACCTTCATTTCGATTGCAACGGTTGGATTACCGGTTGAACTATCCCAAAATAATTCGTTCTCTTCAAGCGTGTGAGTGAAAATAATCGAATTCCATCCTGTGGTCACACCCGGAAGATGTTGGCGTACGATTTCGTTGGCTCCAGATAATAAACTGATATTCAATTCTTCACAGTCGGCTTGACAAGGCCCATCGTTATCATTATTGGTCCAATCTCCTTGAAGGAAAATATTGAAGGTAAATCTAACCTCTCCATCAGGAGTCATATTCAACTTTGGCAATAGAGCGGGTTTCATCGTGAATCGATAATCGATATTGATAACACCACTATTTTTCTCATTTTGAAGTTGATTACCTTGGATATTGCGTTCATCGGAACTATTGAAATGAGCCCAGTGGCTAGATTGGCCAGTTGACCAAATGTACAGAGTAGTTTGATTTTCACAAGGTTGCTGTGGTTCAGCTTCACATGGATCGGCCGGTTCTTCTTCCTCTGCAGTTACCACGGAATTATTTCCTGTAACCGGTGTAATTATCATCAGCGCCAACAGGACGGTGAACAAAAAGCGGCCTCGCATGATTTATCCTCGGCAGCGGTTGGATTTGACCCTTGCGAATAGATGCAACATTCAATCGAAGCGTTGAAATCCGATATTATTATTATTAGAAGCCTTACTGCGTGATAATTTAAGCGCATCACCCAATTTATCTGGCTCAACTCTAGCCTGATTCAATTCTACGCCACCGACCCCGGTAATAATCGCCATCACCTTGATGGTATCGCCAAAACCAGGGTCTTGTCGAGCGCCCCAGATAACATTCGCATCATCCGATACTTTGGAAGTCATCATGTCGACCACTTGAGAAGCGGCTTCTAGAGTCATATATTGTCCACCGGTAACGTGGATCAAAACCCCGGTCGCTCCGGCAACATCAACATCCAATAACGGGTGATTCAAGGCTTCGTTTACGACTTCTTCAGGCCCACGATCGCTCTCGCCATAGAGCATCATGGTCACTCCACCATCATTCATGATGGCTCGAACATCTGCGAAGTCCAAATTTATTAGTGAAGGCAAGGTAATGGTCTCGACTATTCCCTTGACAATCTCTGCAACCAATTGGTCCATTATTGAAAATGCTTCATCCAAAGGCAGGTTTGGAACATAGTGTAATAATCGATTATTGTCCAAGACCAAAACCGCATCTGCAACTTGTCTCAAACTTTCCAGGCCTTCGAGGGCTCTTTGCATTCTCTGACGCCTCTCGACATGGAATGGGGTGGTGACGATGCCGACGACAAGAGCGCCAGCAGATTTTGCTTCTTCGGCGACGATTGGACAAATTCCGGTTCCAGAACCTCCTCCTAGGCCACTAGCGATGAAAACTAAATCCGCACCGGTAACGATTCGCTTGATCATATCTCGACCAGCCTCTGCACAGCGCCGGCCAGTCGAAGGGTTTCCTCCGGCTCCAAGTCCGCGGGTGATATGGCGGCCTACCAGCAATTTTTGCAAAGAACGAGTGTGGTCTAAATGTTGTTTATCGGTATTGATAGCAACTGTGACTGCGCCTTCAACTCCAAGATGAGTAATTCGATTTAGAGTATTATTTCCGCTACCGCCGCATCCGACTATCAAGATGCGCGGATTTGGTACGCCAAAGTTGCCCATATCATCATCGAGCAGAGCAGTTGCGCCTTTTCCAATCGCATCCTTGGCTAAATTTGCTACCATGTCGTTCAAGGC
>PSPR01000027.1 GCA_004195515.1 Methanobacteriota archaeon | reverse complement strand
TAAATCTTTCGAAATTAAGCATAACTCATGTTGACCAAATAAGATTGTCATTTTGTAACCGGTAGAATTATTGTAATTTTGATGATAGTTTGTTTGGCTTCCATCAAGAAGGAAGTAATAATTCAAAGAATTCGTGACAGTGAAATCAAAATTCAAATTATTCCCAATATGGTTTGAATTGTTTGAAGGTGATGTAATTTCAGCAATATGGGTAGGGGCTACTCGGGTCAAATTAATGCAATCAATTAATTGCTGATTGTTTTCACCAATCAAGTTTAAACAAATCGTAGATGAACCATAAGGTAGATTCATGTGATAATTTGAATTATTATTGCTCGACTGATTACCTGAACCATTAATATTGCCCGACTGATTACCTGAACTATTTTGATAAAATGATGCTCCTAAGTAATTTTGTACTACTCCATTAATTGAAATTATCCCACTAGAATAATTATTTGCTAAGATGTTTAAGTAAAGATATCCGCCACTAACTTGTGAATTATTTGAAGGGGTGTTGATTTGCCCAACCAGGGTTCTTGCAACATGATTAATCGTGACACAATCAGTATAATTAGAAGACCCTACAGAAAATGTTGCACAGATATCAACAGATCCAAATTGATTAATCTGTAAACTGTTAGTTCTAGTATAAGGACTACCATATGAGTAACTGGTAGAGGTGCCATTTGTCGAATTAACCGTCCAGGAGACATAACCGGAATAATTTTCTGTGATATAACCAATCGAGATACTATTACCCGTATATTGAAAATTTGATGCGGGAGAAATAATATTCATTCGATAAGTAGGAGGTGGAATGAATATGATTCTACATTCTGAGACCACTTTATTATCTTCTGAATTTAAATTAACACAAATTGAGTTATTTCCATAATTTAAGTACCCACTATTCAATGAAATTGAATAACTGGACGAACTTGAATTAGTGGACGAGTTTGAATTATTGGATGAACTCGAATTTCCATAATAAAATTGATCTATTGTTAAATTACCAATTGTGAGAGTGCCAGAAGAATAGTTCTCTATTTGGTATTCGATGTAAACAAGGCCATTATTAGACAATGAGGCGGATAAATTATTGATGACGGCAACCCTTGGTTGAATCTCAATGTTGATACAATCTGTGGCCGAAGAACTCACGCCATATACCGATGCACAAATTGTCCTATTATTGTAACCAACGCGATAGGTTGTCGATGAATATGATGAATGAGAACTCCAAGTAATTGAAGAATTATTTGTTTGTGAATTTGTTTCAGTCGAGGTCCAATAGACATACCCATTTGAATTTGAAGCGATGTAATTTATTTGTAAATAATCCGAATAACCGCTTGACACATTAGATATTACCGAATTATTTGAAGGAGATATAATCGATAGATTAGCAGGCGGGATGATCAATTGAAACGATACACAATCAGATGAGTTTGGATAAGAGTATAGCCAAGCGCAAACCGTGTAATTTCCATCTATTGAATATGTTCTACTCGTTGAATTAATATTACTACCATTAGTACCATTAGTTTGGCTATTCAAATTTGAACTCCATTGATATGTTGTCGAATTGGCTTGACCTTGAATAGTTGAATTCCAATTGACATAATTTCCAGAGTAATTTGTGACTGAATAATTGAACGTAATAGTCATTCCATGCACAATATTACCCGGCGAAACAATTGTAACAAATGGAGTTGAATTAGATTGGTTTGATGATCCGTTTCCAGAGTGGCCTTCAAAAGAATTGTTCATCAGATTCAATTGATTATTGGATTCATCATATCCCACAAAAAGTGAAGAAAAGACAAACATCAAACAGAATATGAAACTACTCACTTTTCCAGACATTAATTTGCCCAAAAAGTACTGCTTAATGAAAATGTTCCCGGCGCGAACACATTGGAAAAATGCCATATCGAAGAAAAAGTTGCTAAAAAGATGCCATATATCGCTATTATTCAATTAATGGCAACTTTATGGCAACCAAGCCAAAACAGAACTTTATGAACAAGCGACCCAATCATGCCTCAACCCAATAACATGCTCACCAACACCGATTGTTGTTTCATTCAACTGAAATTTATGTGGAGTACAATAACTGTCCCATGTTGCCGACCAATCATAACTGATTGTTAATTCCACATTTGAATTTCCAGTCAGATTAAAGACTCCACCCATTCTCGATCCTTGAAGATCTTGAAGTTTTTCCATTGGTAAAATATCAGGATTATAATCCGCGTTAGACCCAGTACGATAATGCTTTTCATCGATTGAAATAACCATATCACCAACCCCGCTCACCATAATCACATTACCACCACTCTCGTTCTGGTAAAGACTGATTTCATCATGATTTGCCATCATATAACCGACTACAGGAGAAACCCCTCCTTGCTCGTCGGTCAGTGGAATCGGCATCAATAATTGCCATGCCTCCCCGTTGCTATGTGTAATTGAAATCTCGATTTCGATAAATTCGAGTTTTCTTTCTTCACCAACCGAACCATCATCGAGGCAACCCGATAACATCGAACTAAAGATAATTAGAGTACTAAAAATAAGAGGCAGAGCCCTCATTGATGGTCCACCGGTTTGGAAATACTAAATTCGAATTGCTCAGCACTCGCTTCTAGACTTGCAATCGCCGGCAAGACTCTCCCCGACAAGAACTCCAAACAAGCCCCGCCACCGGTCGAAACATGGCCCATCTTATCGGCCAAGCCACGCTGCATGACCAATGTCGCTGTATGTCCACCACCGATTACCACATAGCCTTCGGTTTCAGCGCATGCGTTTAGCATCTCAATTGTTCCAAGCGCGAAATCTGGCATTTCAAAAACTCCAGCTGGACCATTTAGAATAATTGTCCCCGCACTCTTGATGGCTTTGGATAATGCTCGAATCGAAGTGATTCCCAAATCGAAAATTGGTGCTTCGATCGGCAATTGAGAAACGGTAAGGTCGACTCGGTTGCCAGCGATATTTGCTGCAATGTCATTTGGCATAATTATACATTCAGGATAATCGACCAATAATGAACTAGCGATTCTGCAGGTTTCATCCCAGGAATCACCCAACTCATTCTTGAGGAAATCCACATTGATATCACCGATCTTTACTCCAGAGAGATGTAAGAATAAATTTGCAACCCCGCCGGTTGTCCACACATGGTCACAGATGCTTTTCTCCAACATATTTGCAGCAACTCCAACCGAATCATCGACTTTTATTCCGCCGAGAACAGCGATAGCAGGACGCTTTGGTTTTTCCATCACCTTGTCCAATCTGTTGATTTCATTCGCCATCAACTCACCGGCAATGCACGGCATGTGGTGGGTAAATCCAGTAATCGAAGGCGAAGAGCGATGGGCGCAAGCAAAAGCATCGTTGACGAATGCATCGGCGACAATTGAGAGTTTCATCACAAGTTGAGATTTCCCTAATGTTGTGAAATCTCCTTTTAGTCCAATCTCTTCAGCGTCCATTCGAACATTGTTGAGCATAATTATGTCACCGTTCTCCATTTGATTGATCGCATCAGTGGCTTTTTGGCCATGAATATCGTCGACCCATTTGACGTTTCGACCCAATATTCTACCCAGCTCACGACTATGTCCAAGCGTGCTAGTAAAATCGTTTTTTCCAGGTCGGCTCTGGTGGACTAAAAGCACAACCTTAGACCTGTTTAGCCGAGATAAGGTCGGCAAAATCATTCTAATCCGAGTATCATCAAGAAACACATTAGTCTCAGGAGCAAGAGGAGAATTGATGTCAACACGAACAAGTACACATCGCCCGTCGAGGTTAACCTCGTTGAGGCTGAGGACCTTTGTCATCAGTTGCCCCCACCTGCATCCGGTACATGAGTCAATCGCCGAATACCCGCGCCTAACAGCAGTCAAATACGCGAAAGTTCATATTCACATAGAGAAGGTTGGCAAAACATGGCGCGCGATTCCCCTCTAGAGGGTCCAAGAAAGCGAGCCAAAACCACAACCTCTTCTTTTGGCGTTTCCAAGCGTGAAGGTCACGATGCTAGCGTCTACTATGGCGCCAAAATGTACGATGATTTGGTTAGTAGTCGAGATGTAGGAATCCAAAATGAATTCCCATCCGAGTTGGTCGACCAAGTTATCCAAGGAAATTCAAAAAAGATGCCATTCCCCGACAATTGCATCCAATTGGTAGTTACCTCGCCGCCGTATAATGCCTCCAAAGCCTATGATGAAGACTTGTCGTTGGGCGAATATTTGCAAATGTTGCACGATGTTTTCGCTGAATGTTATCGGGTTCTTTCTCCAGGCGGACGTATGGTGGTCAATGTGGCAAATCTCGGGAGAAAACCATACATTCCACTATCAAGTCACATCAATTTGATGATGCACGAAATCGGTTTCTTGGCCCGAGGAGAGGTAATTTGGGACAAATCTGCCAGCGCAGGTTCTTCCTGCGCCTGGGGTTCTTTTCAATCAGCATCGAATCCTTGCCTGCGTGATATTCACGAATATTTGCTCATTTTCTCAAAGGGCGATTATAAATTACCACGCACAAAAACCGAGCGAGCAGACGGGCGAATCGATACGATTTCTAAAGAATCATTCATCGGACAAACCAAATCGATTTGGAAATTTCCAACCGAATCAGCAAAACGGGTCAGCCATCCGGCTCCTTTCCCAGTAGAATTACCAAAACGTTGTATTGAGATGTATACATTTGCCGGCGATATTGTTTTGGATCCATTTTTGGGTTCGGGTACGACCGCGGTCGCAGCCAAGATGACCGGGAGAAAATATGTGGGGATCGATCTTAGTGAGGAATATTGTGCCATAGCAGAAGACCGGCTCACACAAACTAGTACTGACAACACTAGTTTGGCAGTTTAGTGACCTCGCAGTACTGGTCGACTAACCTTAGTTCGCTTTCCACTCATTAGAAATTGTGTCGAAATACATTACACTACCATCCGGTTGCCTATACCAGTTTACTCCATCATCATCGACCCACTGGTCTTGCTCTGGGCTGGAAATATCAGCCATCTCTTGGAGATATTCAGCTGGGAGCGCTTGTTGGAATAATTCATCACTAATTACACTATCATCCTTACTGGTTTTTGAAGAACTGGAACGAGTGAAAAACAATCCGACTGCTATCGATCCAACCACGAATAGCAGGACATAGAGTATCCAAGATTGGCTCTCGGCTTGGTCAGCCCTTGACATCGTTGCATCGTTCGGGAAGTAATCTTCTCCATCGGCGACCCCATCATTATCGGTATCCTTGGTTTCATCAGGGTCGTTAGGGAATGCATCATTAGCATCTGGGATTCCATCATTATCGCTGTCTTTTTGATCAAGAGCACAACCATTTGCATCGACGAAGGATTCTGCAATTGTGTGAGGACAAATATCAGCAATATCGGTAACTCCATCTTCATCGCTATCTCTTTGGTCTGGCGAACAGCCGTTTAAGTCGACTTCTGCCCCATCAATTGTCCCCGGGCAAAGGTCAGCTGCATCATCGATTCCATCGCCGTCTATGTCGATTTGAGATAATGAGCAACCTACGGTGCTGACGAATGTGCCCGCTATTGTTCCAGGACATTGGTCAATCTCGTCGTTCACACCATCTTCATCCGAATCGACCTGGTAACCTCCACAACCTTCAGCATTTACCGAGGTTCCAGGATCGGTGAGAGAGCATTGGTCTTCAGAATCCATTACTCCATCACCATCGCTCTTTCATCAGATTGGGTTCCAGGACATTGGTCGATGCCATCATGCACTCCATCCTCATCATCATCCTTCTCATATTCTGCACATCCAACACCATCGACCGATTCACCGGCGGTAGTAGTTGGACAAATATCGCGTAAATCATCGATTCCATCGCCATCGGTATCGAGTTGCTCAGGTGAACAACCAGCATTATCTGCAATCGTCCCTGGAGTGGTATTTGGGCAAGAATCCCAGGAATTGTTAACTCCATCCATATCTTCATCCAATTGATTCTGAGCACAGCCCTGTGAATTCACTGTTTGACCCAAAGAGGTATTTGGGCAAAGATCATCATCATCCATCACAAGATCGCTGTCTGAATCGTGTTGTGAGTCCGAACAACCATTCTCATCGACCACTTGTCCAGATGGCGTTCCAGGGCACAGATCAGCCGAATTACCATTCGCCTCATCTCCGTAGCCATCACCATCGCTATCAGCCCATTGAGTTGGATCATCTGGGAATATATCCGCTTCGTTGCCATCGAGATTGTCACCATAGCCATCGCCATCACGGTCGGCCCATTGAGTTCCATCATTCGGGAATGCATCAGGGTTTGTCCCTTGTTGGTTATCGCCATATCCATCGCCATCGCTATCAGCCCATTGTGTAGAATCGCTTGGGAATCTATCGGGATCATCTCCTTGTTGATTATCGCCCCAGCCATCGCCATCCTGGTCAGCCCATTGGGTGTCATCGGTAGGGAATATGTCCGGATTATTACCGCTAGCATTATCGCCGTATCCATCGCCATCTTGGTCGGACCATTGGGTTGAGTCTCCAGGGAATGCATCTGGGTTATTTCCCCAGCCATTATCGCCATAACCATCACCATCTGAGTCATACCATTGACTAGAATCTAGTGGATACATATCTCCAGCAGTGCCATTTGAGTTATCTCCATAACCATCACCATCGGTATCCTTCCATTGGCTTGAGTCGAATGGGAATAAATCGGCATCTACTCCTGATTGATTATCTCCATATCCGTCGCCATCGATGTCAGACCATTGAGTGGAATCTTGTGGAAATGCATCAGGAGAACTTCCATTGGCATTATCGCCATAGCCATCGCCATCACTATCGGCCCATTGGGTCGAATCGTTAACGAATGCATCAACATCGTCAAACCAACCATCGCCATCACTATCTTTTTGGGAGAGTGCACAACCATCTGAATCCACGGTTGCCTGAGCTGGAGTTGCCGGACATAGGTCATTCTCATTTGAGACACCATCTCCATCACTATCGTGGGTGAGAACGAAACAATAAGAATCGGTATCAACCAAAGTGGTGCCAAGATAAATATTGGCTACTCCACAATAAAATCCACTACTACTCGGAGTATTATATATCCAAGACGTTGGCGTGAAAGAACTGTTTGTTGCGGTGAAGTTTGCCATATTTGAAGAGGCCACATAGGTCCCATTCAACATATGATTCAATTCAAAATCGTAAGAATAGGTTGTGCCGGATGTCAAGTTGCTCATCATCGCCGAGACCGTATTGGTAGAAGCATTGGCATTATTGGTCACACCTGTTACCTCGACGGTCGGCCGAACAGGTGTATAGGAGAGTTCTTCATAACCCGAAATTGTACTACCATTCCATAATATTGCACTCAAAAGATGTTCACTAACGGTCGAAGGAGCATTCATAACAATTGAAATCGCTTTTGTTGTTGAACTTGCAGTAAAGTTATACCAACCTGAATCAACAGTTGTATTTGTTACATTATCTGCCCAACTCCATTGTACAGAATATGAATATCCAGATGAGATATTGCTTGCACTTAAACTTGTGGAAGTAGCATTGATCAGCGAACCTTCTAACATTTCATGTTCGACATAATCAAAGTCATAAGCTAGTGTTGAACCATTCAAACTCAAGTATGAATATAGAATATATGTTCCTTCGATTTCAGGGAAATCCATCGTCACATTATGCCAAAGACTAGAACTATTTGCTAGCCAATAAAACGAAGAGGTAGCATTGGTTCCATTTTGGGCAATAGGATATGAATACACTTCGTAATCAATTGAATAATTAACACCTGTTGTCAACCCAGTAAAGTGATTTGTTGCGCTCTCTCTAGAAGTCATCGTTGTGGAAACAGCCGGCGTTTGAGAAGCATTGGGGTTGACGATATCGATTTCCATGGTGTAATTCCCGCCGCCAGAATTGGCGATCATGCCGAAATAAACCATCACCCCACCACTAGATTGGTTGGTACCATTGGTGGTTATTGAGGCGCTTCCGGTGGTAATATTGTTATCTTGGTCAACATAGAACGTCCAGCCTCCATCGATCATAACCAGAGAAAAGTTTCCCCCAGATGGATAGCTGAGGTTGACCCATAATTCATTACCGGCGGGGATGGTAATATTGTAAAGGTCAACCGAATCGGTAGCCCAATCGAACCAGCCACCATAGGTAGCACTAGACGATGATAGCGTAAGCGCATTAGATTGCATATCGCCGGCATCTCCACCAGACCCGGCATCGTTCTGAGCGACTGGGTTAGTAAAGGTTAGATTGAGGCTATACTGGCCAAAACCGCTCCACGCGACTACATAAATGTAAACATATGTAGTCCCATTTGAGATGTTAGTTCCACTGGTAGAGACGACCTCAGGATTACTATATTCGCTCAAATCATAAGAGAATGTTTTCGCGGAATCGGTTAGATAGAGATCAAAATCTTCAGTTGAAGGAAAATTCATCACAACGGTTAGAATTTCACCACTGGGGATCCAGACCTTGTACAAATCTTCAGCATCGGTTGTATCATCAACCCAGCCAATCTCGGTGGAATTATTACTCGAAAGAGTAACTGAATTATTTGAATTATTACCTGCATCCGCGCCCGAACCGCCATCATTCTGGGAGTTATTTGTTGCAAACATGGCTTTTGGCCCATCATTAAGAGATATTACAACCTCATGAGTTGCCATCGTTGCCATCGAGGTAAATATCATCATAAAAGCGATGAGGATTCCACTAATGCTGAGTCGGTCCATGTAGGTCGGAACAATCCATAACAGATGAATCCACCCCTATGGGGTGAAATTCACGGCTGGTACTGACAACACTAGCGTGGCCGTTTAGTGGCCTCGCAGCACAGCGCTTATTTTTCAATTTTAATGTTGTCAGTACTAGTCGAGAACATTTGTCGGGTCGAATTGTTGAGTATAATTTGGATTGTCTGGTTGGTTTTGAGAACTGGGCATAATTTGATTTTCCTGACCATCATCCGAATCGGCTTTCATTCCTGATAATTCGGCTTTTCCTCCAGCCAAAATCATGATTACACCAACTGCGATGACAATTTTGAGAGTTAGTAAAATATTTGTGCGCATCTCATATTCGGTAACATCTATCAGAACAAATTGATATCCACTCTCGCTATGAAAATATACTTCACCGGTTTTATCAAAATCAATATCCATATATCCAACATATTCGAATTCATTGTTTAGATTTTTATTTTCATCACATTCGTAAACGAATTGGTTGGAAAGAAAAAGGGTCGGGGTTGCAAAAATTTCTCCATCGATTCCCTCACATTCTTGGAATGAATAAATTCGGTAATTTCTCTCTCCTTCTCCAACAAATATTGTTGAAGATCCAGCAAAAAACGCTCTCTCTTCATTGAGAGGTTTATGTTCTACTCCAATCGAAAAATGGGTGGTTAATGCAAGTCCAACAATTATTATTCCAATGAAAAATAACGTGCCAAATTTGGGCAATTTCCCCACATCTTTGTTCTATTTTTCACAATCCGCCCTGCGGTGGTTGTTGATATTGTTGAGGTGGTTGTTGGGCAGGTTGAACCGGTTGAGCCGGCTGACCCGGTTGTTGGTATTGTGGCTGAGCCATTTGGGTTTGAGCCGGTTGTTGATATTGAACCGGTTGTTGCATTTGGGGTTGTGCCATTTGGGTTACAGGCATTGCCATCCCGGGCATCATCGGATTTGCAGCATTATTAACCATGACTAATGTTGGTTCTGCAGTTTTGAGAGTTAGTGCAAAAATTCCACCGAGCAATAGGAAAAAAGCCCCACAGCAAATAACGCCGAACGAGCCAAGAATAGCCATCATGCCACCAATCGCTTCACCGAGTTCTTGTAATCCGCCCATGATGAACATCTCGTGGCTTGCATCCATCGAATAGGTTTCATTAGCACTAGCAGTAATATATCCAATTCCATAATAATTATCAGCGCTAATATTTGTCATATCGATATCTTCACAATCATATTTGAGCAGGTAAGGAGTTTCAAAAAAGTCCCCATCAGTAGTATTTCCCGAAGAATTAGTCATCGTAGCACTGAATGATTCACAACTAACACTTCCGCGCACATAAACAATGTAAAAATCATCATCGACATAATCCCAAGTGCCGTTATCTCCTCTGAATGCCGATTCGTTTTCATAATCCACTTCTGCAACTTCAGCGCCGCCGATGAACATAACTATCCCAATTACTGTGATTAGGGCGCCGATTATTAAGGTGATTTTTGTTGCTGTGTGCATGGTTTGCGTTTTACACACTAGTACATTATGTTGGTCACGACAAGAAATTTTACAATGGGAGTGGTTTTGAACTATTGCCTCTCCGATAATACTCATGGAGGACTCGTTGGCCACCCTTGTCGGCCCCGAAGGGGAAGATTGGAGGGTTCCTGTGGCTGAGCTTGAATCCAGACAGGCTGAGTTGGCGCGGCGATTGGTTGAGGCCGGGCTGCCTGGGGCTTTGATACAAACTCCCGTCGATTTGTACTACTATAGTGGCGGGCGGCAGAACGCTTCGATGTTTATTCCAGCAGATGGCGAATCTCGCCTATTTGTGCGTAGATCTTTGGCTCGTGCGATTCACGAATCCGGTGGCACGGATTCGCCTCATCGAGTAGAAGCATTCGGGCGAATGAATTCCTTTTCAGCAGATATTGGTTGTGCGCCTGCTCTTCAATTTGGTGATTTACCTCACGGTTTTGTATCCCGCTTTGCTTCGGCTTTATCGACCGATTCCGATGTGACAAGCATCGTTCACGCTCAGCGCGAGACCAAATCTGCATGGGAATTACAGATGATGGCCGATGGTGCCGAGGTTCAACTCCAAATGTTCGAAGCGGTTGAAGCGGTCGGTGGCGAAGGCGTTGCCGAAATTGAATTGGTCGCCGCAGCCGAAGCGATTAGTCGAGCGGCTGGATTTGGCGGTAATGTCCAGATGCGCCGCTTCCCCCTCCAATGTGACCGCGGGGTAATCGTCGCCGGAAGAGCCGGCGGGATTCCGTCGTTTTTTGATTCGGCAGTCGGTGGAACCGGGCCGCATCCAATGGCTTCGATGGGCAGCGGATTTAGCAAGATCAAAGTCAATGAGCCAGTTCTTGTCGATCTGGTTCATGTTCATCGCGGCTACGTTGTCGATGCGACTCGGATGTTCGTTGCTGGTAGCCTAGATCCGATTTGGGAGGCCCGCTTAGAAGACATGTTAGCTGTCAAAGACACCGTGGTCGATGTGCTCGACCAGGGTCTGGATTGTAGCGAGGCTTGGCTTCAAGGTCATGCATTAGCCGTCGAATTAGGTCATGGCGAGAATTTGATGGGAATGGCCGCTGACCAGAGCAGATTTCTGGGCCATTCGGTTGGACTTCAATTGGATGAATCCCCAGTAGTTGCTGCGGGATTTGACCGCCCACTCGAGGTGGGCGGCACTATGGCAATCGAGCCAAAAGTAGTTCACAAAAATGGCACGATTGGCAGTGAAGATACCTGGGTCCAAACCGAAGATGGCATGGAACCGATTACTGCTGACGGTGTGATTCCTTGGATAACAGAATGGTGATTAAAAATGACTGAAGAATTAATTGTTGACGAAGATTTTACCGATAAAACCAGCGGGTGGACCGAAGCCGATGTCGGCAAGAGAATCATCGAGCGAATCACCGCAAACGGCACCTATTATAACGAACCAATCGTCCAAGTTTTCTGCCAATTTTGCGCAGCAGAATTCATCGGCCCGAGCCGAGAAGCCGGTGGTTTTCTCGGCGGACACGAGTGCTTTCACGCATGGGAAGTCTCTCAAGCCCTCGGCCGCGAGGACGGTTTGGTGGAATGATAATGGCCAAACCGTATTCGCCTTCTCACATCGGCGCAGTTGCCGGCTCTTTTACAGAAATGCGCCTCGCCGGCGCAGTGAAATCAAGATTGGTCGAATTGATGGTCGACGAGGTTGGGCGTATGGTTCCAGATATGGAAAGTGCGACTTTGAACGCAACTCCTGACAAAAAAACCTTGGATGATACCAACCGAACTCGGCTGAATTATAATCGGACCAGAGAATTGATGATAGCTCAATTAAGCGACTTGGAAAGCGTCGGTTCCGAAGCGGTTCAAGCCGGGATTGAACACCTCGAGAAGTTCATGAAAAAAATTCTCAATAATGCTGAACAAGCCGCGGCAAAAGATCGGGTTGCAACCATAAAACCGCGTCATCTAGAAGTGGCCGAAAAAGGCGTGATCGTAGTTGATGAATCAATATCGGTCGAGGAATCCGAAGAGGAAGAAGACGTTCTCGAAGGCCAAGTCTCAGGCTCTGCCCTCACCCCTTTGGCCTTGCGCCGACTTTGCAAGACTTTTGCGCAAATGCCGATCACCGATTCTGCGGTTGAGGAACTGCTATTATGGTACTATGAGGTGGTCGATGAGACCGGCCACAATATCAGAGAACATGCCCAATTGGGTGGGAATCCGGCTTCATTTATCGATGCGCTTGACAAGATGAAGGATTTGATGATGCTCGGATGGATGAGGAGAATGCTAGTCAAGGCTGGCGAAGATGCAAAAGAGCGCGGTTACAAGCGAATCGATGTTGAGCAACTCATCCATTTGGATGCGTTTGAATAAAAATAGCACACCTTGATAACCTCCTTGCCCGTGGGTCGGTTTGAGGAATAACCATGGGTAACATGATTGGAAAGCAAGCACCAGAATGGAGTGCAACCGTTTACGATAACGGCGAGAAAAAAACTTTGAGCAGCACAGATTTAGCTGGTGGGTGGTACTTGATTTACTGGTATCCACTCGATTTCACCTTTATCTGCCCTACCGAAATCGTCGGATTTGAAGCTCTAAAGGAAGAATTCGAAGATGATGGCATCACAGTCATCGGCTGTTCGACCGATTCTTACTTCTCCCACAATGCATGGTTCGCTGACAAGGCGATCTTCCCTGGTGGCATAACCCACCCGGTTATTGGCGACACCACTCATAGAGTCACAAAGGACTTCAACATGATGAACAAGGCTATGGGGGTAGGTTTCCGTGGAACTGTTCTAGTTAATCCTGACGGAAATGTCGAGATGTACTCCATCAACGGAATGGACGCAGGACGCTCTCCTGCAGAAATCCTGCGAACTTGCCAAGCGACTCAAGCAGGCGGCCTATGTGGCGCTAATTGGTCCAAAGGCGATTCGTACGTCGCTTGAAGTCAGGATGGTTTTTTGAATGGAACTTCTCGGTCCAAAAGACTGGAAGGAATTCCTACAATCTCCAATAGCGGTTCTGATGATCGGAAAAAACGGTTGTCAAGCATGTGAAATTTGGACCGACCAATTGGAAACATTTCAAATTCCTTCAGGGGTGCGAATCGGAAAAATTCTTCTCGATACCCCGGGGCTAGGTCGATTCAAGATTGACCAACCGTGGGTAGCACAAATCGATGTTCTCCCTTTCAATGCGATTTATGTAAATGGAGAGATCAAAAAGCAATGGGCTGGTGGCGGAATCGATCGCTTACAAAATCGGCTAAATCGCTTCATCTAACTCTTGCTTCGCTCTTATCGGGCGAAGTCAGATTGATTGATGGCTTTACTCCAACGGTCTGCAGCGGGAACACCAACGACTTCGATTGTAGCAAAAGTCACCCCTTTGAGTTCTAATAATTTTTTTCTAAATCGATTTAGATCCAATAAACAACACGGGCAATGCGGCCTTGATGGAGTGAGAGCGATCGTCACTTCGCCGTCTTCCTGAACTTGAACGCCTTTGACAATATCTCTTTTTGACCAAGGTAATTCGTCGTGATCATCACGCCAATCAGCAGCTAAGCGAGCAACTCTCCGTTGCAAGGCTGCATGTTTTCGACCCAATTATATTCACTCCTCAAGGCGTAATTGTTCTACTTTTCCTTCTGCATCCTCAAGCGATTGTTTGCAAGATTTTAGTAGAGCAGCTCCCTCTTCAAATAATTTCAATGTCGCATCGAGGTCTGCTCCACCAGCCTCTAGGCTGGTGACAATTTCTTCAAGTCTTTTCATAGATTCCGCATATGTCATTATTTCACCTCAGTCTCAATTTGACCATCCTTGAGTACTACCGTCAAGGGGTCCCCCTGTTTCAACCCGGCGATGCTCGACACCGGCTTACCTCCAATGTCGAGAGCCATAGAATAACCACGCTCCAACACCCGTTTTGGATTGGTTGAAATCAATAGAGATGAGAACCCGGCCAGTCGGTTTTTTTGTTTTCCGAAGAATAAATCGACCGCTTTATCCATATTTGTTTTAACCTGATTAAGCCTTAATTTTTCCCTTCCCAAACCTCGCATCGGCCCTGCAGCCAATTGCAAACTCAGATTTTGAATTCGTTGATGCTGGCCTTGCAAAAATCGGTCGAGAGCGAAATCGATCCTATCTCCGACCATCGAAATTTCCGCCACTAATTCTTGCTTTATCGGCACCACTCTTTCGATCGCATTCGATGGAGTAGAAGCCCGTAAATCTGCGATTAAATCACTTACCATCAGATCTGATTCATGCCCCACAGCAGAGACGACCGGCACCGTTGAATCGATGATAGCCCGACATACAGATTCGAGGTTGAACGACCATAAGTCTTCGGGCGAACCGCCCCCGCGTCCAACGACTATCAAATCTGAAATCGATTGTGCTTGGGTGATTGCACCAATAATTTGGCCAGCTGCTTGTTGGCCTTGAACCAGAACTGGTATTAGGGTATAAGCAAAATTTGGCCAACGATTTTGAATCAATCTTTGCATGTCGCTGAGGGCAGCGCTACCAGCTCCAGTAATGATTACCAGCCGTTTTGGAATCTGAGGAATCGGTTTTCTAGGTCGGTCCATCGTGCCATCTTGGCGCCATTTTTCGACTAAAGCCTTGCGAGCCTTTTCCAATTGTCCAATCGATTCAACCGGCTGAACTCGACTGGCTTTGAATTGCATTCGGCCGGTTTTCACATAAACGTCAATCCCGCCCAAAGCAATGATGATTTGACCGACTTTAATCTCCTGTTGTTCAAAGGCACGATTACCACTAAATAGTACGCAGTCTATCGAACCTTTAGAATCTGTCAAAGTAAAATATGAATGGCCACTTCTAGCTAAAGTAAGTTTGCTCAATTCACCGGTAATGGCAGAATTAGTCAATAATGGCTCGTTGATCAGAGCCATCCTAGCCAGGCTGACATAATCGCCAACCGCCATCGCTGCCCCGGGCATATGCAAACTAGTACTGACAACATACATCGTTTTGTCGTTAAACCGACTTGATGTTGTCAGTACCAATTCGCTAGTGTTGTTAGTACTAGTTTGATAACCAGCCTTTCTTATTGAACCAAGCCAACATTAACACACTAAAAATAATCATACCCGCCATTATCGACCAAAACCCACCAAGTTCGTTCAATTGAGCTGGCAGTTCGGTATTCATGCCAAAAATTCCTGCGATCAAAGTAAGAGGAAGCATGATTGCACCGATAATTGTTAGTGTAGTCATAACTTCGGTTAGTCTAGCGTTAGACAGAGCTAAATCCATGCTAATATGTGACAGGTAGGTGTCTCTGGTGCTGGTTGCACCAGCCGAATATGCTGAACATCGCTTGACTAGTGTATTTGCTAATTGTTGCAAATCGGTGTAAAACGGCAGAGCGCTTTCTGCGATCAACCGCTCTCCCGGTTTGAGTAAGCGGAAACATGCCGATTGAAGGGATTCAATCGATTTGCTCGCTTCTCGCAATAATCTTTTGAGATCGTGAAGGCCTTCAAGTAAACCGTCGTAGGAATTCGAAGGGTCGAAAACTTGGTATTCTAAACCATCGAGTTTATTCGAGTATTCCGAAAGGATTGGCGTCCAATCATCGGCGATGGAATCGAGTAATTCATAGAGCAGAAAATCGATTCCTATGGCAATTTCATCATCATCTGCGGTCTTTAGCCTTCTACTGAATACATCGAGAGCCGGGATTCTGGTCCCTCTAACGGTAATCATCAAATCACCATGCAGAATTATCGCAACCGGTTCGGTATCGAGCCGGTTGTCAGCATCTCTCGCTCGAACCACGATGAATCGATGCTGGTCAAAGCGCTGAACGGTATCGGATGCGTGGCCGAAAATATCCTCGACCGCCAATTCGTCAACCCCAAGAGATTCGAGCCATTCTTTAATCTCCTCATCAGGTTTCAAGATGTCTAACCAAGCATTTCCTTTGCCCTCGATGACCTCCTCGAGATCACCTAAAGTGAACTCTGAGTTCGGGATAACTCCCGCCCCGGTAGTCTGCAAGCGCAACTCGGCCATGATACGGGCCTCAATCTGTCAGACATATGCGTTTTGGCATCTATTCGGCTTCATCCAATCGTTTTCGATGGGCGATACCACTCATGACGTGACGCTGTTCAACCTCGGCGATTTTTGAGCGAATTCTCCAAGATAAAAACCATACTGCACTAATACCACCAATGATATTTAGCGCCCAAACCCACCACGGAATCTCCATAAAAACCCCTCATCAAAGCGGTGGCAGTAGGTCGATATCGACATTGCCACTAGGAATTCCAATACATCCGAGTCTAGCCCCGTCAGCTACAATTTCCTCATCGAGGCCAGGGGTAAGAGGTGAGGGTAGGCTAACTTCGCCTAATAGTAAAGTTACCATGCAAGCACCACAATTTCCGCTGGTGCAATTTGTCGGAATGTCGACATTTGCATCAAAAGCATGCTCAACCAAAGTATTGCCTGTGATGATTTTGGTTTGTCCGAGCAATTTGGCACCGCGCAGGAACCGAATCATTTGGCTTCACCTATCTTCCCAACGCGACCAGCGACCGGTCTGCTTGTTGAAGTAAAGTCCAGCCTTTTTCATCCACTTGTTGAACTTGGTTGCACCAGCACCGGTTCGCAAGATGAAGTCCTCTCGGTCTTCTTGAGCTTGGATGTAGCTCTTTGCTTCCAACTTTTGGTCGATCCATTCATTGATTCCCATCAAACCACTAGTGAGAACCGATTTTTCGGCTTCGATAGTCATCGAGTCTGCATCCGAGCCGGTTTGGGCCAACTCGCCCTTGATCAATTCATTGATATCACTGAAATTGGAGACCGCAGGTTTTGGTGGGACCGGATCACGTGGTCTCGAATCTTCATCGATAGCGATTCTCCCACCGTTTTCGATGATGGCATCGACGGTCAAAGATAACCCTGGGGAGAATGCGGTTTCACAATCCCAACAGATAAAACTCCAGTTTCCGCGGTCATCGGGATTTCTCGAGGACCGAGGGTCCATCTCTTCATTACAATTAGGGCACGCGTGCAAAATCAGCCCTGGGACGATTCGGCGTCGGAAATCGACGATGTCTTGAGGGGTTCCTTCCAATTCGAGCATCTCGTGGTCACGAGCTGCTTCCAATCCTCTGGTTTCCAATTGGTCTCGAATCTTGACCTTGTGGTCGTCTTTTGATTCGTCGTAGAGATTATTTTCTAGTTTTACTATCAACTCGACGGTTTTTCCGAGGCGGTTCATCACAAGTTTCTGGGCTCTGAACGCCTCGACCTTTGCGATTTTTAATCGTTCTTTTTGTTCGGCTAATTCCGCCAGAACGTCCTTTTGCTTGCGCTTGAATTTCAATTCTTCAATCTTGGATTCCTTCTTGCGCTCTGGTGCTAAAACCTTGGATAAGAAACGCTCTTTTCCATGTGATTGAGGACCGGCATTGATGATGTCTAAAACACCTTCAGCGATTCCGTCTTTGAGTCCGTAATTTTCGATTAATTGGGATTTGTCGACCTTTTTTAGGTCGCCAATTTTAATGCCGGCATCAGCCAATTGCATTGCCGTAGTCTCATCGATTCCTCGACGTAAAAGTGCAAGATAGGTGTCCTTTTTTGCCATATGGCCGCCTCCGACGAGACCAGCCGAGCCGGCGGTTGAATGTCAACCCATCGCTTCAATTGCCTTAGTGAGTTGTTTTACCAAATCGAGCCAATCGGCTAATTCCAATTCCTCTGGCCTCATCCCCAGAAGCGGAGAATCGAGTGACTCAAAGGCTGCGCGATAGCCCGCTGAATGCCATCCTTTGATACGATTGATCCGCTTTGGCGCCCTGGCTAAGGTATTTCGCAGTTTTTTCCGCCTTTGGCCAAAGCCTTGCCGAATCAACATCTTGGCAAGTTTCGCACCCTCCGGAGCGTCGACTCTTCTCATCACGACCATGCGTGAATTTACCTTTGGAGCCGGAATAAAACAGTGGGGTCCAACCCTCCTATCCATCTCGGTTTCCCAATCTAAAGCCGAGCATAATCCGAGCGATCCTCGGTCGGCAATCGTCTCGACGACAAGCCTCTGTGCGAACTCCTCTTGAACCAAAATCACCACGGTTTTGATGGCGGGAATTCGGGTGATTTTTTCGATTAGAGGCGAGGATATTTGGTAAGGGATATTGGCGACAATTTTGTTGACTATTGGCCATTCTATCTCAAGAGCATCCGCTTGGATCAATTCG
The DNA here is from genome assembly GCA_004195515.1 of Methanobacteriota archaeon. Lineage (GTDB taxonomy): Archaea > Thermoplasmatota > Poseidoniia > Poseidoniales > Poseidoniaceae > MGIIa-K1. Next base: position 2,633 of record PSPR01000027.1, on the reverse strand, counting down.
AGATGTGGCAAGGTCACCCTGAGGTGTTCACACACAATTGGATCCAATTCAATCGCAACCAAATCTGCCCCGGTCTCAAGAATTCTTGCGCTCAAAACACCCGGGCCTGGCCCGACTTCGAGCACTTTGTCATCGCTGCTTAATTCGGATAACTCAATCGTGCGACCGAGCACTTCTTCATCGTGAAGAAAATGCTGACCTAAGGATTTTTTATTGGCTTGAACAGAACGCAGTATCTCGATTAAATCACGGGCTGTGCGGCCCATGAATCTCACTCATCCTGTCGTAATAGCAGGTCTAGCAGACGAGGTTGAAGATCACGGTCATTGATTTCGCTGACGAATCTTCGAGCCAATAATTCCGGTGCGTCGATATTGCAATCCTCGCTTAATTGAGCAAAGTTTTCCCAGCCCATTCGGCCACGCTTAGCGATCATATCCATGGCTTTTTTATTGCCAATTCCAGGCAATAATTCGAAAGCGTGCATCTTCATTGAAAGATTTCCGGCACGGTTGAAGAATTGTTGAATAAATACCTCTGGTGCGTCCTCGATCATTTTTTGGATGATGATTGGCATATCTTTCAGAGTATTATTCGATAAATCCCTGATTCGAGCAAAGCCGAGAACATCTTGGACGACCTCTCGCAACGAGTGCTCGATGCCCATGTATAGGCGAGCGCCGATCATCTGAAGATCTGCGCTTGACTTGGGGCGCAGTCTGATGATGTGAAAGGCCGGTTCGGTAACGACGACCATCGCATCGCCAACCTTTGGCTGGTCGAGGACTCGACACCATTCAACCTTCATCAAGGGGTCTGGCTTATCGCCACGATTATTTCTATTCCCACGACCTTGGTTTTGCATAAATCAGCTCACCACGTCGGGTTGGTTATTCATTCGACGCCGATATGTTGACGGACGATATTGAGAACACTCTCGACATCTTCTGTCTCGATCGAGATGCGACGGCTAGCGATAACCGCACGAACATCGTCGTTGTGTAATGGCATCAACTCAGCCAACTTTGCAGCGAGTTCTGGATACTTGTGGAATAATTTGATTTCCATGATTGCGTTGAACATATCGGTGAAGACCTTGCCTTCGGTCTTGTAACCGTTGCGGTTATCACTCGCAGCCCATTCAGCGTGCTGTAGTGCTGCTTTCTGCTCATAGGTTAGGAAACCACGACGTTCTTGAGCGTCCAATAACAAATCCCGAACACTCGAGAAGTCAGTAAAAATACCATCATCGTCAGACATTGAAAATCACTCCAATGGGCGTAGGTGCTCTGGGCGTGCGATGACGGTCTTCTGCATATTTCCGTCCTTTACAGCGACGACCCATGCTTTGCCACGGCGCTCTTCGATGAATCCAGTTCTGCCGTGAAAACGGCGATGAGGCATGCCCATCTGTTGTCCACCATCGAGGACGATAGCGACTCTGTCGCCTGTTGCGTATTCGTGAAGAATACGGGAAATATTCAGTCTTCCTTGCTCGTGTCGACGACGGCGTAGAATGGATCGGGTGCCTTGACGTTGTCCTTTGGATCGCTGCATGTGATTCACCTCAATGCTCCAATCGTGTCATAAGACCAGTTGGGAGCAACCTGCCGACCTGCCGGGCCCATATAAGCACCGCGACGCGATTAATCAGCGTGAATATCGGCAACATCGAGCCATTTGACCGTGCATTTTGCGCCGATAAGTGATGCGATAGAAGGCTGAGTTCTACCGCTATCGCCGTGAACGGTTTCTTTAACATAGGTTCCAGATTCACAACGTAAACTGAAAATTCCAGTCATTGTTCCATCATCATGAATTAGAATACTGACCTCACTGGTTTCAATAACGGTCCGCTTTCTAATCTTGTCCGCTCGGCGATGAGCAACCCTTTCAGGTGTTCTTTGAGCCAAGGTACAACCCTGTAATTTAGTCATTATTTCAACCACGAAATCAGGGTCGGGCATTGGCAAAGTTGGAATTTTAAACTCGCTTAACCTTGCGATTAACACATCCTTTGTTCCACTCTTTGCCAGTCCTTTTTGCGCACAAAGCTCAACCAATTCCGTCTTTTTCAAATTGGAATAATCAACCTCTTCAGGCTCTTGTATTTTACGCTCATTTGGATGAATTTTACGCTGGCGCCGGCCGCGGTGGCGGGTCTCCTTAGGAATCTCCATAACTTGGGTTAACTCATCCAAATTATCTTGGGTAATAGGCTCGATCAAGTATTCGATTCGGTAAGATTTTTCAGCCGGAGTATCCTTGACCCGCACTACTTCACTTCGAGTGGAGTGGCGCATCGAGGTGACCTCGAGACTTCCTTCTGCAGCATCGTTGATTATCTTCATAATTTTTTCAACATCGACATTTCGCTTTACCGGCTTCTTCATCTCTATGACGAACGGCCGGCCTCGACCCAAACATCGAACATCGATATCCTCTCGGCCCATACCGTGGAAAGCGTGTTCCGAACTTCCGTATAATTCCAAGATAGGGTCGCCGATATAGCCTTGAACCGAGGTTAAATATTGCAAACCGGTTTGGTCACATTTACGGCAACCACGGCCCTTACACGCCCGGCATGGCCATCTGGTTTGAGGGATTCCACGCTCGTGTTTTAGATAGCGCCC
>PSPR01000078.1 GCA_004195515.1 Methanobacteriota archaeon | reverse complement strand
ATGACGATGATGCTTGCCCGAATGGATTCGGCGAGGACGATGGTTGGGTTCCAAACCCAACCACAGACCGTGATAGCGATGGATGTCATGACTTCGAGGAAGATCCTGATGACGATAATGATTTGATTCCAGATTCCCAAGATAATTGTGCATCCGATATTGGCTGGGTAAGTGATTCTAGTAATGATTACGATAGCGATGGTTGTGCCGATAATTCCGAAGACGACGACGATGATAACGATGGAATCAGCGATGCTGATGATGATTGTCCACTTGGCTATTTGAATTGGGAATCATCACTTTATACCGTTTGGGATCGTGATGGTTGTAATGATTTTGAACAAGATCTTGATGATGATAATGATTCGGTTTTAGATTTGAACGATTCTTGTTGGCGAGGGCAAAAGAATTGGCAAGCCATTGGAATTGATTTCGATAGCGATGGCTGTGAAGATGGTTCAGAAGATGAGGATGATGATAATGATGGAATCAACGATGTCAATGGAACCGGTGTAATTCTAGACCTATGTCCGCAGACACCGCAACCTGCATTAGAAGTTGACGAAAACGGTTGTGCAGCGAGCGAATTGGATTCTGATTCAGATGGAATTACAGACGATATCGACGCTTGTCCGGGTACACCTTCGGGTAATGCAGTCAACGAGTTTGGTTGTGCAGATCTAGATGGAGACGGCATATTTTCCAATGTCGATAATTGTCCTGATTCAATGGCAAAATGGACTGTAAACCAGTTTGGCTGTGCTGTATATCAGCAATCGCAACCATGGAAAACAAGCGGTTATGGCAGTGGAAGAATGGACATTGTCAAGCACTTCTCTCTGCCGACACTAGATAGTGGAACCTGGTCTTTTCAAAACCAATGGACTGGAGATGACACCTATCTATTTTTATTCAAATATACCGATACTTCTGGCAATTCAAATAATGGCGATTGGGGGGCTAATCCAACAAAGCTTGTCAAGTCTTTACCGGAAAACGCCCACATCTTTTTCGGCTCATTTGATTCGACATTCCATAATGATGTTCTAGGTCGAAAGAATGCTGTTCTTAACGGGCTTTCGACAGCAGAAGAAGAAAAGATAATGCCACGAGTCCACTTTATCGATATGGATATGTCTGGTGCAAGCGGCGGCATTGGTGATTTAATCAATTCCTGGGGCTCATTTTATTACGGCATTGATAGATTCCAAAGAGCAAGAGAAACCGGATCACTCAGTGCCTGGACTAGTGGTGGAAACGATATTTCACATTGGGCTTATGAAAGCCAAATGTGGAATTATGAATTTATGTCCGAAATTCGAGAAACCGACCCTGCAATCGATGTCATTACCATCGTTGAAGAGGAATGGCATAGCGGGGGATGGAGTTCTGGTTATCGCTCAACCTATAGCGACATAAATATTACATTGCCCAATAATATCAGTTCTTACGACACATTGGAAGTATTCCACGAACACGGATGCGAAGATCGAAGAAACCGCCATTCTGGCGGTGGTTGCCATGAGTGGGATTATCTGGCATATCTCAAAATTTGCGACCGAGATAATTCAACGATTTGTGGGACCGAATTCATGCGTTGGATTACGACCTATGGGCGGGAAGGGCGTTGGTTAACCGATATTTCCCCTTATCTTTTCATGCTGGATGATGGCGATACTAGGTCTTTCAAATACGAAGGAGCCAATAAAGGATTGATGACAATCAAATTGCTATTCAGCGACTGGGGAAGCGGTTATAGTTCCTCGAGCGGAGAAAAGATTTTCAGCGGAGGAGAGTTTGATGGCGATTATAATAATGAATCAAAATACAAACGTCAGCACAACTTTTCAACACTAACAAATTATGACAAAGTGAAAATTGTTGCGACGATAACTGGGCATGGATTCAATCAAGACCAAGCCAATTGTGCCGAGTTTTGTGACCATGAACATCACTATTATCTCAATGGGAACCATGCTTATGAATGGCATCCAATCGTTCATGATAACGAAGGCTGCGAAAACGACATCGAGAATGGCGTCGTTGCGAACCAGTACGGTAGTTGGCCCTATGGAAGAGCCGGTTGGTGTGCAGGCCAAGATGTTGACCAATGGACCTATGACATCACAAGTTGGGTCGATAATAGCACGACGAATAATCTGGTTTACAAGGGATTATTTAATGGCCAAGAATATAATCCTCAAGATACCAATGGTGGTTCAAGGCAAATAAGGGCTAATATTTGGTTGGTTTATTACGATCAAACCGGTTAATTTTGTTCTGACATACTAAACTGAAGTCTGTCAACCATCTATCCAAATCATGGATTTGGGAGGACCTATTAAGGGTGTAACCACTACCACAATTTATGCAACCACAACCCGAAACAGTTCATATTGAAATGCAACAACCTAATCAAATACAGTTGGAACAAACAGAATTAATGATCATTCCAAAAACCGCGGCTGGTACTGCCTTATTCATGGCATGTGCATCATTCATAATTTGTGGACCATTATTATCGATTCCAGCCCTAATAATGGCGAATAAAGCCCAGACACATCAACAGCTAAATGGGCGTTTATTGTTTCAATCATTGCCATAATATTCATTCCAGTAGTATTGATGGCAATGATATTCGTCGATGGAAATAGTTAATCGAGTCTACTTAACAGATACAACTGAACTTGATTCTAATAATCAAACCGGATAGTTTTGTGCGCGAACGGTACCCCTTTCAAACCACATAAAACAGTGGTATTTTCACCTATTTCAAAGGATATGCAGGGGTTTCAATGGGCATCATGACTTGCAAGCATTGTGACATCTACTCTGACAATTATGCCAACATTTCTTCATATCATCATCCAATTGCGTGTCGGGATTTCCAACATATGAATTGCCGTACTCGTTTTCCCACAATTTTGCTGTGTTCATGAATGTCTCTTCAAGTTGTGGCACTTCCTCTGGAACTGCACCAAATCCACCATCATGATCGAGTATCTTCCCCATCAGTGTGATACAGTCTCTATGATATGCGACTGGACTCAGCATATGAAGGTGCCAAATCTCATCAATATCTCTAGTCGGTGCAATTGGTTCTTCTGGATGTTTGGCAGCCAAAAGAAGAAATTTCTCATACCGCTCGATGGCGTCATCTAACATCCCATCGGTCCAATTTTCAGGGAAGTTTTCGGAACGCTTGGCTCTATCTCGGAGGTCTACAGTGACTACTTGCGCCATGTACCGACATAAATAAATGAGAATATAACTGTTGCGAAGCAATGCCGATTGATTGGATATTGGCAGATTTGGATTTCCAAGGATGGAGTCAATTTTCAAGTAAAGATTGCAGCATCGATAAAGTGATGGGACAACTTGGCTTCATTATCATGGAAAATGATGTGTTGATCGAACGAAATAGTCCCGCTTTGGTAACATCTGCCGAAGGTTTGCCCCCTCACACTGATCACCATTTGTCCCATTACATATTGTGGCACTGCTTAGTTCCGGATTCACAGGGTGGATATTCGATTATGGTTGATGGCTTACGTATTTTTCGTTCAATGCCCTCTAATATCCAAGAACTTCTTCGCAGCATTCATCTAAAGGAGCATTCTGTTTTCAAGGATGACGTTGGATATCATCCTTTAATTTATGAAACGCCCATAGGTGACAGAATTTATTATTCAGTTTTATTTGAACCTACAGCATTCTGGTTGGCTGGCGAAAGATTAACTAAAGAGCAGAAAGAAGCATTTGATACCTTCAACGAGGCCGTGAGAGTGGCTAAAACCATGCGTATTAAACTGAAGCCGGGAGAATGCTTAGTTGTTGACAATAGACGTATACTTCATGGTCGCTCACCCTTGCAAGATAACTCAAATCGTTTGCTCAAACGGTACTGGATAGGCAAGGAAGAATTAGAGAAATCTGTTGAGCAAAGGGTCTGAACAGTGACTAGCCTCTAGTTCAGGGGATTTGAACGGGTTTAAGTATGGACCCTTGTGCGTCTAAACCCGGGATTTTAACACGTTTTTTCCGGGAA
>PSPR01000026.1 GCA_004195515.1 Methanobacteriota archaeon | reverse complement strand
CTGCAAAACAAAGATTATTTATCAGGATGAAATAACCGAATTGGACCAACTTCCCATCTGGGGATTTGACGGTTCCTCGACCCAACAGGCAGAGGGCCATTCTTCAGATTGCGCTCTTAAACCGGTCAACTTTTTCCCCGACCCCATCCGTGGATTCCCACATATCTTGGTCATGACAGAAGTTTGTGATCCATTAACAATGAAACCTCACCCATCTAATACCCGAGCAAGTTGTGCAGAAATGGCAGCTAAACACGAGGTTGAGGAATGCTGGTTTGGAATCGAACAAGAATACACTTTCTTTGATGGCATCAAGCCTTTGGGCTGGCCAGATAACGGCTTCCCAGCACCTCAAGGTGGATACTATTGTGGAGTTGGAGCAGACGAGGTATACGGGCGTAATATCGTTGAGGACCATATGGATGCTTGCATCGACGCAGGTCTAACATTTTCAGGAATTAATGCTGAGGTAATGCCCGCACAATGGGAATTCCAAATCGGACCAGTAGGCGCACCCGAAGCCGCAGACGAATTGTGGATAGCGCGCTGGCTATTATACCGCATCGCAGAGGATTACGGCGTCAGTGCTACCCTTGATGCAAAACCGATCAAGGGCGATTGGAATGGTGCAGGATTACATACTAATTTCTCAACCAAAGCAATGCGAGAAGATGGTGGAATGGCTGTCATCGAAGAAGCATGTGGAAAGTTAGGAAAAAGAGCACTCCTCCACGTTCAAAACTACGGTGCCGATATTGAAGCCAGACTAACCGGTGCTCATGAGACTCAAAGTTGGGATGAATTCTCTTGGGGCGTTTCTGACCGAGGCGCATCGATTAGAATCCCCTGGAATGTTGCAGTTGATGGCAAGGGATATCTCGAGGACCGTCGACCAAATGCTAATGCAGATCCATATGTAATCTGCAAATTAATGATCGAGTCGATATGCGACCTTTGATTTGATTATTCTTGGTCTAGTTTGAAATAGTTCGTCCGACAGGGCTGATTGATTACAATGAAGATGCAAAGCCTATTTTCAATTCTGCTCGGAATAATATTATTATCTCCAGGCGTTTCTGTTTTTTCAGAATCTCTCACCGAGAGTGATGAAATATTTAGCCAAGGACGTTCACCTACCATTTACAAAAATCCCGAAATGAATTATACCTTTACTCCTGGGGATTTTGTAATATTATCTGGTGCCGAACTGGGAGAAGAATTCAGAGCAGAGATGGAAAATGACTCTGAGTTTGATTCAGCAACTCTCAATTGGTACACTAATATGAATCTTGAGATTCAAGCAGATGGACCATGTGAAATTCAAACAGTTATGGAGAATTGTCACATTAGAACAATGGATATGGCTTTCAATATTACAGCATATAACAATAGTGAAAATACAAAGATGATAATTAATATATCATTCGAGAGCGATATCTATGACTTGGTAACATATTCTGGTTGGTCTCTTGAAGATTCAAAAACAATTGCAAATATGTGGTATGGACCACAAGATGGCGCACCATTTTATATCACAAAATCATGGGAAAATGAAACGATTGAATCGAATGAAACTGGGGTGCCTGCAGAGATAATACTCGGTGATAATTGGACAGAAAGTGACCATTCGTACATCGAATACCAATCTCATACAGAATTTTGGATTGACCCAACAATGGGTGGGAGTGGAAATGAAACAGAAGATGAGGCCGAATGGACGGAAGAATGGACCAATTTTACAAGGGAAGCTATTCAGGAAATTACTGTGAATTTTGATGGTTATAATGAAGCTGATACCTCGGGCTCGGGCCCATCTTCGCTAATTGGGATGAAGGTACAATCATGGATTAAACATGATAATGGTACCTCTGAATTTGATGATGTGTTTGTAGTGACAGATTACGGATTACCTATTCAAATCATGAATGCAAGTATTCTAACCTACAAATACCAAGCCGAATTTTCCGGTGTGACCGATTCTGATACAGATGGCGTGATGAATAGTGCCGACCTTTGCCCTAATACCGAAGCCGAAGCTGAGGTTGACCAGAATGGGTGCTCGTGGGACCAACGAGACGACGATGGTGATGGAGTTGCGAATTCTGATGATCAATGCGAAGGCTACGATGATGCCATCGATACAAATAGTAATGGAATCCCAGACGATTGTGATAATAAAGCACCATTCGCAAAGTTCTTTGCTTACGGAAATAATGCTTATCCGGGTGAATTAACCGATCTCGAACCGTGGGTTTCAGGTGATGAACAGTGGCCAGCGTATCAAGTTAAATTCGACGTGATAGGGGTAGCAGTAGTTGGGTTTGATGCTTGTGACTCGTTCGACCCTGATACTTATAATAATGAAACTAATACTGGAGAAAAAGGTCTTTCAGCATATAATTGGAAAGTATACTATGATGAGAGGTTCGATATTGAGGTACCTAGAGAAGACCCTAATATTTACCAAACAAATAATTGCGATTGGTCATATACCTTCAAGAATATTACTGCAGATGAGTCAAATGAATTGATAAATTATATTAAAGTGCAATTGTCAGTTGTTGATGAATTCGGGATAAGTTCTGATTCGATCGAAACACATATTGTAATCGTCCCAGATAATTGGCACGATGCAGACCGTGATGGTGTTGATGACGCTGATGACCTATGCCCTGGATATAACGACGATATTGATATTGATAATGATGGAATACCCGATGGCTGTGATCCATTCCTTGACCGAGATAACGATGGAGTATCCGATGAGGACGACCAATGTAATGGCTATGATGATTCGATCGACGTCGATGCAGATGGCAAACCTGATGATTGTGATGTTCTAATCGATTCGGATGGCGACATGGTCGCAGATTTTGACGATGTTTGTGATGGCTTCGACGATGCCGTCGATATTGATTTTGATGATATCCCGGATGGATGCGACGATATTGTCGATAAAGACGGTGACGGAATTGCATTCTTTAATGATTTTTGCTTGTGGACACCCGGAGGAGAAGTTGCAGATGAAAGAGGATGTAGTGATTCACAGTTGGATGATGATAATGATAATGTCACCAACGATTTAGACCAATGCCTAAATATTGAAGCTGGAACGTTTGATTCTGATGGCGATGGTTGCCCTGACGATAGTGATTCTGATGGTATTATCGACTCAATGGATTCGTGTATTAACAAAGCAGCAGGCTCTATCGATAGCGATAACGACGGTTGCCCTGATGATTCTGATGGCGATGGAATTAGTGATGAAAACGATGATTGTCCTCTAGAAAAAGTATGCAAAACTAGCGATAGTTCACAGAGTGGCTTATTCGGTCAATCAAATTCGATAGTCGCTGGAGGAATAGGAGTCATAATCTTGTTATTACTTTCAGTATTAGCGATAAATTTTGCAAAAGGAAAAGCAGGCGAAGATTTACAAGATCCAGATAGTCAACTCTTTGCTCAACCATCAGCACCTTCGCCTGAAGCTCAAGGTTCGATGAAAGATGGTATTGAAGTTCTCGAGCATCCTGCTGATTCAGGAACTTGGTACTACCGAGACCAATCAACTGGCCAATGGGCAGAGTGGCGTTAAAGATTGGTTTGACCCTGTTGGTTGATAAAACTTGAAGTGTGAATCGCAGCGAAGATAACAATATGGGAATGGAAGCCAAATTGCTCGGCTTCAGTTTATTCGCCATAATAGTTCTCTCCGCTGTTTCAGTTCATTTGTTAAGTCAAAAAGATAATAATGAAGTTGAGTTCGTATATATTGAGAAAATTATCGATAATCGGCAAAACATTACACTTGAAGATGAAGAGGTTACATATAACCGCTCAGATGTTGGCCGGATCGCTACCTTCAACATTCAAATATTTGGTAAAACAAAAATGAGTAAACCTTTGGTTGTAGATGAATTGGTAGATATTTTTCAACGCTATGATTTGGTCGCGGTTCAAGAGATCAAAGACATTGAACAGAATGTACCGTGGGATTTTTTAGATGCATTAAATAATGAGACAGATAATCAATGGAATATGGTTTTATCAATAAGATCTGGACAGCAAGAGGACGATGAATCAAGTCAGGAACAATATGCTTATTATTATAAAATCGGAGTTTTTAATCCGCTAGACAATGGCACTCTATACAATGATTCTGCTACTGACTCATTCCAAAGAGAGCCACATATTACCCATTTCGAATTGCTAGATTTGGAGGGTAATTCGACCGGCTTGGATTTCACTTTGATCAATATTCATACCAAGCCGACATTAGCTGTTGAAGAGATGAATGCATTGGGAGATGTCTTGAATTGGTCTGAGGATTATTATGGTGAGACCGACCAAATTATTTTGGGTGATTTTAATGCGGATTGTTCTTATGCATCCTATGATGAATTGATCAATTTGACTATTTCCTCTGAGGAATTCATTTGGCTGGTGCCCGATAATGCGGATACAACGATTGGCGGCTCGAGATGTGCGTACGATAGAATTGTTGCATCCAGTAACCTTGATGGCCGATTGAGTGGAAATTGGGGCGTCGATTTTGCCGTTAATGATGGAAATGTTTCCGATCATAGACCGGTATGGTTCGATATTATTCGCATTTAAGCCGATTGAAGAAGGGCTCTATGGTTGGACAATCGACCGAAATAACTCAAAAGGATAAGGACGCACGGCCAAGTCATGGCGGAGGATGAACTTCCCGTGGGTGACATCTCTGCTGATGACCACGATGAGATGGCGCTTCGATTGGGCGATATTGAATTGACTCGTTTATTCGCCGATGTCCACTCTGTTTTATCGCCGGTAGACAACTTGCGTACCCAATGGTCATTCCAATTGAAACTCCTCAAAGCAGAATGGGACCGGGCATATTTGGTAACATATTTTACTGGTGCTATAGCGTTCCTTTTAGGAGCCATCTCTGGCGAATTATTCGATGGTGGTGACGCTAAGATAGTAGGAATGGATGGACTCAGTTCGATCGATGGATTCGAATTCTTCCAAATAATTCTCTCAGCGGTATTATGGATTTGGTTTTTCATTCAAATTTCGGTGAATTTCCCAATAATGAGAGGGCATTTAGTCAATATTTTCATCATTTGGATCTGTGCTTTCTCAGCACAAATGATGTTCCATGTGATGAATCCGCAATTTCCTCTCGGTTGGGGTTGTTCTAACCGCTATTGCAGCATTCTTCACATATTTCTTTTGGAAAGCGGTTACCGAAACTCGAGATTTACACGTCCAAGAGCATCACTTACATACCGACGTTAGGGTAATGGAGCGTGCGATGGAAGAACATTCGCTTTTTGCCTGGACAATTATGGTAGTAGGTTGGGTCGTTATGCTGATGGTGAACGGCTGGGCTGGCTCGCACTATATTGCTGATAGATCGGCTGGAAATACCGGTATTCTCATACTTCACATATTAACGGGTTTGATAGTAATATATCTCTTGATGCATATTCTTTGGTTCCCGCAGCGAATGCTCGGTAAGGGCACAAAAGTCCGCACTAAAGCGGCGGCTCAAGCCGATGCTGAGCTTCTCGATGCTGGCTTGGTAATCGAAACTCCGCAATAATAGCGGCGAAATCATTGTCGATTGTGCTAATGATGATTGTCATTCCAGAGGCAAAAGCGGAGAAGTTTGTGGTGGATGCGACAGTATTTTACCAACCAGAATCAACTGTTCGTCATGTGGTTTAAATAGCCCTGCTGGCGATTATTTACCTGATTCGGAGGCTTGGTAGTGTTTTCAAAACTGCGAGAGAATTTTCCAACTTTACGTCAAGATAATCCGCCCGCATATCTCGACAATGCCTGCATGACCCTCAGGCCAGATTGTGTCATCGATGCGGTCAACTCATACTACACGCAAAGCCCTGGCTGTAGTGGCCGTTCGGTCCATAGGTATGCCATTGTCAATGCTAGAAAGGTCGCAGGGGCCCGAACAAAAGTTGCTGAATTATTCAATGCTCCACAAACAAAAGAAATGGTCTTCACTCGTAATGCGACCCATTCTTTGAATCAGGTCGCCTTCGGATTGGATTGGAATCCTGGTGATGTGGTCCTAACCAGTGATAGAGAACATAATTCTAATTTGGTTCCATGGTTACAATTAGAACAGGAAAAAGGCATCGACCATCGAGTTGTTAGGTCAAATTCTGATAATTCATTCTCTTTAGAAAATTTCGAGAATGCATGTGCTGATGCTGGTCCAAACCTGAAAATGGTTTCACTAAGCCATGTTGGCAATCTTGACGGGGTGGAAATACCGATTAAAGAAGCGGCAAAAATCGCCCACGACCACGGTGCATTAATCTGTGTAGATGGAGCACAATCCGCCCCACATATGAGTGTCGATGTTCAAGAACTTGATATCGATTTTTTTGCTTTTTCAATTCATAAAATGATGGGCCCAACCGGAATGGGCGGTCTTTGGGGTAGAATGGATTTATTGAAAAATATGCGCTCTATTCAAGCGGGTGGATCAACTGTTGAAGACTCTCATTATGATGGATTTACATGGTCGCAACCACCTAATAAATTCGAAGGGGGACTAGGAAATTATTCTGGAATTCATGGGACAGCGGCTGCGATGGATTATATTTCCAACCTCGATTTGAATGAAGTCCACAAGCACGAGGTTTCTCTAAACAGAATCATGTCATCTATTATCAAAGATGAAGCCGGAATAGAAATCATCGGCCCTGCCGATGCAAGTAAAAGAGGTGGAATCTGCTCGATTCTTTTGGAAAATATCGATGCTCACGATATTGCGATTCTCCTAGATGAAGCGGTAGGTGTAATGGTCAGAAGTGGGGTGCACTGTGTTCATTCTTGGTTTAATGAACGCGGATTGGACCAAGGATCTCTAAGAGCAAGTGCTTATCTATACAATACTGAAGAAGAGGTCAGATTATTCGCTGATACCTTAGTCGAAGCGGTTCAATCTCTTGGGTGATTTAATGGATAATATACAACCACTCGATGTCATCGTTTTGAAAAATGCCGATGAATTCGATTTCATTCTGCTCATTGCGCTCAGTTGGTATGTATATGAGATTTTTAGTGGAGGCATCGCCTTATACGGCCCAGGAGAAATCGTTCTCGAACAAGATGCCAAATTTGATGATTTACTTCAGCTCGATCAATTTTCTTATTTAACCGGCAAAGGTGTTGCGGTGTGTATAGTCGATTCTGGCATTGATTCTAGCCATCCAGACCTTGCGGAAATGAACCTCAAAGGTTGGTCTGATTTTATCGATGATAAAAACCAACCATATGATGACCAAGGTCACGGCACTATGATGGCCGGAATATTGGTTGCTGATGGTGGATTGAGAGGAATCACTCCCAATGTTGATCTCTACGTAGCGAAGGCAATGAAAAAGAATGGAACTGGTGAAGATGCTGTCGTCGCAACTGCAATCGACTGGTGCATCGAAAAAAATGTCGATATTATCTCCTTATCATTAGGCGGTGCACAAGGTACTTTTGATGCATTCTTGGGCGGGGATGCAGTCGAGCAGGCGGTCGATGACGCATATGATGCTGGCATCGTTGTAATCGCTGCTGCAGGAAACGATGGAGAAAATGACGATGGTGATGTTGCAAGCCCTGGCAGTGTTGAATCGGTAATTTGTGTAGGCGGAGTCCAATCTAATGGTGCCTTGTGGAAAGGCAGTTCCATCGGAGATAATAATGGGCGGATTTGGCCAATATTATTACCCAGAAACGACCCTGACAAAAAACCAGAAATCGTCGGGCCTGCTCGAGATGTGCCAGTGATTATGCTCGGAGGATCTTGGGGGTTGGCTGATGGAACCAGTGCGGCTACCGTCTATGTTACCGGTGCAGTCGCTTTGATGTTAGAGAATAATCCGGATTTAAAAAATGGAGACTCTGGAATGATCGATGATCTAAAAGAGTGGATTGTAAGCACTTCAAAGCCGAAGGAAAACCAAGATGGCCACGACGACCATTATGGTTATGGTTTACTTCAAATGACAGAATTAATCAATGTAAGTTCTGCTTAGTTCTTGGTTTTCCACGCAACTATTGAGCCACCAAAGAGTGGTGCAAAGGCCAAATTATGACTCTGATTGGTCGATTTAATCAATTCCATCCAGCGATTAAAACCGATAACACTCGGGTCCTTTGAACTCAAATCCCCAACCGGTGGAATTGGTTCAACGGTGAGTAAAACCCCGTCTGAAGAGAGGTGCCTTAGAAGAACCTCAATATTTTCTGCGATGACCTCTGGAGGCAAATTTACGATTATTAAATCCGCTTCAATCATCAATGGTGGTTCTTGGCCTTGCATCCCACTAAGTTTCCATGCATTGGTTTGGCTGGCTAAAGTTATGGCCTCGCCGACGATTATCCTAGTTGGAACCTTGGGGTACCTATCGGTTAATCGAGTTAATATTACTGCGAATCTATTACCTTGTTCGACCAAATCATATGATTCGACTTGGCCATGAACCGAAAGATGGTCGAGCATCCAGGCAGAAAGGTGCCCTATTCCACAGCCGACCTCAATTATTTTCTTTGGTTGAAGTTTAGAAACTGTGTCTCTGATTCTTCTTCTGATGGAAACCGACCAGGTTTGCAAACCCATATGTTCGAGTTGAATCCCGATATTGGCGGCGATTTCAGGCTCATCACGGCACAATTCCTTATCTGCGGTTAATAAAGTGCCGAGAAAGTCATCCTCCATGAAAAACCATGGCTGAGCCACCCCTCCTTGAAAGTATGTGATAAGCGGCAGCCTCAAAGCAGGGTGGCTTAGCCCCCCTGATATGGGAGGTGATGAGTCAATGGACGATGAATATGCTGAATTCGATGATGACGATGATGATTATGATGAAATAATCATCATGGAAAATACAACTCACTGCCCCGAATGTGACGACAAAACTGGCCATGCGATTCTTCGTGAGCGCAAGGTCGGAAAAGGGACGGATTTTCTGCTCAAATGCGATGAATGCGACAAGGTTCACTCCGTTCAAGTTAGAGAGCCAAAAGCTATCGAAATTTCATTCGTTCTATCCGAAGGCGCGGACTCCAGAGTTGCAAAAATCGAAATTGATGAAGATGAAACCATATGGGTCGGAGATGTCTTCGAGCACGATGAGGCTCATTGGGAAATCAATCGCCTTGAATCTAGGGATGGAAGATCAAAGACAAATTTGATAGTGGGTCAAATCGCTAGGGCTAACGCAGTTAGATCCGACCAAGTTTTGGTTAGATTAACATTGACAAAAATCCACGTTTCAAAGAGTGATTCGATTACAGTACCAAGAGATACTGAATTCAAAGCTGGTTCAATTATGGAACATTGGGACCAAAGATGGAGGATTCGTGCTATCCACACCGGCACTGGAAGAACCATGACCGGTCGTGTACTAGCCCACGACATCAAAAGAATATATCTCCACGAACCTCCTAGGGTTTCCGATGATGCGCCTCACACCCCACGCGAGCGCAGACAAGCTTGGAAAGAAGGCAGACTTGGAGATAATCCTAATCCGATTATTCCAGATGCTGAAAAATCTGGAAAGTCAAAGAGCAAGCGGCCTGGTCGTCGTCAAAAGAAAGCTCGTAATTGATTACGGTCGGTTTGACCAAGGCATCAATAAAGCCTTAGCGACCTGGGTTCCAATAGTTGGGTTTTCCTTCAATCGGCGAATTGAATATTCGTACCATTGTTTACCATAGGGAATGTATACTCTAGTACGGTGGCCTTTTTTCCGCAATTTTCTGCGAAGTGGACCTCTTACACCCAAGAGCATTTGGAATTCATAACCCGGACCCTTGCCATCCCGTTGAATCTCTGCATTCTTTCGTGGATCTATACCTTCTGGCCCCATATCTCTTTGTTTTAATGCCTCGAGAGCATGTGTAATTACTGGATAATCATGGCTTGCAATCCCAACATATGCTCCGGAGTCAAGCATTGAATCAAGGCATTGATTTGTAGCGTCAATTATCGGCTGACGTTCGGTATGGGCAATATCAGCAGACTCAAGATAAATTCCCTTACAAATTCGATAATCCGCCGCGGAACCTAGTATATTTGTGATTTTATTAATGTCATCTAAGGTTCTAAAAAGCCGAGCTTGAAGAACGATTCCGATATTGCTTAAACCTCGCTTATGCATCTCTTCTAATACTCCAATCGTTACATCAGTCGCCCGGAAATCCTCCATGTCCAAACGAACAAAAAGGTTGTGCTCCGAAGCCATTCTAACCAACGATTCTATTATTTTGAACGATTCTTTTACATCGAGTAAGATTCCAAACGCGGTCGGTTTAATCGAAAGATTAGCATCTAAATCATTCTCGACAATCGCAGAAATTACCGCCTTATACTCCTCTAAAAAATATTCGGTTTCCGCCATCGATGAAATCTCTTCGCCAAGCACATCAACGGTAAAACAAGCCCCTTCGGATTCTAGCCTTTTCATGACTTTTACCGCATCTTCAAGACTGCTTCCAGCAACATATCGGCGACTCACCCAGCCGACAAACCAGCGTGGGCTGCGAACGGTTATCGCCACAACCATACGCGAGAATAAGCCGACCATGTTATCCCGGTGAACCGAGGGGATTCTTGACCATTGTCATCCAATGATGTCTTTGGTCCTCAATATAGGAATTCCCAATTCGGCCATCAAATCACGAATGGCTTGGCGTTGCCAACCTTTGAAAGCCTTCTTCTCAAGACTGCTCAACAAATTCGCTCCCGGATAGGCAAGTTGGGTTGAAGTGACTGCGGCTCTGATACTTTGCTCCCACATTCCGCTGATGTTTTCTTCTTCGTCCCTCTCGAATGGAATTGCGTAAGTAGCCAACATATGACCCAAATATACATTTTCAGCCATGGCTATCTTATTGGCCCGAGGTGCGTAATGCCCACCGCCTAAAGTGAGCACTACCTTGCCATCGCCATCCCATTCTCCAAAGCCATTACCACCATCGAGTCCTAGACCCCGGTGTATAATGCCGGCCAATAATTTGGCCGCACCGAGGTGACCCCAAGTCGCCTCGGTCGATCCTATTTCGATAAAGAGAGAGGGAGTTTCCAACCATGGTCCATGATGTGTAGTTTCCAACGACAAATCGAATTCATCGAGTTGAGACCCAACTCGATTCAATTCTCGCCACCAAGCTGCAATTCGAGGGTTAGGTGGCGGACAATCTCCTGCTTTCCCACCATATTGAGGCTCCTGTCCAGGCTGAATTTGCATCGTTCCAATCGGATGTAACGTCAACGATGCTTGACCACTCGCGGCAGAATGACGCGAAGGGAAAATTACCTCACACGGAACTTCTCCAGTAACTGCAGTCCATCTTTTATCGAGATTATCCTCCCACAAAACACCGTCCGGCATCCACCACATTCGGGCATCAGCAAAGCGAAGAGCACGATGACCCTCAACAGAATCCATCTCTTCCCAATCGTCCATTTCAAGCAAAGCGTTGGCCTGATTATAGGAGGCGACGTCGCCGCAAGACACCACGATAAGGCTCACCATGGAGCAAACTGGTACTGGCAACATTAAAAATTGATGTTTTCAGTACCAGTTAATTTGAATGCTTGGTGTTGCTGCCCTTGGTTATGGAGAGCGCCCCGTGGAAGGTCCTCTTCTCTGGGGAGACTGAGGTTCTCATCGATGTTGATGGCGGTATTTGTATCGACGGAAAAGTCTCTCATCCGTTTCCATGTCAGATTAGTCATGCTGCGATTTGTGATGGCGGATTGGTCGCTACGTGGGTTGACCATGAGTTGAGATTAGCTAGGATGGCATTATTGCGCCTTGATCAACCCCTCAAAGATGGTGTTGACAAAGGCACATTACGGAAAAATCGAGACTCAACTATGGTGGAGGGGGCGGTTTGGTGCCATTCTTTAGAGGCTGAACCATTATCCTTAGTTGCAAAAGGAGATTTGGTGATATTCGCATTATGGCAACGAGGAATTTATGCCACAAAATCCGATTCGACTGAAATTTGGCGAACTGGATTACCAGAAATAAATGAAAATCTGCCAAAAGGTTTTGAAGAGATTTGTTCGATAATTATTGTTGAAAATATACATGTTTGGACCAGAGGTGGGAGCCATCTGGTTTTAGATAAAAAATCTGGAGATGAAATTTCATCTTCTGTTATTGAAATAGAGGCCGACCTTGACAATGTTTACCATTTTGAAGACAAGTTTTTGCTCAGTTCAAAAGATGGCTGGGTCTACTCGGTCGAAGGTGAAAATATCCTAGTAGCACGACATTTACGAGGCTGCGCTAACCATGCAGCGTTTGATGGCGCAGATTGGAGGATTATTTGCTGGCGTGACGATGTAATCCTCAATGGTGGTTCAACCACACGGGAAAACCTTGGTGTGCAATTAATCGAGCGGGAAAACCAATGGATGGTCCTCGATAATCAGGGGCATGAAACCCCTCATTTTGATTGATTTTATTGGTTGGAAATAGTGTGTCCACAGCGACCGCATGCTTTGCGATCTGCGTGGTTAGCCATGAAAACTCCAGGGCCACATTGAGGGCAGAAATCTGCCTTGCGGACGAGGTTACCATCTTCTACGCTATATTTGGACCACTTTGCTCCATTTTTTGGGTCAGCCATCAAGCTTCACCTCCATCGGTGGATTCTTCGCTTGCACTCGCGGTTCGAAGACCAGCAAAGCGCTTGTAAATGTAATCAGGTTCGACTTTCATCGATTCTTTATCAGCATAGACTATTCCCATGCCAGTTGTGGTTGCGATCCCGTATCTGGTGTTGATATTCTTGAGGACAACTAAATCACGGTTTGCTCCAGGCTCAATCGCTGTGATTTGATTGAGCATGTCAACACGGGTTGGAGTTGCAGAACCCTTGTGGGAAATGCGGAACTTTAGTTCAACTCTATTCAATAGTGGGTTTTCTTTTCGGTCAATTATTTCCATTTTTCATCCTCTCCTATATCAGCGAATGTTTACTTTAAGGGCGTAACTACCCGGTATCTCGATGTTGAGGCGGTGTGCAATCTCCGAGCGATCGGGGACCATGACGACGACGTAGCCGGACCAATCAGAAGATACTGGTGCGTGAGGATGACGAGTGCACTGGTCGATGCCATCGGCAAGGATTTGGTGACACTCACTACATGCGAAAGGGTTTTTTACCATTTTTATCACTCCTTAGTTTCAGTTCGAGCCTCGTTGATCCATTCGTGACTACCAAGTCCGGATTGTTTACAGGTCAATCCAATCTTAGAACGACGTGGGTCGCTAGTATCTGGGGAAAGGGAAACGATGCGGGCTCTAACCGAGCTTCCGACACCAAGACGACGCCCGGTTTGGCGGCCTTCGACAACGCCCATACCTGCATTGATATCGACGTGGTCCTCCATAATCTGTGACTTGTGAAGTAGAGCTTCCATTGGCCCGATTCGGACGAATGCACCGAAGTCATTGATTTCTGAAACCGCACCCTCAACAACTTCATAATCTTCCATACAGAAGAGAACTGCGTCAAATCTAACCTCTTGGTAAATTGCCCCATCACCGTGAATGATACGGCCTCGACCGAGTGGCTCGTGGTTTGAAGTTACCAAAACGAATCGGTTTTGGTCATCGAATTTCCCCTCGAAAGCAGATGCTGCCAAGCGATCTATGTGTTGGTTCAGAGATTTATCCTTTCGAATATACTCCGCTGGAATACGGATTGTATCCTCTTTAGTGACGACTTTGTACATCTTTTTCACCTCATCAGCACGACTTCTCAGCGGACGCAATTTTGGTGTTAGGACGAAGAGGTTTTTACCTCATCCGTCCTTCACCGGCTATGCGCCTCGGGAGAGAAGTGTGACCGAAGTCGTCCTTGCCACCTCCGACCCCTATTTTAACCCCCCTTATCTTAATCGTAATGAAAAAAAAGGTACCCTCCATGCTATAGTCGATTGCAAACACAATGGAATAGTTCACAATAATTGGATTAATAGATTCTATTATCTGTCATCGGCAATTATGAGATGGTAGCAATTAATCGGTCTGAAAACCGACTCTTGCTGGGCCCTATGGGCCCAAAGCATCAACAACCCCTTGAGGCCCGTTAAAATTGGTGAGAGGGCGTATGCATTCACAACGACGGGCTTTTTTCATGCTCTTTGTCTTACTTGCTTCAAGCATGGTATTCCCTGTTCAAACTACTGCAACCGATCATGATCTTGTTGCTTGGGACCCATTGGAACAGCCTTGGGCCCAATACGGCCGAGACCCTGGTCATAGCCGAGACCTACCTGAGCACGGCGCTTCGGGATTGGAACCTATTACCAATCCAGGCCAGAATTGGCAAGCTTTTGATTCGGGGTTGGGCGCTGATGGATACGGGGTGGCAATCGCTAACTTTTCGGCTTCAATTACCGCTCCACCCGGTGCGGTCGAGCGGTGTGGTGAAGGCCATCTCTTTGCCATAATGACCAGAACCGACCAGAATTCAGGTGAAAGATACCTATCGATCATCGAAGGCAATACCGCAAAGACCGCATGGGAGGTAAACTTGGGTGATGCTAAATATATTCGCTCGACACCGATGATTGTCGATGTAGATGGAAATGGTCAATCAGAAATCGTGATAGTTTACGATACAGATGTTGCACTCGAAGTCGACCTTTGGGCACCAGAGTTGAATTGTGATGAGTCAGGATGGTCTGCAAGTGGCCATGGCAATGAGAAATTGTGGTCTTGGTCCGATGCAGATTTGAGAATCGGAATTAACAGTCCACATTGGTTCACAAGTCAATCCAATCACCTTTCGGTAACTCAGCCACTATTAGCAGACCTTGCACTCGACGGCAGTCCAGATGTTGTGATTGCAGCGGTAGATACCTCAACCGATGAACCGACCGTTATCGCGATTCCATTAGGCTTACAATCACCCGAGATCGATTGGTCGGTCACCCTTGACCGAGGAACACATCCTTCAGACCCTGCATTTGCGGCATTGGATGAACAAAGTGGCGCTGTTGTGTTGACGACAGTTGATTCCAATAGTGGCAATATGTGGATTTGGCGTATTGATGGTGCGACTGGCTCACTTGATTGGGAACGGGTTAGCATTCAAGGAACAGATTCTGATTCCGACACTCCGAGACTGCGTTTACCCGGACCGATAATTACTCAACTCGATGCCGATGCTGCACCTGAAATGATTCTCACATTGCCGTTCGACTCCAATGGAGATACCGAAGGAATGGGTGCTCAATACGTGGGAATGGAATTGACCAGCACCGACGAATTATGGCGTTTTAGAGCCAAGAATGGTTATGCAGATGCTGAGCCGATCGCCGTCGACACAAGTGGCGACGGAATTACAGATAGGGTCTGTTGGGTCACATGGTATTCTGATTCTTCTTGGTCTACCGACCGAGAGGGGGCAGCAGGATGCCACGACATCACGATTGAACCGCCATTTAGAGAATGGGCTCGGACCCTGCAAAAGGGTGGAGGGACAGATAACGATGAAATCGCGGTTGCTCCGCCACTCTGGATAGATCTCGACGGCGAGAGCGAACCGGAATTATTGGTTGCATTCGGACGAAGAGTTTTCGCTTTTGACGGCAATACCGGTACTCCTGCCGATGTTGGTTCTGGCTGGACATCACCAATAGAATTGGAGCATCGAGTTTGGGCGGCTCCAGCGATCGCAGATTTAGACGGTGATGGTTATCTCGATATATTGATTGGAGATACCCTAATCTCACAAGCTTTGGTAGATTTGGCTCCACTCGCAGATGGCCGTGGCATCGGATTCACACCTACCGACCCAGACCCTGGTGAAATGGTTACAATCACCGGTCAATTCGCAAATATTGGTATCATCAGCACCGATGAGCCTGTCGATGCTGCAATTTTATTAGATGGTGTTGAAATCGAAAGAAGCCGAGTCAATATTGTCGAACCGGTCTCACCTTCAGGAGAAGGCGGACCGATTACATTCAGTGTAGATGTTGAGGCCACACTTGGAGTTCATACTGTTGAATTAATCCTAGATCCAAATTCTAATATTACTCAATCACGAACTGATAATGATAATTTCACTACTACATTAACTGTACTAGAGCCATATGTTGCTTCGATTCAAACCCCTGCAGAAATTTCAAGAACATTGCCTGGAACAACTACAACCGTCGATATTATTTGTACCAGCCTTGGTAGCCGAGATGGTGATTGGACCTTATCATTCGATGATTCTGATCTACCTGTTGGTTGGTCGTTTAGCCCTCTGGATGATACGACAATGAATTTGCAAAGAAATACTGACCAATCGGTTCAATTTGAGTTCGGCGTTCCTTCCGATGCTCTTGGCACCGATGATGCTCAGATTTCTTTAACCTTGAGTTTAGACCAAGATCCAACCATCAATACAACTGTGATTTTGCCATTGGAAGTACTGAGAACTAGGGGACTTTCCCTACAAGGTCCCAGCGGATTAGATACAGGAATTGGCTTTGGCAAACCTGGAGATTCTGCTCATATCTGGTTCAGGGTCGAAAACGTTGGAAACGGTCAAGAAACAACCGAGATGCGATGGTCTTCTAATTCGTGGTCAACCGGGACTAGATTGGTCGATTCAAATGGTCAAACCCAATGGGGGATTGAAATTAATCCAAATTCGGCCAAGGAGTTTTGGATCGAATTCGACATACCTGCAAGCAAATCTACAGGCGAATCCACTTCAGCCACTCTCACATTATGCATTGGCTCTCAAGAAGACGAAATCTGTGAAGATTTCGTCGCTACCGTCTTTGCATCTGATGTCTCTTCGCCCGGACCACATATCAGGACAGTACCGGCACAAAATCTCAGTTGGGCAATCAGCGCCAATATGCCAAATTCAGGGCAGTTGTCTTGGGATATGTCAACTGCTGGAATGCTGAAAGAAGGCTGGGTATGGACTGCAAGCGGAGATTTGACCATCGTTGGTACCAACTTAGAGATGACGGGGCCTAATGGTGAATTAAGACTTGATCTACCGGTTGATACACCTCCAAATCGACACTTTTTCAATCAAAGCGATGCGATTGAATTCAATAGCGATTTAGCGATTTCACTTCATGTACTACAGGTATATCGTGCTCAAGCCAGCGTTGTTGAGCCCGATGATGGTGCGGTGTTCAATGTCAGTGAGCGAACAAAAATAATTCTCAAATTAGAAAATCCTGGAAACGGCGAGGACACTTTCACATTAGAGGGCATGAGTATTCAAGGAGATTTGGAGAGCGTTCCATTGGTCCAATTCGAAATCACGAATCCGGTTCGAACCCTTGGCCCAGGCGGGATTTCTATGGTTCCTGTATGGGTTACTCTGGATGAAAATATACCTGCAAGCAAACCATTCAATCTTCGATTCGATTGGACTAGCCACGGTGATAATAGCGTTAACGATTCTGCTAACATCACGATAGAAGCAAGGCCAGACCACCGCTGGAATCTGACAATTATTGATGGGGCCGCCCTCGATGTCGTCCCAGGTCAAGAATTAACAGTCGAGATAATTGCAAAAAATGTAGGCAATACCAATGATACTCTAACCTTGGACCCATCATTAACAGTTCAGCACCAAGATGGCGATAATTCAATTTGGTCTTCATCAAACATTAGCTCTTCATCGATTGAAGTTTTTCAATCTGAATCTATTACGTGGAATCTTTCCGTGCCAGATAATACTTGGGCTGGAACCGTAGTACATGTTGAATTTATATTATCCGCTGGTGATTTCATCATAGTTCAAACCCTAAACCTGAACCTCACGGTTTCAGAGGTAGCAGGCTGGAGATTCGACCTATCTAATACAAATCTGGAGGTAGCACCGGAAGGCGGTGAAATCACCCTAAAGGTAGAACAATTAGGAAACACACCTGCACAACCTTGGTTCATAAAAGCAGCCGAAGGCTGGGAGGTCACCTTACCTCAAAACTCACCGAGTATAGACCCAGGTTCAAGTGCAATTATCTCGGTCAATATCACTCCACCCGCCGATGCGATCGCAGGCGAGGTCGGAGTGATTAGTATCAGAATTTCCAACGGTGATGGCTCTGGGCAAGTTTTGGAGCAAGTGCCGATTAGAGTAGGGTCAGCCCCTGAGATTCATCTTGAAGCAAAGGGCGCTTGGATGGTACGAACTGGAGTCTCTTCATGGCCAACTGCATGGATTGAAAACGGTGGGAATGATGTTGCCCTTATGGAATTATCAATCGATAACGCTCCTCAAGATTGGACTATATCAGGCGAAGGGTCACTAGTGGTCGCACCGGGAGAAATTATCGGAGTTCCTCTGCAAATTCAACCGTCAGAGGGTTGGGACCAATCAAACTTTCAATTGCAAATCTCTCTCCAGCACCCAACATTAGGTGAAATTACCCTCCCCATTACAATCTCAAGTTCAGATACCGTTTTGACATCAACCCCTGTAAAGAGTGGCAGAGCGGGGCAAAAAGTTGCCGTAACGACAAATACTGCCAGCGAAGGAGATTCCACCTCTGTTCTGACCTTACCTCAAGGGAGATCAAATACTACCCATAACGGGATGTCACTTCATCTCATTGGAATTGAAGCACCGATTCATCAAGCCGATTGTCAAACAAATCACGGTGATTTAACGACCTTAGGAATCGAACCGCTCACTAGGGTTTGGGCAAGTTGTACCCTGATTGCAAATGAGCAAGCAGCCCTTACTGCAAACGTTTGGTTACGGACTACCGATGGTGATTCGATAGATAGTCAAATCATCAGATTAAGTCCAGGTGGAAATATGACGATTAACCTAAGCACTACATCATGGGACCCGAGTGCTGGTAATCTAAGTGTTGAAATTTTGATAATCGATTCGAACGGGATTGAATTATTACGCCAATCAACTGATCATATCGCCCATGATTCGGATTGGAATATCGGTATATCTACCTTCTCGATCGATTCTGATTCCATAAACCTCGGAATTAACAGAGAAGGATATTCAAAACTTCAAAACGCAATTTGTAGTGTGAAAATCTCACACATCGAAGGGTCGTGGACCAAAACCATCGACATCAATATCGCTGAGGGTAAATATGCCCCGGTAATCAAAATCAAACGACCTGCGGAATTGATTGAAGGTGATACTGGAGAAGCGAGGATTTCTTGTTTGAGTCCATGGGATATCGACGACGATGATGACGATGATTACAAAACAGCAATCGCGACAAAAATACCAGTCCTAACCTACGAGTCCTCCGATATTACATGGACGATTTCAATCGCAGCAGTTATGATCGGTGTGGCTTGGTTTGTTGGATTACTTCGTTTCAAGACTGGAGAAAAGCCAGTTCAAAAGAAGAAAACAACTACCACTCAACAATCAGAAACCAAAACCGTCGATGAAGAAATCGATGAACTCGATATCGAATTGGATGATATGAGTTTTGAAGAAGACGAAGATGCTATTGCCGAAGAACCGATTCTACCCCCAGAACCAACTCCTGAGAAAAAACCACAAATTATCGATATCGACGAAGGTAGTGCTAGTGGAAAACTTAGTGCACTACGATTGGAGATGGATACAGATGACAAAAATCCATCAAAGAAAGTCGATGATATTTCGAGCCGCCTCGATTCTTTCCTTAAGGATAGGTGAATTTTTATGGACGAAGAAAACACTCCCCCTTTTTTCACACTTGACCCAATGGAATCAGCCAGATTACAATTGGTTATGTCTGCACTAGATGGTGGAGACTGGAAAAATATGGTCGAAAGTGATGATGATTTGCGAATATTATTGCTTAATCAAGGGGTCGAGGAACCGACAGATCGCTCCAAGATAAAATGGGATGATGCTAACCTATTCTTTTTATCGTGCTTAAAATTGGATAAAAATTCAAGGCCATTAATATTGGAAGCTGGTTTCTCCAAAGAAAAATTCGGAAGATTCCCACATGGTAATTCTTCTGCGGTTTCATATTTATTGGATTGGATACGCACATCGACACGAGACGATGCTGCATTTGCACGCTTAGAAATACACTTGGAAACCCTAAACTCAAGATTAGAAACTACAACTATGGCAACTGGAATTGGCAGACTGGCGCTGAAGGGTTGGCTCGATTCAAAAGAAACAACTCAATTACGCATCGACCTAACCAGTACTTGTTGGATGCCTGCGGGTGAAGAACCACTCGATGGTGGTTGTCATTACGCGGCAAAACATTTGGTTGCGCTGTTAAGAGCTGCAGAAAAAAGAGTATGTGGAGTACTATTTAGAATCCACATCTGAGGGTATTCATACCCGTTCAGAACTTATTGCCGGTCAAGCGCTCAAACATTGAAGCGTAAAGAGCAGCGGTTTGATCTATTACTTCTTGAGGTAATGCAGGAATTGCGGGATCTTCATTTCCAGAATCACGAGCGATTCGCAATTGCTCTTGGTGTCCGGTTCCAATATAGTGTTCTCTAACGAATTCTTTTGATAATTGTACTATAGTTCCAAGCTTATATTGCTCAGCATCCCACCAACGGTCCTCGTCCAAAGTTCCGAAGGAATCGACCAGAACAGGGACTCTCCCTGGGCCCAATGCAAACTCCTTCTTTCCATCGACGTGGATGAGCCCTCGAAGAGCTGCTTCGCGTTCGATAAGTGAATCTACTTTGAGGACTACCTCAAGCAATGAATCTAATTCCTCGCCGGAAATATTAGCTATTTCCAATGCTTCTTCGCGGTCGATGAGTCGATCATATGCTTCAAATTTGGTAGTGATCTCAAGATATGGTGCTGGTAATTTCACTCCTTGAGTTAAATCGGTGCCGGCTTCAAATCCAAGTTCTTCTGCACTTAATTCTCCTCGCGCATAACGCCTCCAACCAGAACCAGCCAAATATTGGCGACAAACGAATTCCAAGGGGACAAAAACCCATTCACCATCACGGGGCAAAGTACCTGGTTCCCGATAAATATCGACACGACGAACCAAGCATCTATTCGCCCCATTTCTCTCAACGATATGAGTGCGACAAATTCCTTCCTCTTCAACCAAACCAAACCAATGACATGTCGTTCGGTTCAGCGATTCACCTTTGCGTGGAATCAGAGAAGGTATGATTTGATCGAATACTGAAATCTGGTCGGTATATCTGAATTCCAGAATATCTGGATCATCTGTCGACCAAACTTGCTTGACCTTTCCGGAGTAGAGGCATTCGCCCATATTACTCTTGGCGGTCAAACCCGCCTTTGAACATTGGCACCCACCTTACCGATGGAAACCAATGCCCTAGCATTCGATTTTAATCGACTTCACTTTTCTTCACGGCGTGATAGAAACATGACTGCTCCCATCATTGCACTAATGGTTAAGATACTTGTAAAGCCTGGCAAGAAGCCACCAGAATCGGTCTCGATATCGTCAAGCGTAGAATTATCGCCAGCATCACTCGTGAATGTTATCGTAATGGTTCCAGCACCGTTATGGTCCCCTGAATTCCATTGGTAATCGATTGGAATAGTTGCTGTTAATCCTTCAGGGATAGTTAGGTCAACCCAACCACTAACATCTGCAGATCCGGTTTGAGTTGCACTCAGACTTCCATCCGCTGTCGATA
This sequence comes from Methanobacteriota archaeon, assembly GCA_004195515.1. Lineage (GTDB taxonomy): Archaea > Thermoplasmatota > Poseidoniia > Poseidoniales > Poseidoniaceae > MGIIa-K1. The sequence goes on along the minus strand of PSPR01000026.1, from coordinate 3,918 downwards.
ATGAAATTGTTATTTGATCGCCTTCATCATCGATGCAGAAAATTCCAAGGAAGTAATTTCCAGGACTCATGTCAAGGGTGTGATCACCACTAGCATCAACAATAATTTCAGTTCCAGCTGCCCATGCAGTATCGTTGCTATATGTCCAAGAAACCATACAAGCAGGAGGTTGATCGACGGTTTCGTTTCCTTCACCGGTTTCGTTACCTTCACCGGTTTCGTTTCCGGTTTCATCGGACCCTAGATAAAAGAATTCGAATGCTATATCGCCAGGTGATGTACAGCCAGATGCTGCGAAATGGTCTCCCATATCGGTAATATCCCAACCAGCGTTAGATACCGATGCTGCAATGACGTCCCAGTTTTCACTATCGTGGATAGCAATATCCACACAATCGCTCTCTTCCTCCGCGATATAAGTGGAAACAATTATGGAATCTGAGCCTTCAAGCATTGAGATTGGGCCTGATAGTTCGGTCATCACCATTGTCATATTTCCTGGTCCAATACCATTAGAAATTGATTGCGGTTGATGGGTCATAGTTAGCATAGTGTCAGCTGCGTGCCAAAATACTTCTTCTTCGTCATCAGGTTCATCCGGCCCATCAGAATCAGACATCATAACAATGAAAGCGGCGACTTCATCATCGGAGACCACGCCATCATTATTGCCAAGATAATCCATAAATCCGCGGAATTCCATTGACTGATCTTCATCCAATTCACACTCCATGGTGAATTCAAATTGAGCGTCATCAGAAGAACCTATCATCTTAGCAAAGAGGGAAAAGCTAACACAATCTTCACCATCTTCTCCACCGTTATCGCCCATTTCATCGTCGCCATCTGGACAATCTTCATTGCCGTCGTTGACTAGATCCATGCCGATTGTGCTACCACCGTAGCAATCGAACCAATTGATTAAAGTTCCATTACCATCGTATTGAGGTTCATCAGAACCATCATCACAATCCTCAACGCCATCGTTTACCCAATCAAATGGTATATCTTCGCCATTACCGCAGAAGAAAAGATACTCCCCGGGGCTACCACCGGATTCATCATCTCCGTATTCACAATCTTCGGTTCCATCATTTACCCATGACAGCGGGATGTCAATGCCATTATCGCACATGTAGTAACTGGTTTCATTTCCGGCAGCATCATATTGAGGTTCATCAGAACCATCCTCACAATCCTTTAGCACAATCGAACATGCGCTCATCAGAGCGGCCACAGTCGACATCGCCAACTGAAAATTCAAGGCCATCATAACCGACATAATTGCCGTCTTCGCTGATCAAATCCATTTCAGCATAATAACATCCATCTGTCAGATCATAGAGTTGCCCGACAAATAGTGAAAATTCACTGGTATTATCACCGGTAAACATATCGCTTGATAAGGAACCAAAGAATCCGTCATCAGATTGAATGGTGGTATTGATGTAATAAAACATTCCTTCTTCCAATCCTCCAGCTAATGCAGGACCATGGAAATATGGTAGTGCGGAAGAATTATCATAATTGACATAGTCATAAGAGTGATCGAACGAAATCCATTCAGAACCACCAGGTCCGCCACCGTTGTCGGATTCATCATCTCCGTATTCACAATCTGGGTATCCATCATTTACCCATGACAGCGGGATGGTGTTATTGCCATCATCGCACATGTAGTAACTGGTTTCATTTCCGGCAGCATCGTATTGAGGTTCATCAGAACCATCGGTACAATCTGAAAATCCGTCATTGACTTCATAAAAGTAAATCGACATTGTTCCGTTAGCACAATCGAACATTCTTTCGCCACCAGGTCCGCCACCGTATTCGCCTTCATCTTCGCCATTGGCACAATCCCAGTTGCCATCGTTGACAAGATCCATTCCAACGGTTGATCCGTCATGGCAATCAAACCAGTTGACCATGGTTCCATTTGCATCATATTGTGGTTCATCAGAACCATCAGCACAATCTTCGGTTCCATCGTTAACCAAGTGGAATTCGATATCGTCGCCGTTTCCACAGTGGTACATTGGACCTTGGCCGCCCATGTCGTCCTTTTGTAGATAGAAATCTACCGAGAGCGATGTGAAATTTTGTAAGGTAAATGTTTCCAAGCTATTATTGGTTGAGTTGCCATCCATTAATAGGGCATGATAACCGATGTCATTCCCATCATCATCTATGCAATCTAAGCCAGCACCGAGATGATAGTCCCCTGCAGGCATATTTGTATCATAGAAATTTCCTGTTCCTGTAATGTTAAACCCTGAGATCAACCAAGGGCTTGGGTCGGTCATATTATTCATATTATTATTTAGGTCGAGGTCGAAAACTCCGACACCGCCATCACAACTCCAACTGGAATCGAATCCTGGATCATCCACGTAAATTGTGGCATTTAGAATCGCATCACCAAAGGTCATATTCGACGTTTCGTTTCCATGATCAGAGAACTTATCCTGTGATTGTTGGGTCAATACGTCAGTTCCGGCTGGGAACATTGTTCCCAAAACCATCACAAGTGCTAGCATCATTACGGACATTCTTCCACGCATGGTAATCATTTCCTAAAGATAGGACGGAAATCGTCCCTATATAATAGTTCCACCGACACTTTGGCCAATTACGAGCAAAATCGATTTTCAAAGAAAACCGAGCGCATCTTCGATTCGATTTAATTCAGGGCCGGTAGTTTCTCGGCCAGTCATTGCGCCGGTGTTCGAACAAGCGATACCTGCTCCAACATATGGAGAACCAAATGCAACAGTTCCAACCATAGGAGTGACGTTGAGAATTTCTTCGATCAATTTTACTTCATCAGGGAGAACATCAGGGTGGAGAAGAACGCCTTTGTCGTTTGCAACCCCCAAGGAGCCAACGATATCTTCTGCAGCAATGCTGGAAACCGCTATTGGAACCTGGAGTACTTCAGAAATGATTTCAACACCGTCTTCAGGAATAGATGGTGAAGCAATTGCTCCATACGAATTACAGAGTAGTAAATTTCCAGCGGTATTTACTCCTCCTTCCATAACTACTACATCACCAAAAGAGGTAAGAATATCAATGTCCCTTTCGGTTGCGATATCAGCAACTGCGAGGCCTTTTGAATTGCCCGAAATCAGAGCTCCAAGTAAATTGGATCCACCTACTGAAATTGGATGAGCCTCGAGGCCGAGACATTCATCTAAACGACTTAATGCTTCTTGGTTGAGCTCATTAGGATGGAATACGACATCGCCACAAATTGCAAGATATACTCCAACCTGATCGGATCCTAGAATATCATTGGTCATCATTGGCATAGACTTTGCACTCCATTGTGTTGGGTAGACGGTTTATTGGTTTGTCTGTGTATTATTGCCTAACGAAAAAAAGGCCGCACTTGACCAAAAAAGGTGGACAAGTACGGCCAAATTTCCGCTAAAAGCGGTTGCGGGGATATTGATCAACAAATCAGGGGAAAGAAGTGAGGCACAGTGACGGAACTTTCCGTGGACTCTCGTACCACAGTACCGAAACCGACGTAGGAGGGCTTGACTTCCGGGTTCGGGATGGGACCGGGTAAACACCTCCGCTATGACCGTGCACCCAACTTCTTTCGAATCTGATGTTGGAAACCACGAATCATCTTGCGATGATCGTATTTCTTGAATTGGCATGAACTGATGAATGAAGGGCACTCGCAAGTGCGGTGTATATACAAAAAATAGTTGCATCATCGTTAGTGCTGCTGGACTGAATACGTCGCCGAAGCTTCGTACTTACATCCGCAGTCTATCAACTCGTCTTCTACGAGTGATGAATATGTGTCTCGTTTATGGGGTGGCTTCGAGCTTAGATGCTTTCAGCTCTTATCCGTCAGGGCGTGGCTACCCAGCATTGCCTTGTCAGACAACTGGTAAACTAGTG